>JASHOI010000703.1 GCA_030041195.1 Streptosporangiaceae bacterium | reverse complement strand
ACCGCCGCGATCAGCCCCAGCACGAACGTGACCACGCCGATCACGACGGCCTTGGCGGCCAGCACCCGCCCCCGGCGCGGGCTCGCGGCCAGGGTGACCCGGATCAGGCCCCGCCGGTACTCGGCGGTGATAAACATCGTCGCGATCACGATCACCGCGATCAGCCCGGCGAACGTGCCCACCAGGTGCTGCTCGATGGTGCCCGACGGGCCTGCCTGCGACCCCGGGCCGGCCGTGAGCGGCGCGATGTCGCCGGTCCCGGTCACGGTGAACCTGCCGCCGGCCTGCTGGTAGCCCTCGCCCTCGTTCGGCCCGACCCCGCCGACGCCTCCTACGGCGTCACCGGTCCATGTCCCGCCGTGCTGGCCGGAGACGCCGAGGTGGTCAAAGACACCGGTGGCCACGGTGCCCACGCCGGTGTAGTTGCCGCTGCCGAACGACGAGGTTTCGTACACGTACGTCGGTGAGGTGGCGAACAGGCCGACCTGCACGGTCGAGGGCAGCCCGGCCAGGTCGGCGGAGCCGACCCTGGTCCAGTGGATGCCGTCGGCCGAGTCATAACCGGTGATCGTGTCGCCGGACCGGGTCAGCCGCAGCCAGCGCGGGTGCGCCACCGAGACCTTGCCGACCATCCCGGCAATGTCCTGGGTGTAGTCGTACTGCATCCGCACACCGTGGCCGCCGGTGACCATCATCGCCGCGTACGCCGATCCCTGCTTCGTGCTCTGCTTGATGATGATCCCGGCCTTGGACCACGGCCGCAGGCCCGGGCGCAGGCTGGGCGGGCTTGCGGGATTGGACGGCCCGGAGGCGGGACCGGGGACCTGCTGCTCGCCGGTCAGCGACGTGACCTGGGCGGTGATGGTGCCGTTGCCGGTCAGCGGCTGGCGCACGAAGTAGAAGTGGTCGGTCACCGCCTCGCCGCCCGGGCCGACCGGAACCGAGGACCTGCCGCAGGCCGCACCGTGCCGCACCGGCGCGTGCGGGCCGCTGCTGCACGTGACGCTGCTCTGCACGCCGAGCAGGCCGACCGCGAGCATCAGCAGCACCGCGACCACCATGCCGATGACCCAGCCGCGCACGGAACGGAATTTGTCCCACTCGGCGCGCACCAGCTGGGCGAAACCATCGCGCCCGGCCGGCCCGGGCGAGTGGTACGGGGTGATGGTGCCGGCGGTCATCGCGCCGCCCCGGTGCCGTCCGCTGCGCGGAACTCGACCGCGTCCCTGGTCAGTTCCATGTACGCCTCTTCCAGGGTCGCGCGGTGCGCGGACACCTCGGAGAACGGCACCGCACCGTCGCTGAGCAGCGTCACCACCCGCTGCGCGGTCAGCCCGGAGACCGTCAGCGTGTCCGGACCCGTGGCCGCCACTGTCGCGCCCGCCTGGGTCAGCGCGGTCATCGCCTCCGTCCGCGCGGTGGTGCGCACGGCGACCCGGTCGCCGGACGCGGCCGAGATCAGGTCCGCGACGCCGGTGTCGGCGATGACCTTGCCGCGGCCGACCACCACGAGATGATCGGCGGTGTCCTCCAGCTCGCTCATCAGGTGGCTGGACACGAGTACGGCGCGGCCCTGGGCGGCGAGCGACCGCAGGTACCCCCGCATCCACACGATGCCCTCCGGGTCCATGCCGTTGAACGGCTCGTCCATCATCAGGACCGGCGGGTCACCCAGCATCGCCGCGGCGATCCCGAGCCGCTGCCGCATGCCGAGGGAATAGCCGCCCGCCCTGCGCTTGATCGCGGACCGCAGGCCGGCCTGCTCGACCACCTCGTCGACCCGCCGGGCGTTCAGGCCCTGCGAGTGGGCCAGCCACAGCAGATGATTACGGGCGCTGCGGCTTGGCTGCAGGGCGCCGGCGTCCAGCAGCGACCCGACGTGGCTCAGCGGGTGCCGCAGGTCCTGGTAGCGCCGCCCCCCGATCAGCGCGGTGCCCTCGTCGGCCGCGTCCAGGCCGAGGATCACCCGCATCGTGGTGGACTTGCCGGCCCCGTTCGGCCCGACAAAGCCGGTGACCTGGCCCGGGGCGACGGTGAAGGTCATCCCATCCAGCGCCAGCGTCGGCCCGAACCGCTTGCACAGCCCGGCCACTTCGATCGTTGCTTCCATGCCAGGCAGACTAGGGACTCGGACTCAGTCCGGTCGTCACGCGGCGGAGCCGTCTTGGCCATCGCCGGGGCGAGGGACATCCGCCCGCGCATCCCCCGCACGGGGGATGGCGGGATGGCCGGCCAGAGGGACGCCAGAGCGCGCCGCAGCAGCGAGAATGGCTGAATGAGCTGGGTAAGCAGGGTGAGCCCGGGGGCCTGGCATGGCCGGCGGGCAGGCACCCGGTGGCGGATCGCGGCGGCGGGGTACGAGCCCGTCCTCGTCAGCGCGGCCCTGGCCGGGTTCGCGGTGGTCGAGGCGCTGACCAGCACGGCGGTCGCGTCAACGCCGGCGAGCCCGTCGCGAGCCTTCCTGCTGCTCGTCCTGGCGCTGGTCACCGTGCTCACCACGGTGCCGCTCGGTGCGCTGTGGACGCACCCGGCCGCGGCGGCAGTGGCGGTCGGCGCGGCGAGCCTGCTGTCGCTTCTGGTGTTCCGGACGCTGACCGTGCCGGGCCTGATAGTGCTGGTGGTTGCCCTGTACCGGCTGGGAAACAGCGGTTCACAGGTCCTGCCCGCTGTGCTGGTCCTGCCCTTCCTGGTCACGGCCGTGGCGCTCGCCGTCACGCCCAATCCTCCGCGCCCGCTGCTCGGCGGCATGGAATTGCGACTGCTGGCGATCCTGGCCGCCGCGCTCGGCCCGGCGGCCGCCTGGGCCGGTGCTGCCCGGCGATCGCGCACCCAGGCCGTGCAGCACAGCGCCACGCAGCAGGAGATCGCCGGCACGCTGCTCGAGCACACCGCACGCGGGGAGCGCGCGCGCATCTCTCGCGAGCTGCACGACGTGGTGGCCCACCACATCTCCATGATCGCGGTGCAGGCCGAGACCGCCCGGCTGGCCACGCCGGGGATGCCGGCGGCCGGCGCGCAGCGGCTGTCCGCGATCGGCGACACCGCCCGCGCCGCGCTGACCGAAATGCGGCGGCTGCTCGGGGTGCTGCGCGAGGATACCGAGACCGTCGTGGCCGACCGCCAGCCGCAGCCGGGCCTGCAGCAGCTCAACGAACTGCTGGACGAGGCCAGGGACGCGGCGGGCAGCGGTGCCAGGCTCATCGTGCACGGCGCCCTGACCACGCTGGATCCCGGGGTCGAGCTGGCCGCCTTCCGCATCGTCCAGGAGGCGCTCACGAACGCCAGGCGGCACGCGCCCGGCGCCGCCGTCGACGTCGAGCTGCATTACGCGGGTGACGAGCTCCGGCTGCGGATCAGGGACAACGGACCCGGTCCGCCGTCCGGGCCGGCTTCGCCACGGCCCGAGCACGGCCACGGCCTGCTCGGCATGCGGGAGCGCGCCGCCGCCGTCGGCGGCGAGCTGCGCACCGCCCCGGCTCCCGGCGGCGGTTTTCTGGTCGAGGCCAGGCTGCCCGCCAAGGCGGACGCGGCGGCATGACGGCGCCGTCCCCGCTCATCAGGATCGTCGTGGCCGACGACCATCAGGTGGTGCGCACCGGGTTCGCGACGCTGCTCGACACCCAGCCGGATTTCGAGGTCGTGGGCACCGCGGTCAACGGCAGCGAGGCGGTCAGGATCTGCCGCGAGCTGCGTCCCGACGTGGTGCTGATGGACGTGCGGATGCCGGGCACCGACGGCATCGAGGCGACCAGGCAGCTGGCCGAGCCCGGCGAGGGCGGGCCGCGCATCCTCATCCTCACCACATTCGACCTGGATGACTACGTCTACGACGCGCTGTGCGCCGGTGCCAGCGGTTTCCTGCTGAAGGACGTCACCGCGGAACGGCTGTTCGAGGCCGTGCGCGTGATCGCGGCCGGTGAGGCACTGCTCGCCCCGGCCGTCACCCGCCGGCTGATCAGCGAGTTCTCCCGGATCCGGCCCCGGCAGGCCACCCCGCTGACGGCCATGGCCGCGCTGCGCGAGCTGACCCCGCGCGAGACCGAGGTACTCCGGCTGATCGCCGAGGGTCTGTCCAACCCGGAGATAGCGGCCCGGCTCGTGGTCACCGAGGAGACCGTCAAGACGCACGTCAGCCGGGTGCTCGGCAAGCTGGGCCTGCGCGACCGGACGCAGGCTGTCGTGACCGCCTACGAGTCGGGGCTCGTCGTCCCGCGCTCCCGCGAGCCGAGCTAGCTTCCGGGATTCAGCGTTACCCGGCTGAGGTCAGATTGCGGGGCTGGCTCGTGATTGTTGCGCCCCATTCGGCGGGACCGACGTCGCGGGCGTGGGTGGAGAAGAGCCAGTGATGGCCGTCGAGGTCCCGGGCACCGTACTGGCGCTCGCCGTAGATGGTCTCGTGAAGGTCTTCCACGATCGTGGCACCGGCCGACTTCGCTCTGCTGTAGTGGGCATCGACGTCGGGGACGAAGATGGTGAGCGACTGGGTGCCGTAACCGAGTTCGGCCGGCGTCTTCTCGCCGGTGTCCGGTGTGTCGAGCATGATCCAGGCGTCGCCCAGGTACATCTGGGCTCCGCTGGGCGCACCCGGCGGCCCGTACCGGTAGTACTCGGTGAAACCGAATACGCCGGCCAGCCATGCCGACGCCGCGGAAACGTCCCGGTAGCTGACGTGCGGCAGCACGGCGCCGGCCGGAACCGAACGGTTGGTCACCATCAGTTGCTCCCCGGGTCGCAGCGGTGTGCTATGCCGCGCCAGACGTGCTTGTACGGCTCACCCGTCTCGTGGTGCGGGATCTGGACCGGGTCCAGATGCAATTCCCGCCATTCCCCGAGGAGTTCGCGCAGGTACTCCGCTGAGAAGAAGTGCATGGTCTGGCCCGACTCCTCGACCACGTAATCCGGCTCGAGCTCGCGCGCTGGCAGCCTGCGGCCGCGCAGCGGCCGGTCCTCCAGCGCGTTGACGTGAAACAAGAACAGCCCACCCGGGCGGACCAGCCGCCCAACCTCCGCGAAGACCGCACGGGTGACGCGGTCGGAAAACATATGCATGGCGACGTTGGACATGACCGCGTCAAAGGCCGCCGCCGGGAACGGAAGCCGCTGAGTCATGTCCGCCAGCACGAAGCTGACCATCGAGCCGTACCTGGTCCGCGCCTGGTCAAGCGCCTCGCCAGACCAATCGATCGCCGTGACCGAATACCCCGCTTCGGCAAGCCGAGCGGCATCGTTGCCGGTTCCGCAGCCCAGCTCGAGGATCGTGCGTACGCCTGCCTCCCGGAGCGAGACCAGGAACGGCTCGGTCCACAAGCCTTCCCAGTCCAGATCGTTGCCGGACGCTAGCCGCCGGCGGAAGAACTGATCCCAGAAATCGGTACCCGCATGGCTCACCTCACCACGTTATGCCGGCAGGGGCGGGCCTGGCACCGGTCCGGGTGTCATATGCGAGGCCAGAAGCACTCATCCATTGCTCTGGACGGCCATACTGCGCACTCTCGCCGGGGCCATTGCGCCGTTCTTGAGTGTGAGCGTATTTTCAGTTCATAGAGGGATTGGGGGGTGCTTCGGCATTGGATGATCATGATCCGTGTCCCGCGCGGGGGTGGCCGAATAAGGCGTTAGCCCGCTTTCACCATAAGTGCGTTTCTTTTCTGGTTTCGCCATATCTTGTCCCGGCCGCGGCCGCGACGGGGGCCTGGTTGGCGTGCGAGCTCCAGCAGACCACGGAGCGAGAACCACGGCGGTACCGAGCGCAAGCCGCGGTGCCGCCGGCCGCTCGACAGCGCGCCGAACCTGACAACGAGAAAAGGGCGACAGCGACATGAACTGCTCGAATTGCAGACAGCCACTCGACCCGTCCTGGACCTTCTGTGATTCATGCGGTCTGCCGGTGGGCGACAGGCAGGTAATTCCGGAGGTAAAGGCGCCGCCAGGCATGGGGCCAGCGATCGCGGCTTCAAGCCAAGTGCCCGCCGCACGGCCGGCGGGTGATCCAGTCACCCAGCGCTGGACCGGTTCGCGCCCCCCGGCGACCCGGCCGGACGTGCCCGCACCCAAGCGGCCCAATGCGGTTCCCGACACATCCAGGCTTCCCGGCTCACCCATTCTGCTCGGGTACCAGGAACGGATACTACGCGCGTACGCGGCGGTCCAGTTGCGCAGCAAATCAAGAGGTCAGGGCACTCTCTACGTGACCGACACCCGCGTCGTCTTTTACGCTCAGGCTAAAGGCCGCGCCACGCAGCGACGCAGCACGCTCATGCAGCAGACCAACGTCGCGGACATCACTGGGCTGACCGCATACGTCTCCCGCCGCATAAGCCTCGGCCTTCTGTTCTTTACCTGCGTATTTTTTCTGTTTGCGCTGATCTCGCTGGCGTTCTCGACCCGCATCGCGCTCATCTGGTTTATTTTGGTGATCGTCTGCATCGTGGCCCTGGCGGGAGGCGCGGCACGACGCGACACCGCCGGCGTGATCATCAATTCCCGCTCCGATGGGCACAGCCCGATATCGTTCGGCACGTTCGATGTCCGGCGAGGGTTCGTCGGCGGCGTGATGCACACACTCGGCCGACCGTTTCTTTCCCTGTTCGGCGTCCACACGGTGTTCGACGTGCTTGTCGGCTCCCCCGGGGAGCACTCCACGCAGATCATCAACGAACTGGGCGCCCTGATCCTCGACCTCCAGACCAGGGGCGACCTTGCGTTCGAGTACTACAGCGCCGACCCCGGGCAGCAGCAGTCCGCGCGCACCTGAAGAGGCCATCACCGTGACGTTCCGATCGCAGGCCGGTGCCCCGGTGGAGGATCAGGCGTGGGCGAAGGTATCCGTGCTCGAGGGAATGACCGTGCAGGCGCCCCCACAGAATGTGGGCCCACGCAACGATGGCCAGCCCATGCGGGCTATGGTCCCGGGAAACGGCGCCAACATATGGTTCGACGAGGCATATCTCAGCCGGCACATCCTTTTTCTCGGCGGGATCGGCACCGGCAAGTCCAACGCAATGTACCAGTTGCTGGACTGGATCCGCGGGCGCAGCACCGGCAGCGATGATGTTTTCGTTATATTCGACACGAAAGGAGATTTCCTCAGGAGGTTCTACCAGCCCGGAGACGCGGTCCTCTCCAGCACCCCGGACCAGGATGAGGGCGGCGTAAAATGGAATCTGTTCTCGGATCTCGGTAACGACCCCGCCGAACGCGGCGAGCAGGTCCACGAGATCGCTGCCACGGTCTTCAGCGAGGCGCTGGACCAGGCCGGAAACAACATTTTTTTCGCAATGGGTGCCCGCGACATCTTCTCCGCCGTCACCGAGGCCATGTCCCGCGACGGCCGCCCGCACTCTAATGAGGACCTCAGAAGCCGGCTCGAACTGCCCGCAGAAGAACTGATCGAGCTGCTCGACATAACACATAATCCGGACCTGGCCGGGACCGCCCGTTATCTCGAGGGAGATCGGAGCCCCGAGGACATACTTGCGTTCCTGCAGCAGACGCTGAACACGTCATTCTCCGGGGTGTTCCGCCTTCCCGGTGACTTCTCGGTCAGGCAGTTCATCCGCCGCAAAGCAGGGCGGGCGCTGTTCATCGAGTACGATATCGCATCGGGCAGCCGCCTGCTCCCCGTGTACCGGGTGCTCATCGACATGGCGATCAAAGAAGCGCTCGGCATGGGTCGGCGAGGACTCCCGGGAAGCGTATTCTTTGTGCTAGACGAATTTGCGCTGCTGCCGCAGCTTTCACACATCAGCAATGGCATAAACTTCGGACGTTCCCTCGGCCTGAAGTTCATCGCAGGAACGCAGAATGTCAACCAGGTGCTGAAAGCCTACGGCGGAGAAGTCGGTTCAAGCATACTTTCTGGGTTCGGGACCGTCTTTGCTTTCCGGCTGATGGATGACGCCAGCCGTGATCTGGTTCGGCAGCGATTCGGCGCCAACCGCAAGCAGATCACCACCCACGCTCATGTCCGGTCCGAAGGGGTGCAGCAGCTGGTGGTCACCGGGAACGTGATCGAGGACTGGGTCCTTTCGGGCCTCGCGACCGGGCAGTGCGTCGTGTCGCTGCCCGACGGCGCGCCGTTCTTCTTTGGCGTCCACGAGTATCCGCCGCAGCGCCCGTGACCGGCGCGTCAGCGAAGCCGCGGCCCTGAGCGCGCCGGCGCCACGTGCGCGCTCGCCCCGGCCGAGGCGGCGAGCTGATGAACCGTGATCACCTCGATCGCCCCGACGGCCGCGTGCCCCCATTCGGCCGCGTTCTGCGCCGCGGCGTGCGGGCTGGCGCCCGCCATCGCCAGCGTTATCGCGAGCAGTACCCCGCTCATCTTGCCGAGCGCTTTCCTGGCCTTCTGCCCCCAGCCGGCGGACCGGGTGTCGCGCGTCTCGGCTGCCAGCCCGCAGACTTCCCGCCGCAGTGAGCTCACCCTGTCCCTGGCTTCATCAAGCAATTGCTGCCGGCTCATCCTCGGATAGCGCCTGGACGTGGCGGCTACCTTGTCCCGGGCCTCGTCGACCAGGGACTCCGTGATGTTTACTCCTTGTTTTCTGGCCCGGGCCAGAGAATCCTTCAGCATCGGTCCGAGAAACTTCTCAAACTCTTTCCGGCTGGGAACCGATTCTTTGATGGAAACCTCGCCCGAGGAGCGGATCCGATCCCACCAGGGATCGTCAAGCCAGTCCTTCAGCAGATCACACGCCTCGGCGCAGCCTTGTGCCAGGAGCCGGTCCTGTTCCTTTTCTGGCAGCGTGCTGCTGGCCGAGGTCCGCGTCACGGCCTCGGTAATGTGCGCTTGCACCGCCGCGATCCGGTCAGCCGTAACACTGGGCACGTTATAGCTGGTTCCACTGATAGGAGGGAAGCCCATACTCGCTCGCGATGGGATCCCACAAGTTCACGAACGCCTTCTTGTCGGTCGTCGCCTCGCTGTCGGGAAGAGACGCGGCCTGATAGTTAGGGTCGGAGTGATCATTCTGAACGCAGCCCTGCGATACCTCATCTTGCGCCCATTGCGCGAAATCCTGATCGGCCTGCACCGAAGCCTGCCACGCGCTGGTCAAAGTCTGCAGCATCTGGGCGGGCAGCGTGGACGCCCCGGGAAGATCTGCCAGCTGGGAAAGCAGGCTCTGGCGCGACGTCGCGGCATCCTGGAAGATCTGCGAGTCCTGGTTCAGATTCGGCCCGCACTGATTGACATCCTGAACCGCCTGGACGATCGAACTGCGATCCGCGACGCTGTTTGCGAGAAGCCCGGCGAGGCTGTCCGCGGCCTGCTGCTGTGACGGCTGCGACGGTGACGGCGATGGGGACGTTGCGGGGGTGGGCAATCCATGCGTGGAGACGGGCTTGATCGCCCCGCGCGGGCTGGCGACCGCCCGGCTGCCGTGGGATGCGTGCAGTATTAATACCGCTGCCACGCTTCCGGCCGCGGCCAGGAACACGGCAAAGCCGAGTATTAGCGGCCACCGGGAGCGGGACCGGCGCGTTTCGCCCGGACCGGAAGGCCGAGCGGGCGCCGGCGATGCTGACTTGCGGCCCGGCTCATAGCGGGCAGAAACGGTCGCCGGGCCGCTGCGGGACTGCGGTAAAGCTTCGTTAGGGTCACTTTGCGCGGCACGTCCGCAAACGGCACAAAATCGCGCCTCCTGCCGCATTTCGTGCCCACACCACGCGCAAACTCGCTGAGGTCCCCCCATGCCTAACTCCTGATTTCGCTCGCCGGCCGAGCCGGCGGCACACGCCATGAACAGCGGGTATTGAATAACACCCGCTAGCGTCAATTGAGCAAAATTGCCGTGTCTATGTCAAGAGCGGTTCCGGGCATTCGGCGCGGCCCGCCCACGGCCCTGGCGTGTCGTCGGCGATCGTCTGGCGGTTCAGCGCCTAGGGATCCCACGCCCGGCCTCGGCGGCCGGCCCGGCGCCGGCATCTTGCTGTGACCTGGCAATGATCCGCTGCAGGGCCGCCACGTGCTGCTCGAATGCCTGACGGCCGGCTCTGCTGAGGCTGGCTGAGGTGCGCGGGCGCTTGCCCACGAATCTCTTGTGGATCTCGACGTACCCGGCCGACTCCAGGGTGGACAGCTGTTTGGAGAGCGCCGAGTCGGACAGGCCGAGTTCATCGCGGATGTACTTGAAGTCGGCCCGTTGTGCCGCCGCGAGCAGCGAGACGATCTCCAGCCGCGTCGGCGCGTGAATCAGCTCATCGAATCGAGCCGTGCTCATGGGGTGCCGGCTCCGGCCTGCGGCACGCCGTGCAGTTGCCGCCGGGCCTGGCTCAGCATGAGACTGCGCAGGTACCGGTTCACCAGCGGACCGGCGATCACAAGCACGGCAGCCCCGGCGGCACAGCCGATCGTGGCGGGATAGGGGACCCGGGCCGCAGCCAGGCTGATCACGGCGCCCACGGTCACCCCGTCGACCAGCAATATCATGCCGACTATCGCGACGGCGGCGCGGGCGTCGGGCTGCGTGGCGCTGTTCACCCGGACACGGCGCACAGCGGGGATCGTCACACCGATCAGCACCGCTATGACGAGTGCGGCCAGCGGGATCACGATGGCCTGCACGACCGGATTCCGGCTGTCCCTGGCGGCGCCGATAGCTACTATCCCGGCCGCCATCCCCCACCAGTACCAGAGTGGTACGAGCACGGCCTCGATGACGTGTTCCTGCCGCCGCTGGATCTCGGCCAGCTCGGCGGCCGCACCGGCACCGGCCGCCCCGGTTCCGGCCGGCTGGGGCTGCTGCGTGTCACTCATGGCGGTCTCCGATCAGGAAATTACTTTCCTGATCCGAAAGTACTAGAAGCTTTCCTGGTAGGCAAGTACTTTCTAACTGCGCTCCTGACGGCGGGCGGGCGGATCCTGACGTGACCGTCTGCGCTTGACGGCGTGCCAGCGGCGAGCGCGGCCGCAGCGAAAACGTGCTCAGCCGGGGAGCGTGATCGTCGCCCCCTGGCCGTCCCGCACCCCGGCGGTGTCGTCGTCAAACCAGACGCCGCCCTCGGCCAGGTACCGGAAGCGGAGCGTGGCGCCGGCGGGCGCGGTCACCACGGCGCTGCGGATCCCGTTAGCGCGCCTGCGCAGCGGGTGGGCGTAGGGATTCCAGTCGTTGAAATCACCCACCACGGACACGGCACCGGCGGGCTCCGTCGCGGGCAGCACGAACGTGACGCGCACGGTCCCGCTGCTCGTGGGCTTGGCTATCTTGATCAACGGACTGCTCCCTCCCGGCGCCCAGCGGTCACGCCGGTCACCAGGATTCAGCACGCGTGTGTGGCCGCCGTGTCCAGCATGCAACGGCTGCGTGAACGGCCAGCCCCGGGGTGATCGTCCCGCTTATCCGAAGCGGCGGGCGCTGGGATAGCGCTGGCCGCCGTCGACCACGATGTTCGCCCCGGTGACCCAGGACGCGCGCGGTGACAGCAGGAACGCGACCACGCCGGCGACCTCCTCCAGGCGGCCGAGCCGGCCGAACGGGAACTGGGTCGCCTCGAACGCGGCGAAGTCCTCCGGGTTGTCCCTGGCGAAGGCTTCCCAGGAACCCCCGGTGAACAGGATCGAGCCGGGGCTGACCGCGTTCACCCGGATGCCCGCCGGCGCCAGCTCCTGCGCGGCGGTCGCGGCGAGCTGGATCTCCGCTGCCTTCGCGGCGGCGTAGGCGGTACGCGGGGCCGGGCGCACGCCGGTGATCGAGGAGATGATCACAACCGAGCCGCCGCCGGCCGCGCGCAGGTGCGGCAGGCCGGACCGGATCAGCTCGGCGGCGTGGCCCGCGTTGAAGGCGAGCGTCGCCGCGAACTCGCCCGGGCCTGAGTTCGTGAGGTTGCCGCCGCCGACCGTGCCGCCCGCGTTGGCCACCAGGAGGTCAAGGCCACCGAACGCGGCCGCGAGCTCGTCGACCGCCTGCTGCAGCGCCGATGGTTCCATGACGTCCGCCGCCGCGGTGGCGACCGGAACTCCCCGGCCGTCCAGGCGCTCCGCGGCCACTGCCAGGCCGTCGGCGCCGCGGGCGACGAGCCCGACAGCCACGCCCTCAGCGGCCAGCGCCTCGGCGATCGCAAACCCGATGCCCCTGCTTCCTCCCGTGATCACCGCGCGCTTGCCGTTCAGGCCCAGATCCATATGTGCTCCCATCGTCGGACACCAGCGCGTGCAGAATGACACACGGTCGTCAGCGTTCGTGCCTGGGGACCGCATGACGCAGCGGCCCCACCCGGCGACAACACCTTTTGCCCCGGGGCACGCCAGCGCCGCACGTCCCACGGTGTCATGTTGCGGGTGGAGTGCTTGACGAAGACCGGCCGCTTCCTGAAGAGTTGTTCTCGGCGGCGACCGGTCGCCGAGCTGTGGAGCATCCGCCCCAGTCGGGGTTCCATCGGCGAAGGGGATTTGCCCTCTCGGTCGTGAACGTCACAGGCCACCTTCCAGCACCGCGTCACTGGGGGACGAGGGTGTCATGGGGAGGCTTGTCGATGACCAGGCACGCCAGCTTCAAGAGGGTTGTCCGGCGCCACGCCGAGCAGACCGGACAGCGCTACACCGAAGCGCTGACGGACCTCCAGGGCCTCAGCGCGCGAATGGACCACGAGCCCGCTGCCGAGCGGTTGCTGGCTCATCTGCGGGATCGCTACGGCATTGAGCCGGTCGCGGCGACGAAGCTCAGCGTGCACAAGACCTACGTGTTCCGCGTCGACCGCAATGACGGCGAACCGTGGGTCGCCCGCGC
>JASHOI010000702.1 GCA_030041195.1 Streptosporangiaceae bacterium | reverse complement strand
CCGCCGTTCTCGTCGTGGACCACGAACAGCACCGTCTGCGCCCACACGGCCGGGTTCGACACCAGCGTGGACAGCACGCTGTGCACGAGGTACTCGCCGTAGCCGGGCGGAGCGGCGGGATGCTCGCACTGCGCGAGCGGCGGCACGATCCACGACACCGCGGGCAGCTTGTTCCACTGGACGTCCTCGGCGAAGTCGTCGGGGAAATGCGGGGTGAGCCCGCGGCCTACCAGCTCGACGCCGGTAACCGAGAACGGGTCGGTGAACGCCTTGAAGTACGGCAGCGGGCTCAGCGCCAGCTCGGCGAGCGGGTGGTTGTACACCTTCCAGCTGATCCCGGCGGCCTGCAGCCGCTCCGGCATGGTCTCGAAGCTCAGCGTGCCGTAGTGCGGGATCCGGTCGACGTAGGTCTCCACGACCGGCCCGCCGGCCCTCCCGTCCGGGTCGATCGTGCCCGACATCGCCATGACCCGGTTCGAGTCGGTGGGCCCGATGACCGAGGAGAAATAACCATCGCACACGGTGAACGCGTCGGCCAGCGCGTAGTAGAAGGCCAGATCCTGGCGGGTGTAATAGCCCATGGTCAGCGGGCCGTTCTGGGCGCCGTCGGCGGCCAGGTGCGCGGTGACGAACTGGTCAAGCTGCCCGCCGTGCCAGCTGCGGTGCTGCGTCGGCCAGTCGTGCGCGACGTCGTTTGTGGTCTGCCCGTCCTTCAGCGGCGGGTCACTGACCAGGCGGAACGGCTGAAGGTAGGCAGCGGGATCGGGTCCGCTGCCGGGCCGGTAGCCGAACTGGTCGAAGATCGGGTAGCGCGTCCCGGCAACGTCGCGGGTGAGCACGCCGGGGTCGGAGAAGCCGCGCACCGCGGACATCGTGCCGAAGTAGTGGTCGAACGACCGGTTCTCCTGCATCAGGATCACCACGTGCTCGATGTCGCCGAGCCGAGGCGCCCCCGGCGCCGCGGTGGCCGCCGCCTCGCCGATGAGCCTGGCCCCGGACCGGGGCAGCAGCCGCCGCCACCATCGCGCCAGCCAGTTGGTTATCTCGTGCTCGCTCACTAGCGCCTCCGCATAACGTGACTCGCCCAATTGTGCTGTGTTATCCGCTTCCGGGGATCCCCGATACCGTGGCATGTGCTGGCGGCCATGAACCGGGGAGGAACGCGCAGTGGCAGCAGACGGACCGGCCGAGGCGGTGGCGCCGCCCGCCCCCCAGTGGGCGCGCGGGGTCGCGGCGGTGGCCGTGCTCACCGGCGCCGGGATCTCGACCGACTCCGGCATCCCGGACTTCCGCGGCCCGCAGGGCCTGTGGACCAAGAACCCCGCTGCCGAGCGGCTGTCCACGTATCAGGTGTACATGTCCGACCCCGAGGTCAGGCGCCGGTCGTGGCAGGCCAGGCTGGTGCACCCGGCCTGGACCGCCGAGCCCAACGCGGCGCACCGGGCGCTGGCCCGGCTGGCCGGCAGCCCGATCGACACCCAGGTGATCACGCAGAACATCGACGGGCTGCACCAGCGGGCCGGAACGCCGCCGGACCGGGTCACCGAGCTGCACGGGACCATGCGCGACGTCGTGTGCACCGGGTGCGCCGACCGCACCGCGATGACCGACACCCTGGACCGGGTCCGGGCCGGCGAGCCCGATCCGCCGTGCCCGCGGTGCGGCGGCGTCCTCAAGTCGGCCACGGTCATGTTCGGCCAGGCGCTGTTCCCCGGCGTGTTCGAGCGGGCCGCCCTCGCGGCGGCGAGCTGTGACCTGCTGCTGGCCATCGGCAGCACGCTGACCGTGCAGCCGGCCGCCTCGCTGTGCTCAATCGCCACCGACGCTGGCGCCAAACTGGTCATCGTCAACCGCGATCCCACGCCGTACGACGCCGCCGCCACCGCGGTGATCCGCGACCCGATCGGCCAGGCCGTCCCCCAGATCGCCGACCAGCTCCTCGCGGCCAGCGGGTTCGAGCGCGGCTAACGCGCTGACCCGCCACGCCGTCATGGGCTACCGCGACCTCGCCACCAGGCCGGTGGTGAATTGGGCAGTTGTCGCCGTCGGCGCCCGGCTTCCGGTGGCGATGACGCCGCTCGCGCTCGTCTTGCTCGTTCGCGAGCGCCCCGGCGGGTACGCGCTGGGCGCCGGGCTCGCCGCCGCTTACGTGCTCGGCGAGGTAGCGGGGGCCGCGGTGCTCGGGCCACGGCTGAAGCCGGACCGGGCCCGGGTCCAGCTTTCGGCCGGGCTGGCCGTCGGCGCTTGCGCGTTCGCCGGGCTCGGGCTGCTGCCCCGGGCGCCCGTTCTCGTGCTCGGCGCGTTCGCGGTCCTCGCCGGAGCCGCGCCCGCCGCCGCGCCCGGCGGGCTGCGCACCCTGCTGATCTCCCGGCTGCCCGACGCGCTGGTCGTCAAGGCGCTGAGCGCGGAGTCCGTCCTTACCTACGTTGTGTGGACCGCCGCGCCCGCCCTCACCGTCGGGCTCGCGCTCGGCGTCACCGTGTCCGGGCCGCTTGTGCTCGCCGCTGCGCTCATGGCCGCGGCGTCGGCCGGGATGTGGGCACTGCCCGCTGGCTGGGAAACGGCCGGCGGTGACCACGATGGCGCCTCAATGGCGCGGACGCTCGCCCGCGGCTGGCCCATCTACCTCACCGGTGCCGCCGCGATGGCCCTGTCGGCGCTCGCCGAACTGGTCCTGCCCGCGCTGCTGCAGCAGCGGGCCATCGCCGTGGGCTGGTCGGGACCGCTGCTCGCCGGGTTCGCGATCGCGTCGGCCCTCGGCGCGGTGCTGTACGGTGCACGCGGAAGCTGGCCCGGCTCGGTGCGCGCGCAAAGCCTGGTGCTGCTGGTGGGCGTGACCGCCTTCGTGGCACTGGTTGCCACGCTGCCCTCGCTGGCGTGGATCGCGGGCGGGCTTGCCCTGGCCGGGCTGCTGGAGTCAGGCGTGATGCTGTCCCGCAATCTGTCGCTGCGTGAGGCCCTGCCGCCACGCGCGCACGCGGCCGGGTACTCGGTGCTGTACGCCGCGACCGGCGTCGGCTACGCGGCCAGCGCGGCCCTGGCCGGGGTGGTGCAGCGCGCTGCCTCGCCGTCGGCCGCGATCCTGGCCGGGGCCGGGCTGACCCTGCTGCTGACGGCGGCGAGCGCGCTGGGCGAGCTCGTGCCCTACCGGCGACGAGAGCCGCGCAGCGACCTCGCGGGTCCCGGCTAGAACCCGGGGAACACCGTGCGCAGCCGGTCCAGGTAGACCGGATCGGCTACGACGCCGGCCGGCGTGTGCGCGGGATCCAGCCTGCCGTACACCAGCCGGAGCAGCGCCTCGGACGGCATGCTGATCTCGGTGTCGGCCCCGCCGCCGTCACCCGGCCAGTCCGTGATGCTCACCGCATCCGCGGCGGTCAGGAGGTAGTCGCGGTCCGGCCCGGTCGTCCGGATCCGGGCCCGGAACGCGACGTCAGGTGCCCGGCCTAGCCGCGGCACGAAAAACCACGGCACGTTGTCGATCAGCAGGTCGACCGCGTCCGGCGCGACGGTTGTGGTCGGGTCGAAGGTCACGGCCACGTCCCAGGTGTGCAGGGCGTGCTCGCCGAGCCGGAGCCCGACTATCCCGGCGGCGTCCAGGATCATTCCGCCGATGAACGGCATGCTGATCCCGGCAAGCTCCTCGCCGGTGAGCTGCTCGAGGGCCCGGACATGCTTCTCATCCCAGGTCAGGGAGTCGGCCGCCTGCTCGTCCGGGCTCTTGGCGTTCCACACGTCCCAGACCGGCTGGAACGCCGTCGCGCGGTCGAGGGGCTCGGCCTGGCCCAGCGCGGCGGGCAGCGACATCAGCGCGATCTCGGCGCCGCTGCCGATGTGCGACAGCACCTGGGCCACGATCCAGTCGCTGTCGTAGGACTGCGCGCGCACCTGCTCCGGGCTCAGCGGCTGGACCAGCGAGGCAAGCCGATCGTGTGAGTTGCGCAACGCGGCGATCCAGACACGGGGATCTTGCTCCATCGGTGGCTCCATTCCGGGATCGGCTGGGCTTCATAGCCTGCCAGGCGGCTCTCATCCAGCGCCGGTGGACCCCTTCCGGACCTCGACCCCCGAACATCGGCTGGCCCAGGGTTGCCAGCTCGCGACCGGGCGCGGCGGCAACGGTAGCCTTCGACTCATGAAAGTCGGTTTCGGCGCCCCCGTCTCCGGCGCCTGGGCAACCCCGGAAAACCTGGCCGGCTTCGCCGCCCGTGCCGAGCAGGCCGGGTACGCGTCGGTCTGGAGCTTCCAGCGGCTGCTGGTTCCCGAGGGCTCCGGCATGGATGCGGTCTACCACAGCGTCCTCGACCCCATGGCGGTCCTGGCCTACGCTGCGGCGAGCACGTCGACGATCAGGCTCGGCGTCGCCGTGCTGAACCTTCCGTTCGTCTCCCCCGCTTACCTGGCGAAGCAGGCGGCCACGGTGGACATCCTGTCCGGCGGCCGGCTCGATCTCGGACTCGGCATTGGCTGGATGCCGGAGGAGTTCGCGGTGACCGGCGCCTCCATGGCCCGCCGCGGGGCACGGGCCACCGAATACGTCGCGGTGCTGCGCGAGTTGTGGTCGGACGGGCCGAGCGAGTTCAGCGGCGAGTTCTACGAGGTCCCGCGCGGCAGCGTGCAGCCCAAGCCGGTGCAGCCGGGCGGTCCCCCGGTGCTGCTCGGCGGGCTGGCCAGGCCCGCGCTCGAGCGTGCGGGCAGGATCGCGGACGGCTGGGTCACGTCGAGCCGCACCGACCTGTCGCGGATCGCCGAGGGGATCGGCGTCATCCGGGCGGCAGCCGCCGAAGCGGGCCGCGACCCGGAAGCGATGCGGATCGTGTGCCGCGGCGTGGTGCGGGCCGGAGCCGAGCAGGTCGGCCCCGGCGGCGAGCGGCTGTTGCTGTCCGGCAGCGCCGAGCAGATCAAGGAAGACACCAAGTGGCTGGGCACCCAGGGCGTCACCGAGATCTTCTACGACCTGAACTGGGATCCGCAGGTGGGCTCGCCGGACGTGGACCCGGCCGCGGCGACCGCCCGCGCAGCGGAGCTGCTCGACGCGCTCGCCCCGTCGGCCAGCGCCTGATCCGCCGCGGAAGAGCCGGGCCATGGAGCGGCTGCGCATCGGGACGCTGAGCACCGCGCGGATCACCCCGCCCGCGCTGATCGAGCCGGCCCGGCGGCTGGCCGAGGCCACGGTGACCGCTGTGGCGGCCAGGGACCGGGACCGGGCCGCTGCGTTCGCGGCCGAGCACGGCATCCCCGTGGTGCACGACTCCTACGCGGCGCTGATCGCGGACCCGGACATCGACGCGGTCTACAACCCGCTGCCGAACTCGCTGCACGGCCCGTGGACGCTGGCCGCGATCAAGGCCGGCAAGCACGTGCTGTGCGAGAAGCCATTCACCTCCAACGCCGAGGAGGCGCGCGAGGTCGCGGCGGCGGCCCGCGACTCCGGCCTGGTGGTGATGGAGGCCATGCACTACCGGTACCACCGGCTGGCCGAGATCATGGTCGGCCAGCTGCCGCTGATCGCCGACCCCGAGGCGGGCGTCAGGCACATCCACGCGGTGGTCTCGTTCCCGCTGGACCGCCCGGATGACATCCGGTACAGCTACGACCTGGCCGGCGGGGCAACGATGGACGCCGGATGCTACGCGATCGACTGCATCAGGCTGCTCGGCCCGGGTGAGCCCGAGGTGGTCGCGGCGCTGGCCACCGAGCACGGCCCGGGCGTGGATCAGGCGATGAGCGCCCTGCTCCGGTTCCCCGACGCGGCGACCGCCTGGCTCGACGTGTCGCTCACCCAGGGCGGGAAGCTCCGCGCCGACGTGCACGTGGTCGGCTCGCGGGGCCAGATGCGGGCACAGAACTTCGTCCATCCCCACGTCCGGTTCCGGGTGACGACGAAGGCCGGTGAGCACACCGAGTCGATCAGCACGGCTCCGGGGCCGGCGCAGACCACGTATCTCGGCCAGCTTCGCGCCTTTGCCGCCGCCGTGCTGCGCGGCGAGCCGTTCCCGACCACGCCCGAGCACGCGATCGGCACGATGGAGCTCATCGACGGCATCTACCGGGCGGCCGGCCTGCCGCCTCGGCCCACGGCCCGGTAGCCATCGCCACGCAGCCCCGGGCCTCGTGGCATCCCGAGCGGTTATGCTGCCGGTGCCGGGTTCACGGTGGTCTGGCTGCTGCGGCATCGCCCCGGCAGCGCGCGAGGGGAGGGCCCATGCCTTACCGCGTGGCGGTCATCGGCGCCGGGTTCGGCGGGATCGGCATGGCGGTCGCGCTACGGCGGGCGGGCATCGAGGACTTCATCGTCCTGGACCGCGCCGACGATCTCGGCGGGACCTGGCGCGACAACACGTATCCGGGCCTGTGCTGCGACGTGCCATCGCACCTGTACTCGTTCTCGTTCCGGCCCTGGCGCTGGAGCCGGCGCTTCCCGCCGCGCGAGGAGATCCTCGACTACCTGCACGCGGTGGCCGCCGAGAACGGCCTGGGCCCGCACCTGCGGTTCGGCAGCGGGGTGGTGACGGCCGAGTTCGACGAGCGCAGCGCGACCTGGGTCCTCACGCTGGACGACGGCAGCACGGTGCAGGCGGCGGCCGTCGTATCCGCGGTCGGGCAGCTTGGCCGTCCCGCGCTTCCCGACATCGCGGGCCGTGACGGGTTCGCCGGCCCGTCGTGGCATTCCGCCCGCTGGGACTACGGCGTCGATCTGGCGGGCAAGCATGTGGCCGTCGTCGGCACCGGGGCCAGCGCCATCCAGTTCGTGCCCGAGATCGCCAAGACGGCCGCCCACGTCGACGTGTACCAGCGCAGCGCCCCATACGTGCTGCCCAAGAACGACCGGCCCTACCGGGACGCCGAGCAGACCCTGTACGACCGGCTGGCCGTGGCGCGCAAGGCCGACCGGCTGCGCATCTTCCTCTACGGTGAGCTGCTCACCAGCGGCTTTGTCGTGTCGCCGAAGCTGCTCGCCGGGCCGATGCAGCTTTGGCGCCGCCAGCTCCGGTCGCAGATCCCCGACCCCGGGCTGCGCGCCAAGTGCGTTCCCGACTACGTGATGGGGTGCAAGCGGGTGGTGTTCTCCAGGGACTGGTACCCGGCCCTGGCGCGGCCCAACGTCGAGCTGGTCACGGACCGGATCGAGCGGATCACGCCGGACGGCGTGGTCACCGCCGACGGCGCCACCCGCACCGCCGACGTGATCGTTTACGCGACCGGTTACAAGTCGCTGGAGTTCCTCGCTCCGATGCAGGTGTCCGGCCCGGGCGGCAGGAACCTGAACGAGGCCTGGCAGGACGGGGCACAGGCGTATCTCGGCATCAGCGTCTCCGGGTTCCCGAACTTCTTCATGATCTACGGGCCCAACACCAACCTCGGCGGCAATTCGATCATCTACATGCTCGAAGGCCAGATCGGCTACGTGCTCGGCGCGGTCAAGGCGCTCGAGACCGAGCGACTGGCGTGGGTTGACGTGCGGCCCGATGTGCAGGACACGTTCAATTCCTGGGTCCAGTCGGCCAGCCGCACGTCGGTGTGGGAGAGCGGCTGTCACAACTGGTACACGACCGCCTCGGGGCGGAACACGAACAACTGGCCCGACCACACCTTCCTGTACCGGTACCGGGTGCGGCGCTTTGACCTCGGCGCGTACCGGGCCATGCCGAAACGGCCCGCACCGGCCAGCACCGCGGCATGACCGCCCGCCGTGCTCGCCGTGGGCTGCGCCTGCCACCCGCGGTCATGCGCGCCGGCGCGCGCCAGATCGGCGGGCGCTGCCTCGACCCGGCGCTGCCCTGGCCGGTGCAGCGCACGCGCCTGGACCAGCTCACCAGGGTCTCCCTGCTGCCGCGGGGCACCACGGTCACCGAGCAGGCCATAGCCGGGGTACCCGCGGAGCTGGTGTCGGCCCGGGCACCGGGCGCGGGGCCCACGGTGATCCACTTTCACGGCGGCGGCTACTGCCTGGGCTCGGCGCGCACGGCGCGGTCGTGGGCGGCACACCTGAGCGCCCAGGCGGGCTGCCGGGTGGTGCTGCCCGAGTACCGCCTGGCCCCTGAACACCCGTACCCGGCGGCGCTCGAGGACGCCCGTGCGGTCGCCGCGGCGCTGCTGCGCGAGGCCGGGCCGGGCTCGGTGGTGATCTCGGGCGACTCGGCGGGCGGCGGCCTGGCCATGGCGCTGATCCTGTCGATGCGGGACCAGCGCGCGGATCTGCCCGCTGGCTGCATCCTGCTGTCCCCGTGGCTCGATCTCGGTCACGACCGACGGTCAGCGGCAGACCTCGTGCGCAGCGACGTGCTGCTGAACCCGGACTGGCTCGACGCGTGCGCCCGGGCGTACGCCGACCCGTCCGCCTGGTCCGATCACCTGGTCTCGCCGGCCCGCGCCGCGCACTCCGGGCTGCCGCCGCTGCTGATACAGGCCGCGACCGCCGAGATGCTCGCCCCGGACGCGGCGTCGCTGGCCGCCAGCGCCTCGGCCGCCGGGGTCGACGTGACCTACTCCCGGTGGCCGGGCTTGTGGCACGACTTCGTGCTGCAGCCCGGCCTGCTCGCCGCCGCGGACAGCGCGCTGGCGCAGTCGGCCTGGTTCGTCCGGAAGGTGACCAGCGCCTGAGCACGCCGCCGCCATGGGAAGATTGGCTGTGGCCAGTTTCGATACCAGCGTGCCGCATCCCGCCCGGATCTACGACTACTGGCTCGGCGGCAAGGACAATTTCGCCGCGGACCGGCAAGTGGCGGAGGAGGTACTCCGCGTCATGCCGGTCATGGCTCAGATCGCCCGCGGGTGCCGGCTGTTCCTGTCGGCCGTGGTGCACCATTTGGCAGCCGATCTCGGGGTCCGGCAGTTCCTCGACATCGGGACCGGCCTGCCGACGGCGGACAACACGCATGAGCTGGCACAGCGCGTGGCGGCTGAGGCTCGGATCGTGTATGTCGACAACGACCCGATCGTGCTGTCGCACTCCCGGGCGCTGCTGCGCAGCAACCGCCGTGGCCGCTGTGCCTATATCGACGCCGACGCACAGGACGTGGGCCAGGTTCTCGCTGGCGCCGCGCGGACGCTGGACTTTGGGCAGCCAGTGGCCGTCATCATGCTGGGCCTGCTGCACTACATCCCGGACGCCGACGATCCGTACTCGCTCCCGGGCAGGTACCTGGACGCGCTCGTTCCCGGAAGCTATCTCGCGGTCTCGCACGCCTCCGGCGATATCGCAGAGGCCGGGCAGCCGGAGGCGACCAGCACCTACAACGCGAACGCCACGGTCCCGATCACGCTCCGGTCGCGGCAGGAGGTCGCCAGGTTCTTCCGCGGTCTGGAACTTGTCCCGCCCGGGATCGTGGCGCTCGGCCAGTGGTCGCCGGGCGCGGCGCTGGCCGGCCCGGTGACGCTGCCGACCTACACGGCCCTGGCCCGCAAGCCGTGACCGGTCCAGGTGCCGCCGTGCCGGGCTAGCGTACGTCGTGCGGGCGGAACTGGACGCTGATCCTGGGGCCGGTGGCGCGGGTGCTCTTGGGTATCGCGTGCTCCCAGGTGCGCTGGCAGGTCCCGCCCATCACCAGCAGATCTCCGTGGCCCACGTCGTGCCGCAGCGTGGGGTCGCCACCGCCGCGCGGGCGGAGCAGCAGCGAGCGGGGCGCGCCGAGCGAGATGATCGCGACCATCGTGTCCTGCGTGCTGCCGCGGCCAATGGTGTCACCGTGCCAGGCCACGCTGTCCCGCCCATCCCGGTACAGGCAGAGGCCAGCAGTGCGGAACGGCTCGCCGAGTTCCGCGGCGTAGTGCTGGTCCAGCGCGTGCTTCGCGTCATCGAGCATCGGGTCCGGCAGCGGCTCCCCCTCGGCGTAGAAGCTCAGCAGCCGCGGGACGTCGACGACCCGGTCGTACATGTGCCGCCGCTCGGCGCGCCACGGCACCGTCTCGGCAAGCCGCTCGAACAGCGCGTCCGCGCCGCCGATCCAGCCCGGCCGCAGGTCGATCCAGGCCCCGTGGGCGAGCGTGGTCCGCTGCACCGTCGTGCCCAGCGGCGCCGGCCCTGCCTCCCCGGAAAGGTCGAGCAGCGAGCCCTGCAATTCTCGCGTCATAGTTCGAGCGTACGGCACCCCGCCAAACACACATTCGATACGGTCAGCACCCCGGCTTGGCCGCCACGACCAGGAAGCGGCGCTGACGCACGGTCACCGGCCACGCGGCGGGGGTGTCGTGCAGCTCGCGCAGCCGCCCGGCGAACCGGTCGACGGTGAACCCGGGCACGGCCCAGGTGACCAGCCGCAGGTAGTAGATGATCGCGGCGACGTCGGCGAATGTCTGCAGCTCGTCGCCGGCCACGGCGCGCCGGACCGTGAGCCCGGCGTCGCGGAGCTGGCGCTGCGCGAGCGGCAGCCAGCTCGCTGGCTGCCCGGGAACGGGCACGCCGAGCGCGTGGTAGAGGCCGTCGTAGGTGCGGGTGTCGACCTGCTGCGTGACGAACGTGCCGCCCGGGGCCAGAACCCGGCTCACCTCGGCCGCCAGGAACGCCTCGTGCCTGTTGATGACCAGCGTGAACGCGCCGTCGCGGAACGGCAGCCGCCCCCGGCCGGGATCCTCGGCCGCGTTGTCGGCGGCACCCTCGTCCTGCACCACGGGTATGCCGGCCTGCCGGAGCCGCCGCGCTGCGGCCGGGACGTTGGGCGGCCAGCCCTCGGTGGCGACCGTGCGCGGAGGGTGCGGCGCCAGCCTGGCCAGCCACTCGCCGCCGCCGGTGCCCATGTCGAGCAGGGACGCGGCGCCCGCCGCGTGCCCGGCGACCTCCGCCCGGTAGTCCCACGGCAGCGGGCCCGCGGTCGATGACCGGGCCGTGAGCCAGGAGAAGTCCCAGCCGGAGACCGGCGCGGCCTGCGCCTCCGCCACCAGCTGCTCGAACGTGGCCATCGATCACGCCTCCGCGGGGTGCGGGAAGCCGGACATCTCGGCCTTAACCTAATTGGTCTGGCCGGTAACTTCGTCGGGGTCGTCGTGGCCAGCAGGTCGCGAATTGCCATTGCTGGACGGAGCCGTCGTCCGGGTCACATCCCGGGAAACCACCTCGCGACGGCTTGCAATAGACAGTTCAGCGATATATAACGTCCCTATGACAAACCGGGCGATGCAGGAGGCGACGTTCCCGATCCTCACCGCGCTGGCCGCGGGTGCCCAGCACGGCTACGGGATCATCGCTGAGGTGCAGCACATCTCCGGGGCGCGGGTGCGGCTGGCCGGGGGCATCGGATGACCGGCACGGCGGGCCTGGAGCGCGGCTACCGGCGGCTGCTGGTCTGCTACCCGGCACGGTTCCGCAGTGAGCACGGTGAGGAGCTGCTCGCGGTGCTGCTGGCCGGCGCCGGAGACGGGCAGCAGCGGCCCGGGCTGGCCGAGTCGGCCAGCCTGCTGCGCAGCGGGCTGGGGATGCGGCTGCGGCCGGATGCCTCGCGGACCGCCGGGCAGGGCTGGGCCGCCGCGCTGGCCGCCTTCAGCCTGGCCGGGCCGGTGTTCCTGCTCGCCACGACCGTGTTCGTCGCGCTGGCCATGTCCTGTGTCTTTGGCCGCGGCTACTTCACGACGCTGCTTGGCCTGCCGGGTTTCTGGATCACGCTCGGCTTCCAGGCGGTGGTCTCGGCCTTGGTGCTGGCCGGCCTGCGCCGAGCAGCCATGGCGATGACCGCCGCCGCGGGCGCGTACCTTTTCCTGGGCGTGAACCTTTTCGTCTTCCCAGCGTGGTCCCCGCAGGTACTGCGCCCGCTCGCCGTCAGCGTGTGCATCGTGGAACTGGCCGCGCTGCTCGGCTCCCCCGGACCGCGCCGCGGCCGTGACCTCGTGCACTGGGGCCACGGGGTTGTCCTGCTGCTGTGCGCCGCAGCCCTGGCCAGCTACTCGGCCACCATCTACTTGACCCTCCGCGTGGACCACCGCGATCACCTGGTCACGCTGCTGCTCATGGTGATCGTCCTGGCGGTCATCGCCAGGCTGGCCCGGGCGGTCCGGCTGAGCCGCTACTTCCGGCTGCTGCTGGCCGCGCTGGCCTGCCCCTATGCCCTGGTGATAGCCAGCCGGGCGTTCGACTGGCCCTGGTTCGACCTCACGCATCCCGAGTGGCAGGCCCTGCTGCTCGCCGGGCCGGTGCTGACCGCCGCCGTAGCCGTGATCAGCACGGTCGAGCCGCGCCGCCGCCAGATCATCTGAATCTCAAGTCCCGCCTCCCACCGCTGGTTCGGCAGCTGCCGAGGGTGCCGGTCCAGGATCGCGAACGAGCGGGCCTGGACGGACGGCTTAGCATCCACCGAGATGATCTGGTCACCCGGGTGCAGCCGCCTGCCGCGGCGCACGGGACTTGTTGCTCCCAGGTCGTATGTGGGCATCATTCAAGCAGGGACCACGGAGCCGGGGGGTGGCGGGATTGGAGAACCGGAGCCTGGGCCGGGGCCGGGTCAGCGTGCCGGTGGTCGGGCTGGGCACCTGGCGACGGCTGGAGGCCGCTGCCTCGGCCGGCCGAGACGGCGAGCTCGTCGAGGCCGCCATCGCAGCTGGCATCCGGCTCATCGACACCTCACCCATGTACGGCGCCGCAGAGCAGCTGCTGTCCGGCGCGCTCGACGGCCACCGCGGGCAGGTCTTTATCGCGGACAAGGTCTGGACTCCGTCGGCGGAGGAGGGGACGGCGCAGCTGTCCCGTGCGGTGGACTGGTATGGCGGCCGGGTCGACCTGATGCAGATACACAACCTGGTGGCCTGGCAAATGCACCTGCCCATGCTCGAGGCAGCGCGAGACCGCGGGCTGGTCGGCCTGATTGGAGCCACCCACTATTCGCCAGCCGCTTTCGGCGAGCTCGCCGAGGTCATGCGCACTGGCCGCATCGACACCGTCCAGGTTCCCTACAATCCGGCCCACCGAGAGATCGAGCGCATCATCTTGCCGCTGGCTGACGACCTCGGTCTCGGCGTCCTGCTGATGCGCCCGCTCGGCGAGGGTCGGCTCATGCGCCGACCGCCCAGCGCGGCCGAGCTCGCACCACTGCGTCCCTTCGGCGTCACCACCTGGGCCCAGGCCCTGCTCAAGTGGGGGCTTAGCGACCCGCGAGTCAACGTTTCGCTGACGGCCACCTCCGAGCCTGGCCGGCTCACAGAGAATGCCTCCGCAGGATCATCGCCGTGGCTTGGAGCAGAAGAGCGGGCCTACGTGCTGCGCCTGGCCACAGCCCACTAAACCAGCCCGCCGACCGCCGCGATCAAACGCTCCGCCCCTGGCGTCTTACGCTCCGTCCGCGAGGGCGGCGGGAGCGTACTCGACGGTGACCGGGAGATGGTCAGACGCCCGTCTGGTCAGATCGGTGTCCTCGACATGGTGACCGCGCAGCGCGCCGAGCACCGCCCTGGTCACCCGGATGCCATCGATGCGGCACCACAGCCGCCCCTCCGCGCTGGGATCGCTTGGGTCATGACCGTAGCTGGGGTGCCACGGCACGCGCAGTGCTGCCGCCGCGTCATACAGGCCACCCGACCAGAGCACATCGCCAGGTTCCAGGTCGGCGCGGTGCCGCCGCCGCCCGCACTCGTCGTAGTCCCACTGGCAATGAAAGATCATGCCGCTGGACCACTCGGCCCCAGCGAAGGCATCGGCGGATTCGTAGAGCACCCACTTCCCTGTGGCCTGGTCCTGCACCCGGTCGGCACACGCGGTGTTCCAGTCCGCACCGACCAGCGTCGGCAGGGCTCCTGGCGCGCGGGTGAGCAGGCCGACAAGCACCTCGTTCTGATCGGCCCGCAGCCGCCTGCCGAATGGCGTGGCGTGGTGTACCGCGTGCCGGACCTGAGTCCCGCCGGCATCAAGGATGACGTAGGCAAGGGAGTGCCAGAAGTACCCGGGCCCATAGCAGCGCAGCGAGCCGGGAACCGGCTCGATGCCGTCACGCCAGAGCAGCCCGCAGTGATAGCCGTGCGCGCCGATGGCCACGGCCGGCCGGTCCTCGCCGCCGGGTTCTGGAACCGTGCACGACATCCCGACGTCGCCGGCCAGCTTGCGCAGCCCCTGCTGCGCGGCCAGCTTGTCCGGCACCCGGATCTCCTGTATGGCCAGCACGTCGGTGTCGAGGGCCCGGATCGACTCCACGACCAGGCCGTAGTGCTCGCGTCCCCGTTGCGAGTCATCCTCGAACAGGTTCAGCAGGTTATAGGTGGTGAACAGCACGCAGTCAGGAGACGTCCGGGGCACCGCCAAGGCGTCTCCCTCAGCTCTTCCGCTGCGCCGGGAGGCCGAGGCCCTGCGCGTGCGCGATCGCAGCGGCCTCGGTCCGGCTGGCCGCGCCCAGCTTGGCCAGGATGTTGGAGACGTGCACGCTGGCGGTCTTCGGCGCGATGAACAGCTCGGCGCCGATCTCCCTGTTGCTCAGCCCCGAGGCGAGCAGCCGCAGCACCTCGGTCTCCCTGCCGGTGAGCCCGGCCAGCGGGTCGCGCGCCGCGGCTCCGCCCGGACTGGCGCCGCTCCGGCCGGCC
>JASHOI010000701.1 GCA_030041195.1 Streptosporangiaceae bacterium | reverse complement strand
GCCGCCAGCGCATCATCCAGCACCCCGCCCAGCCGGTACGCCTTCACCCGCGCCGTCTTACGCCAGATCACCCGCCCGTCATGATCCACAACCGCCAGCGCTTGCTTGTCCTCCCCCAGATCGATCCCGGCCACCACACCATCACGCGGCACCAACTCCCGCAGCCGCTCCAACCGCGCGTTCCGCCTCCGGTCCCCCCGCGTAACACCGCTACCCTTACCCATCAGGACGTCCTCTCTGGCTGCGTTTGGGACACCAAGCCCGCACTACCGCACCAGGAGGACGTCCCCACATCAACCGCTTCCCGCAAAACGGGCGCCTCCCGGGCTACGTCCTATTACTACGATCATGGAAAAGGCCCGCTCACGAAGATCAAACCTGCGTGCTGATCCCGGCCGCGACCTCACCGGGTGGTGAAGGCGCCGCCGTTGACATGGATGGTCTGGCCGGTGATGTGCCTGGCGCCCGGCGAGGCAAGGAAGTACGCGGTCTCGGCGATGTCGTCCGGGCTGCCCGGCCGCTTGTCGTGGGTCGCCGCGATCAGGGTCTCCCGGCGCTGGCTGGTGAGCCGGTCACGGAAGAAGTTGGTGCCGGCGACGTATCCGGGCGAGATGACGTTGGCGGTGACGCCGCGCGGGCCGATCTCTGCGGACAGGTAGGCGTTCCAGGACCCGAGGGCCGCCTTGGCCGCGCCGTACGACCCGCCGCCCCGCTCGGCGCCGATCGTCCCGATGTTGATCACCGATCCGCCGGAGGCCAGCCGGTCGGCGACCGCGTGCGTGGTGAGCACCGCGCTGATCAGGTTCGCCTCGAGGTTCGCGCGCCAGCTCGCGGCCAGCCGCTCCAGGCCGGCCAGGCTGCCGTCGTCTTCGTCGCCGCCGTCGGCCGCGCCGTCCTGCTCGAAGTCGGTGTTGCCGCCGGCGTTGTTGACCAGCACGTCGAGCGTGTCGCCGAGCGCGGCGCGGAGTTCGGCGACCTGCTCCGGGTCGGCAGCGTCGCAGACCACGGCGCGGGCGCCGATCTCGTCGGCGGCCCGCCACAGCCGCTCGGGGTTACGGCCGGTGATGACGACCGCGTCGCCGCCGGCCACAAAGCGGACCGCGATGGCCCGCCCGATGCCGTTGCTGGCCCCGGTGACCAGTACGTTCCGAGCCAACAGAAACTCTCCTCCCGGACCGGCTATGTTTAGACCTAAACGTAGCCTAGCGGAGGGAGGTGGCCCGACGTGGCCGAGGGCGACGGCTACCGGTCCGGCTCCGGCTCCGCGGTTTCGGCGGCGGATATCGCCGCGGCGTGGCGGCGCGAGCGCCCCGGCGTGCCGGTGCGGTCGATCGAGATCGTCACCCCGATCTGGCGGCTGGCGAAGCTGCTGGCCGACGACCGCCGCCGGGTGCTGCACGACTGCGGGGTCGACGCCGCCACGCTGGATCTGCTCAGCGTGCTGCGCCGGGCCGGGCCGCCCTACCGGCTGACCACGCGCGAGATCGCGCAGCGGGCCCTGGTGACCGCAGGCGCGGTGTCGCAGCGCGTGGCCAGGGCCGAGCGCGAGGGTCTCGTGCGGAGGGCCGCCGCGGGTGACGGCACCCGGGCGGTGCACGTGACCCTGACCAGGGCCGGGCACGCGCTCGTGGAGCGGACCGTCGACCAGGTGCTCGGGCGCGAGGCAGAACTCGTGCGCGGTCTCTCCGCGGCCGACCGCATCGAGCTTGCGGCGCTGCTTGACCGGCTGCTCGCCGACGTGGCCGCGCAGGTCAGCGCCGGAACCGGCCCAGCCCCGCGCTGAACGGGCCGCCTCCCGCGCCAAACGGGGCCGCCTCCCGCGCCAAACGGGCCGCCTCCCGCGCCAAACGGGCCGGCGCCCGCGCTGAACGGGCCGCCGCTCGCGCTGAACGCGGCGCGCGCTGGACAGCGCCCCGGGCCCACGCTTACCCTTGACTGTATGGTCAGTCAAACAGGTTACCCCGCCGCCCCCATCGACCAGACCGCCCTCGCGCGGTCGCTGCAGGCCTTCGGCAAATCCGTGATGCTGCCCCGAGCCGCATACGTGGATCCGGCGGTGTTCGCCTGGGAGCAGAAGTACTTCTTCGACTCCGGCTGGACCTGCGTCGGGTTCAGCTCGCAGCTGGCCCAGCCCGGTGATCAGCGGGCGGAGTCCGTCGGCGCCGGCAGCGTGCTGCTGACCCGCGACGAAGACGGGACGCTGCGCGCCTTCGCCAACACCTGCCGTCATCGCGGTCACGAACTGCTGCCCTGCGGCGTCAGCGCGCAGAACAACTCGATCATCTGCCCGTATCACTCGTGGACCTACTCGCTGTCCGGCGGGCTGCGTTTCGCGCAGGGGTTCAAGGGCCGCGACAGCCTCGACAGGTCCGCCTGGGGCCTTGTCGAGCTGCCCGTTGCCGACTGGCACGGACTGATCTTCGTGGACGGCTCCGGCGAGGCGCCGCCGCTCGAGGACTCGCTCCGGGTACTCGATGACCTGATCGCACCCTATGAGCCCGAGCGGCTGGTGATAGCCGGACGGCACGAATACGATGCCACGGCCAACTGGAAGATCCTCACCGAGAACTATCACGAGTGCTACCACTGCCCGATGATCCATCCCGAGCTGTGCCGGGTCAGCCCGCCGAGGAGCGGCGAGAACTATCCCGCGCAGGGCGCGTGGGTCGGCGGCTGGATGGACCTGCGGGACGGCATGGACACCATGTCCCTGGACGGCACCAGCCTCGGGGTGCCGCTGCGCGGTCTGGACGCCAAGGGCCTGCGCACCGTGATCTACGTGAACGTCTTCCCGAACGTGCTGCTGAGCCTGCATCCCGACTACGTGATGACGCACCGGCTGGTGCCGCTCGCCGTGGACCGCACCATGATCGAGTGCACCTGGGCCTTTGCTCCCGAGTCACTGGAGAACCCGGACTTCGACCCGGGATACGCGGTCGAGTTCTGGGACATCACCAACCGGCAGGACTGGGGCGCCTGCGAGTCCGTGCAGCGCGGGCTCAGCTCAGCCCACGCGCTGCCGGGACCGCTGTCGCCCGACGAGGACGCGGTGTACCAGTTCGTGACCATGATCGCTCGCGGTTACCGCGGCGAGCCGGTCTGGAACCCCGGGGCCAAGGCCGCAGCCGTCAGCTGACCGGCGTCCGCGCCGGCTCGGTCTCCACCCGGCTGAGTGTGTCTTCGGTGCTGCCGGAGGTCCTCGAGTTCGCTCGTGGTGGCCGGCGCTCTTGCCCTCCGGTCAGACGGGACTTCCCGCCCGACCGCCGATGAACCGGGCTCACGTCACCGCCGCCGGCGGCCGAGCCGCCAGAAGCAGACCCAGGCCAAGGCGAGCGCGAGGGCCAGGAAGATCGCGGTTTCGATCGCCTGGAGGAGCCAGTATCGGCTGGTGGGCACGTAGCTGATGGCTTCCCGGTAACCGCGGCTTTGCATGCACTGTGCTGGGGTGATTGCTGAGGTTCCGCCTTTTCGGCCGGTGATGGTGGGGCTGGCGCAGGCGGCGGGAACTGCGCTGACCGGCTGGCCCGCCCGGTCGAGGGCTTGGCTGGACAGGATCCAGGCGCTGGGATGGCCCGGGACGAAGTCGGCGGTGAGGCTGCCGTAGGCCAGGTCCGCGTCGTAGATCGAGGCGGTGGTGTGGCTGGGCGGGACGAGGTGCGGGCGGACCCACAGCGGCATGGCGAGCTGCGCGGCGGCGAAGATGGCGAGGGTGATCGCCATGGCGGGCAGGGCGCGGCGGGTGAGGGTGCCGGCCGCGGTCGCGAGCGTGAAGGCGAAGGCCGCGTAGCCGAGCGGGGTGATGCCGTGGCTGGCGAAGATCACTGAGCTGAACTGACCCTGGCTGAACAGTTTGCCGCCGCCGGGAAAGCCGAGGCCGATGGCTTTGCTGATCGGATTGGCCCACCAGGTGTAGCTGAGGCTGAGGGCCTCGGTGACCGCCATGGCGGCCAGGCCGGTCAGCGTGAGCTTCACCGCGAGCCACTGGGTGCGCGTGACGCCCTGGGTCCAGGCAAGGTTGAAGGTCCGGGTCTCGAATTCGCGGGCGATCAGCGGGGCGCCCCAGAAGATGCCGATGAGCGCGGGCGCGATGAGGATGAGCCCGATGCCGAGCGCGTACACGACCGGGTAGGGGCCGGCCAGCCGGTCGAGGAACGTGTTGGCGGCCGGTTCGCAGCCGAAGCCGTGGCAGCCGATGATCTTGCTGGTGGCGTACAGGCTGGCCAGGTGCGGCCCGGTGGCCGCCAGCAGGATCGCGAACGCGGCCAGCGCCGCGGCAGCGGTCAGAGCCTGGACGCGGAACTGCCGCCAGGTCAGCCAGATCATTTCTGCACCTCCAGGTGGCGGTGGTTGCCGCGGCGGCGTCCGGCGGCCTGGCTCATGTAGGCCAGCACCAGGTCCTCGAGGCCGACCTGCGAGACCGTCCAGGCGGGGTCCAGCACCGGGCCGCTGGCGCGCACCAGCAGCGTGGTCTGCACGTCCGTGTGGCTTGCCGAGATCACGTCCAGGGCGTCCGGCAGAGTTGCCGGGTCCCGGCACGGCCCGGACAGCCGGTGGTGGCTGGCCAGCAGATCGTCCACCGGCCCGGCGACCCGCACCCGCGAGCCGACGAGCACGATCAAGTAGTCGCAGACCCGTTCCAGGTCCGCGACCAGGTGCGAGGACAGGACCACGGACAGCTCCTGCTCGGCGACGGCCTCCATCAGGTCCTGCAGGAACTCCCGCCGGGCCAGCGGGTCCAGGCTGGCCACCGGCTCGTCAAGGACCAGCAGCTCCGGTCGTTTGGCGATGGCCAGGGTCAGCGCGAGCTGGGCCCGCTGCCCGCCGGACAGGGTGCCGGCCTTCTGGCGCAAGTCCAGATCCAGCCGCTCGACCCGGCCGCGCGCCAGCGCCGCGTCCCAGCCCCTGTTGAGGCGTGCGCCCAGCTCCAGGTGATCGGCCACCGACAGCCCGGCGTAAACCGGTGAGTCCTGCGCCAGGAACCCGACCCGGGACAGCTGCGCCTGCCCGGCCCCCGGAACGCCGCCGAGCACCTCGATCGTGCCCGCGTCCGGCGCGAGCAGGCCGACGGCCAGCATCAGCAGGGTGGTCTTGCCCGCGCCGTTGGGGCCGACCAATCCCACCACGTGCCCGGCGGGGATCGAAAGCGTGCAGTCGGTCAGCGCCCACTTCCGCCGGTACCGTTTGCCGAGCCCGTCGGCTTCTATGACGGCACTCACCCCGCCCACCTCCCCGTGCCCTCTACGTCCTCGCTTGCGGACCGAAACGTGCTGGTGAACAGCGCCTCGATGGACTCGTCGTCCAGGCCGGCCCGGCGTGCCTTGGCCAGCCAGCGCCGCAGGTCGCGGCGCAGCGGCTGGTGCGCGGCCAGCGGCCCGCCGTCCAGCGTCCCGGTCACGAACGTGCCGATCCCGGGGCGGGCCGCGACCAGGCCCTCGTACTCCAGCTCCCGGTAGGCCTTGAGCACCGTGTTCGGGTTGATCGCCAGCCCGGCGACCACGTCCTTGACCTTCGGCAGCTGGTCGCCCTCGTGCAGCAGGCCCAGCCGCAGCGCGTGCCGCACCTGGTCGATCAGCTGCCGGTACGGGGCGACACCGGAACGGGCGTCCAAGTAGAACTCGATCACCACAGCCTCACTTTAACTAGGTACCTAGCACTATAGCTATGTACCTAGCTGGCATGTCAAGGAAAGCCGGACCGGTGGCGGGATCCTGGAAGACCGGATCCTGGAAGAGACGGGCGGATGGTGCTGTTGAGACTGGCGCACCTGCCTCCCGACAGCGAAGGAATCAGTCACGTGAGCGTTTACGACTTTCCGGTGAACACCCTGGCCGGCCAGCCCGGGTCGCTCGGCGATCTGTCCGGCAAGACCCTGCTCGTGGTCAACGTCGCCTCCAAGTGCGGGCTGACCCCGCAGTACGAGGGCCTGGAACGGCTGCACGAGCGATTCGCCGACCGCGGGTTCTCGGTGGTCGGCTTTCCGTGCAACCAGTTCGGCAGCCAGGAGCCCGGAACCGCCGACGAGATCGGCCAGTTCTGCTCGGTCAACTACGGCGTGACGTTCCCGATGTTCGAGAAGATCGAGGTCAACGGCCCCGGTCGGCATCCCGTCTACGCCGAGCTGACCGCGGTGCCGGACGCCGAGGGCGAGGCCGGCGACATCCAGTGGAACTTCGAGAAGTTCCTGGTCGGCCCCGACGGCACCGTGCTCGGGCGGTTCCGCCCGCGCACCGACCCAGAGGACCCCGCCCTCGTCGCGGCGATCGAGGACAACCTGCCGGGGTAGATCGGTTCCGCGGCGCGCGCGGCGCCGGGGAAGGCTGCCGCGGCGGCGGTCAGGCGAGCGCCGCGGGGCCGCGCTTGACCATCTGGTCGGCGATGATCGCGCGCTGGATCTCGCTGGTGCCCTCCCAGATCCGCTCCACCCGCAACTCGCGGAAGAACCGCTCGGCCACGTTCTCGCGCATGTAGCCGCGGCCGCCGAACACCTGGACCGCCCGGTCGGCCACCCGGCCGGCCATCTCCGACGCGTACAGCTTGGCCATCGAGCACTGCGCGTGCTGCACCTTGACGTCGGCGCCGGCGTCGATCGCGCGCGCGGTCTCGTAGGTCAGCGACCGCGCCGCGAACAGCTCGGTCAGGCTGTTGGCGAGCATCGCCTGGATCTGGCCCAGCTCGCTGATCGGCCTGCCCTGCACCTGCCGCGACGTCGCGAAGCCGGTCATCTCCGCGGTCAGCCGCTCGGCGCCGCCGAGGCAGCGCGCCGCGACCATCAGCCGCTCGAACCGGAACCACTCGTACGCGAACGTCATCCCGTCGCCCTCGGCCCCGACCAGGTGCGAGGCGGGCACCCTGACGTCGGTGAACGCGACGATCGGGTGATGGTGGCTGATCGTGTGCGAGTACGCGGGCGTGCGCACCACCCGGACGCCCGGGCTCGGCAGGTCGACCAGGAACATCGCGTGCTCGCCGTCGTGCGCGCCGCCCACGAGCTTGGCCTGGAAGAACGCGAAGTCGGCCGAGTTGTACGACGTCACGTGCCACTTCTCGCCGTTGAGCAGGTAGTCGTCGCCGTCGCGGCGCGCGGTCGCCTCGATCGCGTCCACGTCCGAGCCCGCGCCCTCCTCGGTGATCGCGTAGCACTCCTCGCGCTCGCCCCGGATGGCGGGCCGCACGAACCGGTCCATCTGGTACGGCGTCGCGACCCCGGGCAGCCAGGACGGGGGAGTCGACGCCGACCAGGCGAGCGCGTTGGTGACGCGGCCGACCTGCTCCTGGATCAGCACCTGCTGCAGCGAGGTGCAGCCCCCGCCGCCGAGCTCGCGCGGCATGTTCGCGGCGGCGAGCCCCAGCTCCCTGGCCCGCTCGGCATGCGCGGCCACCACGTCCTTCGGCAGGTCGCCGCCGTTCATCTCGGCGGTGACCTCGAACGGGATCAGCTCGTCGGCGAAGGTCCGGGCGCGCGCCTGGATCCGCAGGTCCTCATCTGACAGCCCGTACATCGCGCTCATTTCTCTGCTCGCCTCCGCAGCGACGGCTCAAACAATGGCTTGACTGAACGTTCAGTCTATGCCAGCATCAAGGCCGTGCCAATGCTTCCTGCCGCTCCAGCTTCGGCCGACGCGGTTGTCGTCGGCGGCGGGACCGTCGGCGCGTGGTGCGCCTACTTCCTCCGGCAAGCCGGGCTCGGCCAGGTGGTCCTGCTGGAGAAACGCACCCTCGGCCAGGGCGCGAGCAGCCGCGCCGCCGGCGTGGTCCGCACCCAGGGCGGCACCAGCTGGGCGGTCGAGCTCGGCGAGTGGTCCCGCCGGTTCTACCTGGACCAGCGCGAGGAACTCGGGATCGACTCCGGGTTCACCCCGCAGGGCTACGTGCTGCCGTGCTTCACCGAGGCCGACGTCGCCGCCGCGAACGCGCGCATGGACATGCAGATCGCGCTCGGCCTCCCGGTCCGCTGGCTCGAGCCCGACGAGCTCGACCGGCTCAACCCCACCCTGGCGCCCGGGCTCACCCTCGGCGGCACGTTCTGCGCCGAGGACGGCTACCTCAGCCCGCCGCGCAACGTGACCGCCTACGCGGTGGCGCTGGCGATCAGCGGGGTCTCGGTCATCGAGCACACGGCGTTCACTGGCGTCGTCACCAGCGGCGACCGGATCACCGGCGTCCAGACCAGCCGGGGCCGGGTCGACGCCCCGATCGTGGTGCTGACCGGCGGCCCCGAGCTGGCCGAGGTGGCCGGCCTGGCCGGGGTCAGGGTGCCGGCCGGCGGGGTGCGGCACCAGGTCGCGGTCACCGAGCCGCACCCCGACCTGGATCCGGCCCGGGTCCCGATGGTCTTCGACCTGACCGCGGGCCTGTACTGGCGGCCCGAGGAAAAGGGCCTGCTGTTCGGCATGAGCAACCCGGCCGAGCGCCCCGGCCCGGCCACCGAGGTGGACGAGCAGTACCTGGCGCAGATGCGCGAGCGCCTCGCCGAGCTGGTCCCGGTCACCCGCGGGCTCGGCCTGCGCCGGATCTGGGCGGCCACCATCGATTACACCCCCGATCATCTGCCGATCATCGGGCCAGCGCTCATCGACGATGCCGCCCTGAACGGGCTGACGGTGGCCAGTGCCGGAGGCGCCGGGATGATGTGGGGCCCGGGGGTCGCGAAGGCGGCCGCCGACGTGGCGCTGACCGGCCGATCCGACGTGGTGGACACCGCGGCGCTGGGCCTGGACCGGTTCGACGCCGATGGCAACAGCCGCCTGGCGACCGACCCGATCGCGCTGCCGTTCCCCACCAGCGCACCGCAGCCGACCATTTCCTGATCCCGCAGAAGGAGAGGACCGCCAAGATGACCGAGACCCCGTTCCTGGCCGCAGCCGCCACCGCCGAGCTCGAGGACTGGGGCCCGCTGGAGGAGGCAACCGGCGAGCCGATGCGGACATCCGGCCACACGCTGTGGCAGGACGGCGAGCAGGAGGCCGGGGTCTGGGAGTGCACGCCGGGACCGTCCTACTGGAAGCTGGAGACCAACGAGTTCGTGCACATCGTGTCCGGCCGGATGACGGTGACGCCCGACGGCGGCGCATCGCAGGACATCGGCCCCGGCGACACCGCGGTCTTCCCGCGCGGCTGGGCGGGAAGCTGGCAGATCCACGAGACGATCCGCAAGCTCTACGTGATCTTCTGACCTCCGGCCGCCGGCCCACGGAGTCTCGGCCGTAACACCGATCACTCGCAGCCCTTTCCGTCTCTGGGAGTACTCAGGGCTCGGTAACCACTTTTATGCCTTTTCTGGCACATTAGCTCCGTTTACCGGGAAACGCAGCGGTCAAATCACCTGCTCGGGCACAATGTCACCTGCTCGAAGCGTGAACACCCCCTGAAGTCCCGCAGAAGGGCCCGAGTGTGAATCTAAGACCGCTCATCGTCGTCGCCACCGCGGCCGCCGCCGTCGCGATGGCACCCGCTGCGTCGGCAAGCGCATCGTCCGCGACTCCGGCTCCCAGGCTGCACCTGCACGGCTTCCACCTCGTGACCGGTGCCCGTCTGCCGCGCACGGTGCTTCCGCACTTGCCAAGGAACGCGGTTACCGACAGCTCGAACTGGTCGGGCTACGCCGCCGTCGGCAAGTCGAACGTAGCGCTCCGGTACGTGCAGACCACGTTCACGGTGCCGACCGTGAACTGCTCGGCGGTGCCGATCGGGACGAGCGGGCAGAACTACGCCGCGGAGTGGGTGGGCCTCGACGGGTTCAACAGCACGACGGTCGAGCAGACGGGCGTCGACACGATCTGCGACTCGAGCACCGGGCAGGCCACCAACCAGGCCTGGTACGAGATGTTCCCGCTCGACCCGGTCGTGTTCTCCGGGGTCAACGCGGGCGACACGATCTTCGTGGCGGTCTACTACGACAGCACGACCAAGGAGTTCCAGCTGACCCTGGAGGACAAGACCACCGGGGCCACCATGCAAACCTCCCAGCCCTGCCCGAGCGGCAGCACCTGTGACCGGAACTCGGCCGAGGTGATCGAGGAGGACCCGGGCGACTCCGTGGCCGGCGGGATCAACCTGGTCGACTTCGGCAGCGTGAACTTCACCGTGTCGCACGTGACCAGCCGCGACGGCCTGCGCGGCACGCTGTCGCCCAGCTCGCTGTGGACCTCGAGCGAGATCATCATGCAGGACCCGGACGGCAACGACATGGCCACGCCGTCGGCGCTGACCGACAGCGGCGCGGACTTCACCATCACCTGGAAAGACGGGACCTGACCGGACCCGCTCCGTACTCAGCGCCCGGCCCGGGGTAACCCGGGCCGGGCGCGTTTGTCACGCCGACGAGTGGACCTTCATGCCCGCCTGAGCGCGTCGACCGGCACCGCCAGCGCGTCGACGGCGATCGCGCCCTCGGGCCCGCAGATCAGCGGGTTCACGTCCAGCGCCAGAAGCTGGTCACCGAGGTCTGCCGCGAGCGCCGAGACGCTCGCGACCGCCCGGGCGACGGCATCGAGGTCGGCCGGCGGCGCGCCCCTGACCCCGGAGAGCAGCGTGCGCACCCGGAGCTCGCCGATCATCTGCCTGGCCGTGCGCTCGTCGACCGGCGGCAGCGCGACCGCGCGGTCGGCGAGCAACTCCACGAGCACCCCGCCAGCGCCGACGACGATCAGCGGGCCGAGGTCGGGGTCGGGAGCGACGCCGACGGCAAGCTCGGTGCCGGCCGGAACGTTCTCGCAGACCAGCACCCGCGGTCCCAGCCTGGCCGACAGGTCGGCGTAGGCCCGGGCGAGTTCCGCCGGGCCGGGGATGCCCAGGATCACGCCGCGGACGTCGGACTTGTGCGCGATCGCCGGGTCGCCTGTCTTGAGCACGACCGGGTAGCCGATCGATTCCGCGGCGGCCAGCACCCCCGCCTCATGGCTGGCCGCCGTCGCCGCCGCCGTGGTGACCCCGTACTCGGCGAGCAGCCGCAGCAGCGGGGGCCCGCTGGTGATGCCCGCGGCGAGCAGCGCTTTGCCGCGGTCCTTCCGCTCCCGCTGGGAGCGGGC
>JASHOI010000086.1 GCA_030041195.1 Streptosporangiaceae bacterium | reverse complement strand
GAGCGCGAAGCGAGCTCGAGAGGGCGGCGCGATGAGCAGACCATCGGCTGAACAGAAGAATCGGTCCTGGATGATCCGCGCCGGCATCGGCGCGGGTGCCGCGCTCAAGGGCACGCTGAAGGATCGGAGCTGGACGGTCCGCGCGGGCATCGGCGCGGCTGTCGCAGTCGTGATGGTGGGCATCGGTGTTGCGCTGCTAGCGCTCCTGGGGCGTCCGGCCGTCTGGGTGTCATCGGGAGCGGCGCTTGTCCAGGTGCACCTGGGCGGCGTTGGGACCGGGGTGACGGGCATCCGCGTGACCAGTGCCGGCCGGCCGCTCGCGCTGGCACGCAAGGGCACGGGTTTCGTGCCCGTCGCCGCCGTGCCGCAGGGCCAGACGGTGCACGTCCGCGTCACTGCCGCTCCGCCGTCCTGGCTCCGCTGGCTGCTGGGCTCCGGGGTCTCGACGTCGGCGACGCTGCCGGCGCCGTCGGCCGCGCCGTCGTCACGCGCGGTCGTTGCCGCGCGCCCGGGGCGCGTGACACTCGACTTCAACCGTCCGGTGAGCGTCATCGACTACCGGGCGGCCGGCCAGCCGGCCCAGGTCATCCGGCTCAGCCGGCCCTCGGCCACGGCCCGGCTGGCCGTGCCGGAGCACCAGTCGGGAGGCACGCTTCAGGTGGCGGCCGCGGCATGGCCGTGGGAGCGCGTGGCTGCCCGGCCGGCCACGGTGGACTGGCTTGAGGCGCCGCTGGATGGCGTGCCGGTCGCAGCAGCGGATCCGGCTCCGGACAGCGTGCGCGCCGGGCTCAACAGCCCGATCACCTTGACCTTCGACGAGCCGGTGGCCAGCGCCCTCGGTACGTCCCTCCCGCGAGTCTCGCCAGCCACAGCGGGCACCTGGACTGAGCCGGATGCCGACACGCTGGTGTTCACGCCCCGGAGCCCCGGCTTCGGACCCGGCACCGCGGTAAGCGTCTCGTTTGACCGTCCGGTGACGGTGGTGAGCGGCTCCTCGGGTGACCCGGTGGCGGCGGCCGCATCGGGCTCATACCACTTCGCCATCACGCAAGCCTCGATGCTGCGCCTGCAGCAGATCCTTGCCCAGCTGCACTACCTGCCGCTCAACTTCACCCCGGCGCCAGGCGTCCGCTCGCCGACCACCCTCACCGGCGAGGTGGCGACGCTCGGCAGCCCGCTGAAGGGCAGCTTCTCCTGGCGCTGGCAGTCGACCCCGGCGTCACTGCAGGCACAGTGGCAGCCCGGCTCGCCCACGGTCATGGTCAAGGGCGCGCTGATGGCGTTCATGGCCGCGACGGACAGCTCCTCCTACAACGGATACACCGCCGACGACGAGACCGTGAGCCAGCTCGCGGACGGCTCGTGGCAGGCGCTCCTCAGCGCCGCGGCCGCCAACCGGGTGGACCCGGAACCGTACTCGTACGTGTACGTCTCGGAGAACCTGCCCGAGACGCTCAACGTGTGGGAGAACGGCAGCACGGTGCTCACGTCGCCGACGAACACCGGCATCCCCGCTGAGCCGACCGCCCTCGGCACGTATCCGATCTATGTTCGTTACACGTTCAACTACATGACCGGGTTTAACCCCGACGGCAGCTACTACGACGACCCGGTGTACTGGATCAACTACTTCAACGGCGGCGACGCCGTGCATGGGTTCGTGCGAGCGTCTTACGGGTTCCCGCAAAGCCTCGGCTGCGTCGAGCTGCCGATCCCGACCGCCCACGTCGCCTTCGATCACCTGGCGATCGGCGACCTGGTAACCGTGGCCTCCTGAGCCGGCGCAGCGCAGTCCTCACCCACGCCCGGCGCTGCGACCGACAGCCGGCTGTCGTAACGTAGTTGCCGTCCCCGTGCAGAAGGACGCGCCGATGAAACTGCCTCCCGTCGATTACGAGGCGCCCGGAACGGTGTCCGCCGCTGTCGATCTGCTGGCCGAGCATCTGGACGAGGCGAGCGTGCTGGCCGGCGGGCAGAGCCTGATCCCGCTGCTGGCGCTCCGGCTGGCCCGCCCGGCGGTGCTCATCGACATCAATGGCATCGACGAACTGTCCGGGGTGTCGGTGGCCGACGGCTGGGTGACGATCGGCGCCACGACACGGGAATACGTTGCCGAGGAATCCGGGACGATCGCCGATGCGGTGCCGTTGCTGGCGGCCGCGCTTCCGTTGATCGGTCATGAGGCGATCCGCAGCCGTGGCACGGTCGGGGGCAGCCTGGCGCACGGCGACCCCGCGGCCGAGCTGCCGGCCGTCGCCTTGGCGCTCGACGCCGATTTCGTGGTGTGCAGTCAGCTCGGTGAGCGGTTTATCCCGGCGGCGACGTGGTTCGAGGGATACCTGATGACCGCGCGCCGTCCCGACGAGCTGCTGACCGAGGTGCGCTTCCCGGCCGCTGAACCTGGCACGGGGGTCAGCTTCCAGGAGGTCGCCCGGCGCCACGGTGACTTCGCCATGGTTGGCCTGGCGACATCGGTGGCGCTGTCCGGCGGCGCGATCAGCGATGCCCGGCTGGCGTTTGCCGGAGTGTCCGACGTGCCGGTGCGCGCAACCGGCGCGGAGCTTCTCCTGGTCGGCGAGACCCCGTCGGGCGAGTTGTTCGACGCGGCGGCCAGCCGTGCGGCCAGCGACATCGACCCGCCATCCGACCTGCACGGGTCGGCGGAGTACCGGAAGAAGGTCGCCGCCGCCCTGGTGCGCCGCGGCCTGCGCGAGGCCGTCGACAACGCCCAGAGAGGGGCATGACCGATTGTGGACATCACGCTGACGGTTAACGGCACGACGCGCACGGGTTCCGCGGAGGCGCGCAAGACGCTGGCGGACTTCCTGCGCGACGACCTCAGTTTGACCGGTACGCATCTCGGCTGCGAGCACGGAGTCTGCGGTGCGTGCACGGTGATCGTCGACGGCCGGGCGGTGCGATCCTGCCTGATGCTGGCGGTCCAGGCCGCGGGCAGCGAGGTGACCACGATCGAGGGCCTGGCCATGAAGGGGGAAGGGGAGGCGGGTGGGAAGATGGGCGAACTGCAGCAAGCCATGTGGGATTCGCACAGCTTCCAGTGCGGGTTCTGCACGCCAGGGATGGTCATGCAGGCCGCCGCGTTCCTGAGCGACCATCCGGACGCCGGCGAGCAGCAGATCCGCGAGGCGCTGTCCGGCAACATCTGCCGTTGCACCGGCTACCAGAGCATCATCGACGGCGTGCTGCTGGCCGCCGAGCGCACCCGCGAGCGCTGACCGAGGGAGAGACCATGACGGCGATTGCGGCTGAGCGGTACACCGGCGCCAGCATCAAGCGCTCGGAGGACCCGCGCATCCTCACCGGCGCGGGCCGGTACGTCGACGACATCAAGCTGCCCGGGATGCTGCACGCCGCGTTCGTGCGCTCGCCGCTGGCGCACGCCCGGGTGCTCTCGGTCGACGCCTCGGCGGCGCGGGAACTGCCCGGGGTCGTCGCGGTGTACACCGGGGCTGAGCTGGAGGCGATGACGGTCCCGGGGCCGGATGCGCTGATGGCGCTCATGGGGTGGCAGGGGCCGATGCCGCAGTTCAGCTTGCTCGCCACCGACAAGGTGCGCCTGGCCGGCGATCCGGTGGCGGTCGTGATCGCCGAGAGCCGTTACCTTGCCGAGGACGGCTGCGAGCTCGTGGCGGTGGAGTATGAGGACCTGCCTCCGGTCACGAACGCGTCCTTCGCGCTCGACCCGGCCAGCCCGCCGGTGTTCGCGAATCTCGGCGACAACATCGCCAAACCGCGCTCGCGCAAGGAGTTCGGCGACGTCACGGCCACGTTCGACGGCGCCGACCGGGTTTACGACGTGCACATCGACGTGCACCGCCACCAGAACGTGCCGATGGAGGGCCGCGGCTGCGTGGCCAGCTACGACGCGGACTCCGGTGCGATGACGGTGTACGCGGCGACGCAGAGCGTTCACGTCACCAAGGTCGCGGTCGCCATGCGCCTCGGCATGGAGCAGGACAAGGTGCGCGTGCTGGCCGGCGACATCGGCGGCTCGTTCGGCCTGAAGATCGGGGCGTCGCGGGAAGAGCTCGCGGTGGCGGCCGCGTCGCGTGATCTCGGGCGGCCGGTCAAGTGGGTCGAGGACCGCGGCGAGAACCTCACCGTGTCCGGGCAGGCACGCGAGGAAAGCTTCGACGTCCGGGCCGCGGTCAGCAACGACGGCGACCTGCTCGGGCTCGACGTGAAGATGGTCATCGACACCGGCGCGTACCCGGGCATGGGCGCGATGGTTCCGTCGATCGTCGAGGCGATGTTCCCGGGGCCGTACAAGATGGCGGCCCTGGGTTTCGAGTCGACCGCGGCCATTACCAACAAGGCGACGTACGTCGCCTACCGCGGCCCGTGGGCGTCCGAGACGTTCGTGCGGGAACGCGTCATCGACCTGATCGCGAAGGACCTCGGCATCGATCCGTTCCAGATGCGGCTGAGCAACGCCGCCGTGCGCACCGATCCGCCGGCCGTGATGGTCACCGGGCGCCCGCTCGTCGGAGTCACGACGCGGGAGTCGCTGCAGCGGATCGCCCAGCTCGTGGACTTTCCGGCGTTCCGGCGCCGCCAGGCCGAAGGGCGGGAACGCGGCGTCCACCTCGGAATCGGCGTCGCAACGTTCATCGAGGCCGCCCCCGGCCCGCGGGAGCCGGGTGGGCCCAGCGGCCCGATGGGCATCGAGTCGATGCGGCTGCGGCTCGAGGAAGACGGCATCGTCGTGCTGTTCACCGGCCAGATGCCGCACGGTCAGAGCCACCAGACCACGCTGGCCCAGATCGCAGCCGATGAGTTCGGCGTCCCGTTCGGGCAAGTTCGCGTGGTGGTCGGTGACTCCGACGTGGTCCCGTTCGGTCTGACCGGCGGCAGTCGGTCGGCCACGATGACCGGGGGCGTGGCGCTGCACGGCGCCCGGCAGCTCAGGGCGAAGGTGATCGACGTCGCGTCACACCTCATGGAGGCCAGCGCTCAGGACCTCGAGATCACCGA
>JASHOI010000007.1 GCA_030041195.1 Streptosporangiaceae bacterium | reverse complement strand
CCCCGACCCCCCAACAATCAGCAACGCCCGCATCTGCGCCGGAGGAACCGCCGACCCCAGCTCCTCCACCGCCCGCTCACACGCCTCCAGCAACACCGTCAGCCCCGCCTCCGCGGAACCCACATCCACCTCGCCATCAGCAGCCGCCCAGGCCATCTCACGTCCCATCAGGCACCCAGCCCCGACCGCCCGCAGGCAGCGGCAGGCCGACGCCAGGATCGCGGATTTCGTCGAGGGGGTGCCCATCCAGCGAGGTCATCGGACGTGAAGCAGCATGCCAGCCAAGAGGAGGCATTGAATCCCCTCCAGGAGCGCCCCAGCATCGCTGCCCGGCCCACCCGAGACTTCCTTTGCGCCGCCTTTGTGGCGCCTTACCGGCCCCGCCGCAGGTATAGTCAGAAGATTCTAGCAGCGACCACATCGAGGAGCCTTCCGAATCCATGCCCGCCCCGGCCCGCCGCTGCGCGGCGTGCCCCGGTACCGGCCGCTGACATGCTGGAGGGGCGATGATTCGCGATGACGGGTGACTGCGCCGTATACGACGACGGGGTCCTGCGAATCACCAACACCGACGATCCGCCCGGCCTGGCCATCGCCGGCGAGATCGACGAGTCCACCTATGACGGCCTGATTGGTGCGCTGGGCAGGTTCGCGCACGGGCCGGCCGAGGTCCACTTCAGCCTGCGCGGGGTGAGTTACTGCGATCTTGCCGGACTGCGGGCCATCGTCTGCGTGACCGGAGCCGGCAACGCCGGAGCCGGCTGCAACGGGGTCGGCGGCGGCAGGCGGGTGGTGCTGCACGAGGTGCCGCCGCAGCTCGCCACCGTGCTGCGGATCGTCGGCTGGGATTCCACCCCGGGCCTGGCCGTGGACCAGCGGGGATCGGCCGGTGCCGCGGCGAGCGACGGGCGCGGGAGCGTGACCTGGTGAGCCGCGCCGAGGGGGCCTTCGAGCACTGGGCCTGCATCTACGACGACGACAGCCAGTTCCTGGACACCGCGGTGCCGTTCCTCGAAGACGGGCTGGCACTCGGCGAGCCCGTGCTCGCCGTCACCACCCCGGCCAACCTGGAACTGCTCGGCACCGCGCTCGGGGGACGCGGCGGGGACGTGGACTACGCGGAGTCCGCGTTCTTCGGGCGCCGGCCGCCGCGGCGGGTGGCCGCGTTCTACCACTACTGGAAGCGCGGGCAGGGCAGCCCTCGAAGCGGCCGGGTACGCATCCTCGCCGAGCCGGTGTGGGCGGGGCGTTCGGCACGCGAGATCACGGCGTGGACGCGGATGGAGGCCGCGCTCAACGTCACGCTCGCGTCCACGAGCATCTCGATGATCTGCCCTTACGACGCGCGGACCACCGACGCCAGCGTCCTCGCCGATGCCCTGCGCACGCACCCGGTGCAGGTTGCGGAGGCGCGGCCGAGCCCGTCGCCGCAGTATGCCGACCCGGCGGCGTTCGCGCGGTCATGTGACACCAGGCCGCTGGACGACCCCCCGGCCGGCGCGGAGGCGTTCGACTTCGACGGTGACCTGCGCGGCCTTCGCCGGTTCATCGCCGGCAGCGCTGGCGCGCACGGCGTGGCCGGCGACCGGGCCGACATGCTGGTGCTGGCGGTCAGCGAGGTCGGGGCCTACCTGAAGGGCCGGTGGCCGGCCAGCGCCACCGTGCGGACGTGGGAGCAGCCGGGCGCGGTCGTCTGCGATTTCCGGCAGCCCGGCGCCAGCATCAGCGACCCGTTCCTCGGCCTGCGGCCGGCCGAGCTGGTGCCCGGCGACGGCGACGGCCTGTGGCTGGCGAACCAGATCAGCGACTGGATGGACGTCAGGTCCGGCGCCGACGGCCTCGCGATCCAGCTGCAGGTGCCGAGCAGCCACGACCAGGAGACGGTGGCCCAGCCCGGGATCAGGTACCCGGCCTGAGCCCGGCGCCCGTCCGGGCGGCCTCGGCGGCCTGGTCGGTGGGCGGCCCGTCCGGCCTGGCGTTCCGGCGCTCCCGTTGCGGCCCGACGGTGTACTTCGGGTCTCGCGCGGACACGCGGCCCGCCTCGAACACCCCGAACCTGGTCAGCGCGGAGGAGGCCAGCAACGCCGCTCCGGAGAGCGCCAGAGCCGGGCGGCTCCGGCCCGCCAGCACCGCGCCCGACAACCCGGCAGCGGTCAGCACCTCGGCGGCCTCCATCAGCGCACCGACCCGGCCCTTCTGGTACGGCTCGGCGGCTGGGCCCAGCCGCCGCAGCATCAGGCTCTTGGCGGTGATCTCGGCGGCGGCACCGAGCACCGCGAACCTGACCGCCTGGCCCGCGTTCTCCGGGCGCACCGCCAGCATGCCCAGGCCGCCGGCCGCGCTCGCGGCCGATCCGGCGAACACGAACGGCATCTCCCGGTAGCCCTCGTGCCAGGCCGGGACGGCGGTGTCGCAGAGCAGCGCCGCGGTGTAGGTGGCCACGCCGGTCCCGAGCGCAGCCGCTCCGGCCGTGGCGGCGGCGCCGGCCCGGGGCAGCCGACCGGTCACCGCCGACGCCGCGGCGGCCCCGGCCAGCGGGCCGTAACCGGTCAGCAGCCAGGTGCCCACGCTCATCGGCGAGGTGACCTTGAACACCCGCAGCATGTTCAGGAACCGCGCCGGGCGGCCCAGGTCGTGCACCAGCGCCGCCAACGACACCCCGATCGCGCCGGCCGCGGCGACCTTCGACACCCGGGGAAGCTCGCGGTTGCCGGACAGCTGAGCGAACGCCGCGAGCAGAGACGAGGCACCGGCCAGCCCGCCGAGGAACAGGTAGCCGGCGATGTTTGGTGCCTCCCACACCGTTTCCTTGAGTATCGGCCTGCCGTAGTACGAATCGGGCCGCGCCCCCGGGACCATCGGCTCCTCGCCGCCGCGGCCCGCCCGCCTGGTTTTCTCGCTCACGCCCGCCTCCGCCCGGCGCCCAGGCACGCGATCAGCGCGCCGGCAGCGAGCGAGGCGCCTGCCGCGGCGACCTGCCGCCACATGCGGGGCAGGTCGCGGGTCGTCACCACCGGGTCCGGCGGCAGCCCGTACACCTCGGGCTCGTCGAGCAGCAGGAAGAACGCGCCCGCGCCGCCGATGCCGTCCGCTGAGTTCTCCAGATACAGCCGGGCCCGGGTCTCGCCGGACGCCTGCAGCTGATCGACCCTTGCCTGCGCCCGTTCCCGCAGCTCGTCCACGGGCCCGAACTGGATGGACTCGGTCGGGCAGGCCTTGGCGCAGGCCGGGGTCAGCCCGTCGCCGATCCGGTCGTAGCACAGCGTGCACTTGTGCGCGCCGCCGTCGGTCTCGCGCCGCGCGATCACGCCGAACGGGCAGGCGCTCACGCAGTAGCCGCAGCCGTTGCACACGTCGTCCTGCACGACCACGGTGCCGAACTCGCTGCGCATCAGCGCGCCGGTCGGGCAGACGTCCAGGCAGGCCGCCTCCGTGCAGTGCTTGCACACGTCGCTGGACATCAGCCACCGGACGCCGTCATCGCCGCCCGTCGACGCGGGTTGCTCGATGAACGCCACGTGGCGCCACGTCGACGCGTTCAGGCCCCCCGTGTTGTCATAGGACATCCCGGTGAGCAGCAGCCCGTCCTCGGGCACCGCGTTCCACTCCTTGCAGGCGACCTCGCACGCCTTGCAGCCGATGCACACCGAGGTGTCGGTGAAGAACCCCAGCCGCGGCGGGTGCTCGGCGTAACCGGCCAGCGCCGCCGGATCCGGCGTTGTCATGTCACATCTCCGTCCCGGTGTCGTCGGTGATCCCAGCGCGCCGCTGGTAGTCCAGGACCAGCTCGCGCCGGGCGGGCCCGCGCGGCCGCCGGCCTGGCCGGATGTCCAGCGCCAGCGCCTTGACCTCCTGGATGTGCACGTTCGGGTCCAGGGACAGGTGCGCGAGCTCGTTGGCAGCGTCCCCGGTGGTGAGGCCGTTCGGCCCCCAGTGCCACGGCAGCCCGATCTGGTGCAGCCGCCGGCCGCCGATATCCAGCGGCGTCATCCGCCTGGTGACCATCACCCGGGCCTCGATGGCGTTGCGGGCCGAGACGATCGTCGCCCAGCCCATGTGCTCCAGGCCCCGCTCGGCGGCCAGCTCCGGCGAGACCTCGCAGAAGAACGCGGGCTGCAGCTCGGCCAGGTACGGCAGGAACCGGGACATCCCGCCCGCCGTGTGGTGCTCGGTCAGCCGGTACGTGGTCGCCACGTACGGGAACACCTCGGACCCCGGCTGGCTCCCGCTGGGCTGGAAGCGGTCCTCCCGGTAGGAGATGATCTGCCGGACCGGGTTGTGCTGCTGGGCGTAGAACGCGTTGGCAACCGGCGATTCCTGCGGTTCATAGTGGGCGGGCAGCGGGCCGTCCACCAGCCCTGCCGGGGCGAACAGCCACGCCTTGCCGTCGGCCTGCATGATGAACGGGTCGATGCCGGAGATGGCCGCCACCCCGGTCGCGCCGTCGGGCGGCCGGTACGAGGGGGCCCGGTCCGCGACGAAGTCGGGCACGTCGTGACCGGTCCAGCGGCCGGCCTCCGGATCCCACCAGACCAGCGCCTTGCGCTCGCTCCACGGCCTGCCGTCGGGGTCGGCCGACGCCCGGTTGTAGAGCACCCGGCGGTTCGCCGGCCAGGCCCAGCCCCACTCGGGCGCCACCCAGCTCTGCTCCCGGCCCGGCTTGCGGCGGGCGGCCTGGTTGATTCCGCCGGCCCTGACGCCGCAGTAGATCCAGCAGCCGCACGCGGTCGATCCGTCGGCGGCGAGCTGCGTGTACCCCGACAGCGGCCGCCCGTCGGCGTCCCAGCCGTTGATCTCGGCGAGCACCGCGTCGGCGTCCGGCTCTGCCTGCGCGCCGGACACGGGATAATCCCAGGTGAGGTCCTGGATGGGCCGGTCCATCTCGTCGGCGGACGACGCCAGCTTGGCCCGTATCCTCCGGCCGAGATGGTAGGCGAACCACAGGTCGCTGCGCGCGTCGCCGGCAGGCTCGACCGCGGTGTGGTGCCACTGCAGCATCCGCTGGGTGTTCGTGAAGCTGCCCTGCTTCTCGGTGTGCGCCGAGGCCGGCAGGAAGAACACCTCGGTGGCGATGTCCTCGGTGCGCATCTCGCCGCTCTCGATCTCGGGGCCGTTCTTCCACCACGTCGCGCTCTCGATCATCACCAGGTCGCGCACCACCAGCCAGTCCAGGTTCGCCATGCCGAGCCGCTGCATGCGCGAGTTGGCCGAGCCGACCGCCGGGTTCTGGCCGAATAGGAAGTAGCCCTTGCAGGTCCCCTCGATCTGCGCCATCACCGTCTCGTAGGTGCTGTGGCTGCCGGTCAGCCGGGGCAGGTAGTCGAAGCAGAAGTCGTTGCCCGCGGTCGCGGCGCCGCCCCACCACGCCTTCAGCAGGCTGACCATGTAGTCCCCGGTGCTGGCCCAGAACCCCTTCTCGGTGCGCTCGGTCTCCACGTAGCTGTCCAGGTCGTCGTGGGTGTGCGCGTGCGGCATCGGCAGGTAGCCGGGGAGCAGGTCGAACAGCGTCGGGATGTCGGTGGATCCCTGGATGGACGCGTGCCCGCGCAGCGCCATGATCCCGCCGCCCGGGCGGCCCATGTTCCCGAGCAACGCCTGCAGAATCGCGGCCGTGCGGATGTACTGCACGCCCACGGTGTGCTGGGTCCAGCCCAGGCTGTAAACGAAGCAGGTGGTCCGCTCCGGGCCAGAGTTGTCGGTGACCTCACGGCATACCTGCGCGAACAGTTCCTCGGGCACCCCGGCGACCTGGGCCACCATCTCCGGCGTGTACCTGGCGAAGTGCCGCTTGAGCACCTGGAACACGCACCGCGGGTGCTGCAGGGTCTCGTCGGTTTCCGGGCTCGGATGGGCGTGCGCTCCGCCGGAGCCGTGCGCCTCGCCGCGCGCTGCATCGCGCAGTGAGCGCAGCCGTTCGACGTCGATGTCGCGCTCGCCGCTGGCGGGACGGATCTCTTCGCCCTGGTACCGCCAGGTGTCGAAGTCGTAGACCCGCTGCTTGACGTCCAGCCCGGAGAACACCCCGTCGAGGTCCTCGGTGTCGGCGAAGTCCTCGCTGAGGATCACCGACGCGTTGGTGTAGGCGAGCATGTAGTCCCGGAAGTACTTCTCGCTGTTCAGCACGTAGTTGATCAGCCCGCCGACGAACGCGATGTCCGCGCCGGCGCGGATCGGAACGTGCAGGTCGGCGACCGCGCTGGTCCGGCTGAACCGGGGGTCGACGTGGATCACGGTCGCGCCCCTGGCCTTGGCCTCCATCACCCACTGGAAGCCAACCGGGTGGGCCTCGGCCATGTTCGAGCCCTCGATCAGGATGCAGTCGGCGTTGGCCAGGTCCTGCAGGAACGTGGTCGCGCCGCCGCGCCCGAAGCTAGTCCCCAGACCGGGGACGGTGGAGGAGTGTCATATCCGGGCCTGGTTCTCGATCTGGACCGCGCCCAGCGCCGTGAACAACTTCTTGATCAGGTAGTTTTCCTCGTTGTCCAGCGTGGCGCCGCCCAGGCTGGCCACGCCCATCGTGCGCCGGGTGCGCAGCCCTTCGTGCTCCCACTGCCAGCCCGCCCGCCGCGCGGCGATGAACCGGTCGGCGATCATGTCCATCGCCGTGTCCAGGTCCAGGTGCTCCCACTGGGTGCCGTGCGGCCTGCGGTACAGCACCTGATACTGCCGGGCGTCGCCGGTCGTCAGCTGCAGGCTCGCCGATCCCTTGGGGCACAGGCGGCCCCGGCTGACCGGCGAGTCCGGATCTCCCTCGATCTGGGTGACCTTGTCCCCGGCAACGTAGACCTGCTGGCCGCAGCCCACCGCGCAGTACGGGCATACCGACTTGACCACCTTGTCGGCCACCGCGGTGCGCGGCCGCAACTCGCTGGTGCGCTTGCTCTTCGCGGCCGCGCCGAGGCCGAGCCGGTCGCCCCCGGTCAGCTGGCGCACCACTGGCCACGAGCCGATCCAGGTCTTAGGGTCCACGTCACTCCCCCTCGTTCGGCGGCCACCAGCGCTCGCTACCAAACTTAACCAGCGTCAATCGGGTGGGTGCGGCAGGGCTCCGACTCCGCCCCGCACGCCGCTTTGACCGCGGCAAGACGGCTCGGCATACTGTCAAACGCGCGGCACAGGCCGCGATACGTGGTCCGGCAGCGAGGCTACCTAGTGTCCTTCGTGGCAGTGGGAGCCCGCCATGCCCAGAAAGTCGGCTCACGAGGTCAGCGTTCCGGTTTCTCCGGCTCTTTCGTCTTTCTGCGGCCAAGCCCCTAACCTGGGCGAGGGCTGCGCGCACCCGCGGCGCACCACGCCCTCTGGAGAGGTTTTAGCAGCAGATGTCCGGCGATACCCCGGATGGATCAGGGGGAATGGAGATGGTAGCCCACGATCCGGCACCCGGGTCCCTGCTGAGCGGACGGTACGAGGATCTCGTCGAATCCCTGACCGAATTGGCCAGGACCCTGACTGAGAACGAGTCGGTCCGCGACACTCTGGGCAGTATCCTCGCGCTCGCCCTCCGGTCGATCCCGGGCTGCCACGCGGCGAGCGTCACGGTCCTGGACGCAAAGGACCAGCCCAGTACCATCGCGGCCACCGACGATGAAACCTACGAGCTGGACCGCCGTCAGTATGTCCTGAACGACGGCCCGTGCCTGGATGCGGCCCGGCGCCAGCAGGTCAACCGGTGGAGCCTGCACGAGGCCGAGCAGCGGTGGCCGGAGTTCACCAGCCTGGCCGAGGAGATGGGCCTGCGCAGCTACCTGTCCGCCGGGCTCGGCCTGGCCGGGCGCCGGCTGGGCGCGCTGAACCTGTCCAGCCGCGACACCGAGGGCTTCAGCCAGCTCGACGAGGACCTGATCTCCCTGTTCACGGTGCCTGCCTCGGCCGCCATCGTGGTCGTCGGCCGGTACGCCGAGGCCCGCGACCTGGCCGCTCAGCTGGAGCACGCGCTGCGGTCGAGGGCCGTGATCGACCAGGCGATCGGTATCGTGATGGCCGAGTCACGCTGCGACGCCGACCAGGCGTTCGCCACGCTGAGCCGGGCGTCGAACAACCGGAACATGAAGCTCCGCGACCTCGCCACCGAGATCGTGATGCGGGTCGGTGGCCGGCAGCCAGCACAACCAAAAGAAGAGCCCTGAACGCTGTCCCCCGGGTTGCCCCGGCTCCGGACGGTGCCCGGGCGCGGGCTCAGATGTCCTGGTGAACGCGCACCGTGGTGCCGCGGTCGGACGAATAGATCTGCACCAGATCGCATAGCTGGTTCGCCACCCAGAGGCCGGCCCCGGCTCCGGCGTCCGGCGCCGGGCGTACCCGGCCGACGAGCGCCGACGTGATGTGGCCCCGGTCGGAGACCTCGCAGACGAGCGAGCGTCCGTCGGCCCAGATGCGCAGCTCACCGTGCCCGCCGCCGTGCCTGACGCTGTTGCTGGCGATCTCGCTGACCGCGAGCACGAGCCCGGAAGCTGGTTCCTGCCCGAGCCCGGCCTGCTCGGCGCGGCCGGCCACGAACGCGCGCAGCCGGCGCAGGTCGCCGGTGCCGAAGGACATGGATGCCGCCCCGGCCGGCGGCGGCGGCACCGGCCGGTCGAACGGGTTGGCGGGGTCGATCGGCTCGAAGACGCTGCTCGGCTGTTGCTGGCCGCCGTGGGCGAAGAACGGATGGGTCCGCTGCGCCTCGTCGATCACGTCGGCGGCCAGCGCCTCGAGGTCGTAGGGGCACAGCAGCCAGAGCGGCGTGGCGGCGTCGAAGGCCACGTTCAGCAGGGCCTCGTGCAGCTGGCATTCGGCTAGCTCGGTCGGGGAGCGGTCGGGATGGACCGGTTCCCCGATCCCGCACAGCTGCGCGGCCCCGGCGTTGCCTTGCACGAACGCCTGCCACAGGTCGATGATGCGGGCCGGGTTACCGCCGACGCCGGCCATGTCGGCGAACGCCACGTGCTCGGCCTCGGCGCCCAGTCGCTGGCGCAGCAGGTCGATCTTTGCCGCGCTGACCAGCACGAGGACCGGGTCGCCCGCGCTGACCGCCCGGTGGATGAACGACAGCGTCGCGGAGAGGAACTCGGGCAGGCCCGAGTACAGCAAGGCCTCGTGCCGGTACCCGCCGGCGGTCTCGGCCGCCGGCGCCGGGGTTACGGTCACCTTGCTCTCACCAACGTCCGCACGGTGGTCAATGCCCGGATAAGGATAACCTGTCCCGGTCGTGGCGGTTCGGGTCAGCTGGCCTCGCCCTCGGCGTCGAACGTTTCCAGCCGGAACCTCAGGTGCAGTTCGATTCCCTCCAGGAAGAGCCTGGCCTCCGGGTCATCCGGGTCGTAAGCGATCAGGAAGCGGTGCGTCACGCCCTGGGCGTCCTCCCAGCTGACCAGTGCCTTCATCGTGCCTCCTCGGTGGCGGCGTGCTTGTCATCCCGCCGCGCCGCGCTGCGCCTGAACCCTTGCGATTTCCTCGGCGAGCAGCCGTTCGGTGCGCCCGGTGGTGAGCCCGAGGCCGGTGAGGATCCGCTGTGCGTCGCCCTCGGCCTGCAGGATCCCCAGCAGCAGGTGCTCGGTGCCTATGTAGTTGTGGTGGAGCTTGAGCGCGGTGGCCACGGCTCCCGTCATCGCGGACCGCCCCTCCTCGGTGAAGCGCAGCCGCCGCAGCGCCTCCGGGTCGGCTCCCCCGGCGGCGGTGCCGACGGCGGGCTCGAGGTCCAGCGCGCCCAGCACCTGCTCGTCGGCCAGCCCTGCGCCGTGGATGACCTTAGCGGCGAGGCCCTCGGGCTCGCTGAGCAATCCCGCGGCGAGGTGCGAGCCGCCGATCGTCGTGGCTCCGGCACTGGCCGCGATCCGCCCGGCCGCGGCCAGCACGTTGCGCGAGCGCTCGGTGAACCTGGAGAACTCCGCGCTTTCCCACCGCGCCACGAAGCGCTTCTGCGCCGCCTGCTTGGTCACGCCCATGCTGGCCCCGATCTGGCTCCAGGAGGCCCCAGACCTGCGGGCCCGGTCCACGAAGTGGCCGATCAGCGCGTCGGACGTCTCGCCGAGGTCGGCACCGACGCTGACCGCGTCGGCGAGGTTGTCCAGTGGCCCGCCCCGCGGGGTCATCGTCTTGACATAGATGATCAGTTCGTCGAGCGATACGGGTGGAGTGCTCATACGTCAACCATAGGTTGACGCTCGGCTCGCGTCAACCTCAGGTTGACCACGGTCAGCGCGACCGGGTGTCCGGGGTTGCGCTCCAGTCGCGGCGAGCCAGCTCGAACGCGTCGCCGTCCCCGGTCGGTGTGCGGATCAGCACGCCCTGGTCGGTGAGCGCATCGAGGACCTCGCTGACCGTCGGATCGTCCAGGTCCGTGGCCTCCATCACCTCGTTCCTGGTGACCGAGAGGCCCGAGTACTCGAGCGTGGCGACCGCCTCGTAAACGTAGGTGCCGAGGTCGGTCAGCCGCTGCGCGTCGACAAAGGGCCGGTCGCCGTGCGATGACATGATCAATCCTCCGTTCCGGTCGGCCTGCCTGGGCGGTTGCGCCGCGGAGGCCATGCGGCCGCCCTACCCGCGGTTCGGCTCGTTACCCGCGGCGCGGCGCCCGGTCACGGCCTCGGTTCTGCCGGTACAGAGCCAGCATTAACGGTGCGGTTTCGTCCGGCTCCAGCCGGACAAATCCGAACCGCACGCCACCCGCGGTGTTCTGAAGGTAGGTCAGCGCCGGTGCGGCTGCCCATATCGCCGTCCCCCCGGTGCACCGGAGGCTAGCCCCACCCCGGATCCGGAGGTGTGCGGGATGTCGCAGCGGGGCCACGGCAAGAGAGCCTGTCGTGGCAGACAGCTATCTACCCGAATGAGGTCCCGATGCATGCGTATCCGACGCAGGCCCCGGCTGCCCGAACCAGGCCGCCGATCGTGGAACGGATCGCCGGCTGGAGCGCGCGGCACCGCAAGACCGCGGTGCTCGGCTGGTTTCTCCTGGTCGTCGCCGTGTTCGTGGGCGGGCACATGATCCCGGCCACGAACGTGCAGTCATACGACGCCGGCCAGTCGGGTCAGGCCGAGCAGACGCTGAACCGGCTGAACGTGACGTTCCCGCCCGCCGAGAGCGTGCTGATCCAGTCCCGGGTGCCGGGCCGCAGCTACGCCACCGACCCGGAACTGCGGCAGGCCACCCGGCAGGTGGTCGCGGCGTTGCGCGCCCTGCCCCGCTCGGCATCCGGCATCCGGTCGCCGGACAGTCCCGGCGGCGCGTCGCTGGTCTCGGCCAACGGCCGCAGCGCGCTGGTCACGTTCAACGTCCCCGGCAACTCCAGCAACGAGGACCAGACCGTGGTCCCCGACCTGAACGCGGTCGCGGCCGTCCAGGCCCGCCACCCGGACCTGCTCGTCCAGGAGGCCGGTGACGCGAGCGCGGACCGGGCCATCAACGCCCTGGTCTCCGGCGACTTCAGGAGGGCCGAGGAGACCTCGGTGCCGATCACCCTGGTGCTGCTGGCCGTGGTGTTCGGCGCGCTGATCGCTGCGGGCATCCCGCTGCTGCTGGCCGCCACCTCGGTGATCACCGCGCTCTCGCTGCTGGCCATCCCCGGTCACTGGCTGCCGGTCGGGCAGGCCACCTCGGAGGTGACGCTGCTGATCGGCATGGCGGTCGGCATTGACTACTCCCTGTTCTACCTGCGCCGCGAGCGCGAGGAACGGGCCCGGGGGGCGTCGGTCACCGAGGCGCTGCGGATCGCGGCCGGCACGTCGGGCCGGGCGATCGTGATCTCGGGCCTGACCGTGATGATCGCGCTGGCCGGGCTGTTCCTGGTCGGCGCCGCGGAGTTTACCGGCATCGCGTTCGGGGCCATCGCCGTGGTCGGCGTGGCGGTGATCGGCTCGCTGACGTTCGTGCCCGCGCTGCTGTCCTGGCTCGGGCCCTGGGCCGACCGGGCCCGGATCCCGTTCCTGGGCCGGCGCCGGACCGCAGCCAGGCCTTCTCGGCTCTGGGCGGCGCTTGTCCGCCGGGTGGTGCGGCGCCCGCTGCTGTGGGGCGGCGTGGCCGCGGTGGCGATGCTCGCGCTCGCCGCGCCCGCGCTGGGCATGCGGCTCGCGTACCCGGAGAACGACGTGCCGAACAACGTGCCGATCGTCGCCACCTACGACCGGATCCAGCAGGCGTTCCCGCAGGCGCCGTCCCCGGCCCAGGTCGTGGTGACCGGAACCGGGCTGTCCGGCCCGGCGGTCCGCGACGCGATCGCCGCGCTGCAGGGCAGGGCGTCGGCGAACGGCCCGATCCGCGAACCGATCACCACGGCGAGCGTCGCGGGCGGCCGAGCGCTGATCGTGAACGTCACGCTCGCGGGCAACGGCACCGACACGGCGTCGAACAATGCGCTGTTGACGCTGCGGGACCGGGCGCTGCCCGCGACCCTCGGCCGGGTACCCGGGATCAGCTACGCGGTGACCGGCAACACCGCGTCCAGCTACGACGACACCCACCAGATCGACGCCCGGTACCCGCTCGTGTTCGCCGTGGTGGCGGTGCTGGCGTTCGTGCTGCTGCTGGTCGCGTTCCGCTCGGTCACCCTGCCGCTGGTCTCGATCGGGCTCAACCTGCTGTCGGTGGGCGCCGCCTACGGCCTGATCACGCTGGTCTTCCAGGACGGGAGGCTGCAGGGCCCGCTCGACTACACCAGCTTCGGCGCGATCACGCCGTGGGTGCCGCTGTTCCTGTTCGTGTTCCTGTTCGGGCTGTCCATGGACTACCACGTGTTCATCCTCAGCCGGATCCGGGAGATCAGGCTCGGCGGCGCGAGCACCAAGGACGCGGTGACCCGCGGCATCGCCGGCAGCGCCGGTGTCGTGACCGGCGCTGCGGTGATCATGGTCGCGGTGTTCTCCATCTTCGCCTCGCTGCACCTGTTCGAGCTGAAGATGCTCGGCATCGGGCTGCCGGCCGCGGTGCTGATCGACGCGACCGTGGTCCGCGGCGTCCTGGTCCCGGCCGCCATGGCCCTGCTCGGCGACCGCTGCTGGTACCTGCCGCGCTGGCTGCGCTGGCTTCCGGGCGGCAAAACCGCGGCAACACCGGGTCCTGCCCTGGCCGCCGAGGCCGCCCCGGCTCGGCTGCCGGCCTGACCGCCAACCGCCGATCCTGCGCGCCTGGGGCGCCTGCCCCGGGCGCGCGGCTGACATGATGGGCAAATGGCCGATGATATGCCTCAGCCCGACACCCGTCGGGCGCGGCTGTGGAAGGCCGCGGAATCCCGTGGGATACCGCTGCGGACGATCCTGGTCACCGTCGCGGTCGTGGCGGTCGCCTACCTGCTCGGCAAGCTGGTCTACCGGCTGCGTGACGTCTTCCTGCTGATCGTCGTGGCCGGTTTCATCGCGCTGATCCTGAACCCGCTGGTGGTGGCGCTGCAGCGATGGCGGATCAAGCGGCGCGGCTGGGCCGTGGCCACGGTCACGCTGTGGGGCCTGATCGTCTTTTTCGGCCTCACGGTCGCGTTCGGGCTGCCGCTGGTCAACGGGATCACCCACCTGGCCGATTCGCTGCCCACGTACGTGAGCGCCGCCGAGCACGGCAGGGGCTGGATCGGCCACCTGGTACGCAAGTACCACGTGCTGCGCTGGGTGCAGCAGAACGAGTCCAAGATCGCCGACTTCGGCAAGAACCTCGCGGCACCGGCCCTCGCCGTGGGCAAGGGCGCCTTCTCGCTGGTGATCGCGCTGGCGACCATCTTCGTGCTCGCGGTGCTGCTGATGCTCGAGGGTCCCCGGATGCGGGCCGGCCTGCTCGGCATGATGGCGCCGGACCGGGCGGAGCGTTACTCGCGCGTGGCCCGGGAGGTCAACCGCTCGGTCACCGGCTACATGCTCGGGAACTTCCTGACCTCGCTGATCGCGGGCGGTGTCGTGTTCGTGGACCTGACGATCGTCGGCGTCCCGTACCCGTTCCTGTGGGCGCTCTGGGTGGCTCTGGTCGACTTCATCCCGATGATCGGGGGCGCGCTGGCCGGCATCCCCACGGTCCTGTTCGCGGCCGGCCACTCGCTGGTCGCTGGCGTCGTCACGCTGGTCGTGTTCGTGGTCTACACGCAGGTCGAGAACCACATCCTGAACCCGATCATCATGAGCCGCACGGTCAAGGTGAACCCGCTGCTCGTGCTGCTGTCCATCCTGGTCGGCGCCAGCATCGGCAGCTGGATCGGCGGGATCTTCGGCGCGTTCGTGGCGGCGCTGCTCTCGATACCCGCCGCCGGGGCGGTGCAGGTGCTGATCCGCGAACTCTGGCTGGAGAGCGCGCCGCAGCGGGCCGCGCTCCCGCCGGGAACAGCCCCGCCGGACGGTTCCGCACCGGCCACGGGACCGGAGCAGCCGGCCGGGCCGCAGCCGCAGCCGGCCGACCCGGAGCAGCAGCCGGCCCGATAGCCCTGAACCGCTGCCTACGCGTGCACCTGCGGGTGCCGGTCCGCCCAGGGCGCGGCCTCTTCGAGCTGGCTGGCCACCCGGACCAGCAGATCCTCCCGGCCGTAGGCGGCGACGAGCTGGACCCCGACCGGCAGCCCGCCCGGGGTCCAGTGCAGCGGCAGCGTCACCGCCGGCTGGCCGGTCATGTTGAACTGCGCCGTGTACGGGATGAAGCTGACCACCCGCGCCCCCTCGCCATCGGGGCCATCCGCGGTGAACCAGCCGAGCTCCGGCGGCGGCGCGCCCAGCGTGGGCGTGAGCAGCAGGTCATGCCCGGTCCACCAGGACGCCATCTGCCGCACCCACGTGCCGAGCCACGCCCGGCTCTCCAGGTAGGACACCGCGTCCAGGGCCGCGCCGATCTTGCGGTAGGTGACGTTGCGCGGCTCGATCTCCTCCTCGGCGATCGGCCGGCCGAGCAGCATCTCGAACACGCGGAACGTCGCCTCGGTGTCGGCCGAGATGATCGTGGTGAAGTGCTGGATGAACGCCTCGTCGAACATCTCCGCCGGCCCGGACTCCTCGACGTGGTGGCCCAGCCCCTCCAGCAGCCGCGCGGCGCCGGCGACGGCCGCGCGGCACTCGGGGTCATCGAGAAAGCGGTCGGAACCCGGCCGGTCGATGAACCCGATCCGCAGCCTGCCCGGGTCGGCGCCGACCTCCTCGCGCAGCGGCCGGGGCAGCGGCGGCGGGTAGTACGGCTCGCCGGCGTGCCAAACGCTGATCACGTCCAGGACGCCGGCCGCGTCGCGCACCGTCCGTGCCACAGCGCCGTCGATCGTGCCGCCGGCCCAGCCCTCGCCGACCAGCGGGCCCTGGCTCACCCGCGCGCGGTTCGGCTTGAGCCCGACAAGACCGCACTCGCTGGCCGGGATCCGGATCGACCCGCCGCCGTCGTTGGCGTGCGCGACCGGCACCATGCCGCTGGCCACCGCCGCGGACGAGCCGCCCGACGACCCGCCGGTTGAGTGTCCGGGATCCCACGGGTTGCGGGCCGGGGGGAAGCTCATCGGCTCGGTGGTCACCGTGGTCCCCATCTCCGGCGTGTTCGTGCGGCCGAGCGGGACGAAGCCGGCCGCCAGGAACGCCTCCGCGAGGAAGGACGTGACCGGTATCGGCTGATCGCGCATGGGCCCGAGGCCGAACGCGGTCACCTCGCCGGCGACCGTGCAGCCCAGGTCCTTGAACAGGATCGGCACCCCGCGGAACGGGCCGTCCGGGAGATCACCGGCAGCCTCCGCCCTGGCCTGGTCGAACCGGGTCCTGATCACGGCGTCCAGCTTCGGGTTGACCGCCTCGATCCGGCCGATGGCCGCCTCGACGAGTTCTGTGGGACTGGCTTCGCCGTTGCGAACCAGTTCAGCCTGCGCGGTGGCGTCCATCCAGGTCAATTCGGTCATAGCCGCACGCTACTAGGTCGGGACCGGGATCCCCTAGTCCTCTGCACCTCAAGCCCATACGCCATCATGGCCGCATGGCAGGCGACTACCGCGTCTACACCGACCTCGCCGGGTGGTGGCCACTGATCTCGCCGCCGGGGGAGTACACGGAGGAGGCCGGGCATCTGGCCGACGTGTTTGGCTCGGCCGGGATACCGGTCCGGGAGGTGCTCGACCTGGGCAGCGGCGGGGGCGGTGTCGCGGTGCACCTGAAGGACCGGCTGGCCATGACGCTCGTCGACCTGTCCGACGAGATGCTGGACGTGTCCCGCCGCCTCAACCCCGGGTGCGAGCACATCCGCGGCGACATGCGCACGATCCGGCTCGGCCGCACGTTCGACGCGGTCCTGGTGCACGACGCGATCGACTACATGACGAGTGAGGACGACCTGCGGCAGGTGATCGAGACCGCGTTCGTCCACTGCCGCCCCGGCGGGCTGGCCGCGTTCGTGCCCGACCACGTCGCCGACACGTTCCAGGCACTCAACGGCAGCGGTGGCGGCGGCGGCAGCGACGCGACCGGGCGCCGGGCGAGCTTCCGCGAATGGACCTGGGATCCCGACCCGGCCGACGAATGGGTGCAGGCGGAGTACGAGTTCGTGCTGCGCGACGCGGACGGCACCGAGCGGGTCGTGCGGGAGACCCACCGGCTCGGCGCGTTCCGCCGCGCCACCTGGCTGCGCCTGCTCACCGACGCCGGCTTCGACACCGTCAGCACCGAGGATCCCGGCGAGATCCGCGGCCACCTGTTCGTCGCCCGCCGGAGCGGGAACGGCCCGGGACCGCAGCCCTAGCCGGCCCGGGCGGTCAGCTGAGAGACCCGCTGCGGGCTGATACCCAGAAGCGCGGCAGCATCCCGGACCGATAGCCCTCTTGCTATGAGCCTGGCCGCAGCCTGTCCCGTATGGGCCGTGACGCTCGCGGAAAGTTCGTCCGCCTGCTGCCGCAGGCGGCGCACCTCTGCGGCGGCCACGTCCAGTTCTGGATCACCGGTGTGATAGTCGTAGTCGATCACCAACTCGGGCATGGCCTCATCGGGCAGGTCGGCAGCCAGCACGATCACTTCCCGCACCGCTTGGTCTAGTGTCGGCAGGCTGCGAGCGTAGGTGTGGGCGCCCTGAAGTTCAGGGAGGTCCGCCAGCCACTGGCCGTCTTCGCGGCTGACGCTCACCCGATAGGCCTGCTCGCCCATCGCAGCCATCCCGCCGGTCCGGTAGTTCACCGACCGGGTCAGCTGACCCAGGGCGGGGTGATCCAGGATCCGTCGGGCAGGACACCGGCGAAGCCGACGCTGGTGGTGACCCAGGCGGTGGCAGGCTCCCCGGCCAGGTTGTCGACGCCGAACCTCGATCCGGCTGGCACCAAAATCACATCGCCCGCCGTGGCGTCGTCGGAAAGGCCGTCCACGGTGGCGCGCAGGGCCCCGCTCAGGACGTAGAGCACTTCCTCGCGGGAGACGTGGTGCGGCACGCCCTGGGTGCGGGCCGGGATCTCGATCCGCCAGGCACACAGCTCCCTGCTGCCACGGGCCGGCCTGGCGTACGAGATGAAGCTCGTGTCGTGCATCTGGTGTACCGAGGCGTCGGCGGCGTGGATCACCGGCATGGCCTGATTCCCCAATCTACGCAAGTAGCTTGCCTATATGCTCAAGCAGCTTGCCTAATCTGTCAAGCTGGGAACATGCACGACGACGACGCTCAGTCGCTGGCCTTCGGGCTGCTGGCGGTCGGCCGCGCCCTGGTCGACGGGATCTCGGCGGGCGTCAGGGCGCGCGGATTCACCGACATCCGCCCGGCGCACGGCTTCGCCTTCACCCTGCTCGCGGCGGGTGACGCCACCGTCACCCAGCTCGCCGGGCATCTGGGCGTGACCCGTCAGGCCGCGGCCCAGCTCGTGGACGAGCTCGCCGGCAAGGGATATGTGGAACGGCGGCCGCACCCGGACGACGGCCGCGCCCGGCTGGTCACGCTCACCGCCAAGGGCTGGGCCTGCACCCGGGCCGCCGAGGCAGCGATGACCGACACGATCCGCCCGTGGGCAGCGGCACTCGGCGAACGGCGGTTGCTCGCCCTCACCAACGACCTGCTCAGCATCGCCCCGCGCGGGCCGCTGCGCCCGGCCTGGTAGCCGCGGAGCCACTTGCGCACGAGCCGCGCCTCAGCGCGGATCCTGGGCCCAGGGACCGACGCCGCCGATGCGCTCAACCGAGTACCGGACGATGTAGCCGGGCCTCTTGGGCGCCGGGAACTCGGTCTCCGGCGACACGTAGACCTTCGCCAGCCGGTTGAGCAGATCCCACGCGCCGTCGCTGGGCTCAACGGCGGCTCGCGCCCGCAGCACCGCGTAGGGGTTCATGAACACGCCGGGTGCCCGCGGCGCGTCGAAGGACAGCACGACGCGCGGGTCGCGTTCGATGTTGCGCAGCTTGGTGTACCAGCCCATGTGCCCGCTGACGAGATCGTCGCCGTCCAGCCCGATCCAGATCACGGTCACCTGCGGGCTGCCGTCGGCGTTGATGGTGCTCAGGTGCGCCATCGGGCCAGACGCGACCAGGTCCCGCAGCTCACGTGGCAGCTTGACCAACTCCGTCATCGATCATCCCTTCATCTCGTCTGCACCGAACGTAGCGTCGTGACAGGGTGGAGCGGATGCCGTCGCTGCCTGACTTCCGCCTGGAGACCTATTTCTCCCGCTGGGAGTTCGCTGCCCGCTACAACCTCACCGCGTCGGACGCGCAGACGATCTACCAGGCGGCCGAGACCGTCCCGCTGTAGATCTGCGAGGTCACCGGCGTGGCGCTGCGGCCCGAGGATGGCTGGGCCCTGGACCTGGGCGCGGTCGAGCGGGCGCTGCGGCCGGCGACCAGGGTGGTGTCGGTCAACTTCCCGAACAACCCCACCGGCGCCGTCCCCGACGAAGACACCTGGCTGCAGCTGGCCCGGATGTGTGACGACCGCGGCATCCGGTTGTTCAGCGACGAGGTCTACCGGGGGCTGGAGGTGGGCCCCAACCGGGCGCTGCCGCAGGCCGCCGACCTGTCGCCGGCTGCCCTGTCGGTCAACGTGCTGTCCAAGGCCTACGGCCTGCCCGGGCTGCGGATCGGCTGGGTCGCCTGCCGCGACCGCGACCTGCTCGGCAGGCTGGAGCGGGCCAAGCACTACACCACGATCTGCAGTTCCGCGCCCAGCGAGATCCTCGCGCTGATCGCGGTGCGGGCCAGGGATCGCATTCTCGGCCGGAACCGGCAGATCGTGGCGGGCAACATCCCGCTCTTCGGCGCGTTCTTCTCCCGGTTCTCCGGCCTGTTCGAGTGGGAGCCACCGCAGGGCGGGTGCGTCTCCTTCCCCCGCTACCTCGGCCGCGACGGCGTCGAGGCGATGTGCGCCGACCTGGTGCAGCAGGAAGGCGTGCTGTTGCTTCCGGCGAGCATTTACCGCTCCGAGCTGACCGGCACGCCGGCCGACAGGTTCCGGATCGGGCTCGGCAGGTTCGGCTCGGCGCAGGCACTCGACTGCTGGGCCTCGTGGCTCGGCAAGCGCCACTGACCAGGCTCAGGCGCCCGTCACAGACCAGGGGTCGATGACATCGATGCCGGTTCCGTCGAAGTCAGAAACATGACGGGTCGCGAGTGCGGCACCTCGGGACCGGCAGACGGCTGCGATAAGTGCGTCAAACCCGGGGATCGGCTTCCCGGCTCGTTCGCGGCTACTGGCGATGACCGCATACTGCTCCGCCGCCGCCGCGTCGACAGGCAGCACCTGGTCGGAAAAGGCCCGGAAGATGTCGTCGGCGGTGTCCAGCAGAACCTGCTTCCTGCGGCCATCCGGAAGCCGGGCTATGCCATAGCGGATTTCCGCGAGCGTGATCGAGGTCATGCGCAGCTCACGCCTGTCACGGTCGCGAATCCAGGCTGCAACCTGTGGCGCGGGTTCTGGGCGCATCAGCTCGGAGACCAGATTCGTGTCGAGGATGATCACACGAAATCCACGGCACGGGCAGGTTCTGTCCGATCGGGAAGTTCGAGATCCACCCCACCTAGCGCGCCGAACCGATCCAGCAATGTCGTGAACAACCCCACAGAGTCCGCCGGTTCACAGACAGCTTCGGTGAGGATCGCGCGTGCCTCCGCCTCCATCGACCGGCCATGACGAGACGCCCGGGACTGGAGGCCCTGCTTAACGGACTCGTCAAGGTTGCGGATACTGAGCGCTGCCACTGGAAGCGACCTCCCCGATCGATGCTAGCGACATACGCAATCAATGCTAGCAGCATTGCTAGCAGTTGGCGATTTTGGAAGCACTCACCGGCGAGGACCGGCGGGTTATGCGGCCTTGTTCACGTTCTCGGCGCTGGCCCGCGCCCGCGGGTGCCCGGCCTGCACGGCCGCCTCTCGCTCGGTTTCGGCGTTGATCTCGGCGCCGAGGAGCACGGCCAGCCCGGCGAGGTAGAGCCAGAAAATGAGGATGACCACACCGGCGAGGGCGCCGTAGGTCTTGCCGTAGGAGCCGAACTTCGCCACGTAAAAGGAGAAGCCGAGAGAGGCAGCCAGGAAGATGGCGGTGCCGACCAGGCCGCCGGGGCTCACCCACTGCCAGCGCGGTGACTCCCGGTTCGGGCCGTAGTAGTAATACACCGCGAACAGCAGCGAGATCAGGATGACGGTCAGCGCCCAGCGCAGCACCGTCCACGCGATGAGGAAGGCAGCCCCGGCGACCGGCGCGTGGCTTTCGATCGCCGACCCGATGGAGGCACCGAACACGACCAGAGTGGAGGCGATCCCGCCAAAGACGAGCGTGGCGAACATGAGCGGGAACGCCCGAAGCCGCTTGGCCACGAACTTGCGGTCGACCGGCACCTCGTAGGCCACGTCGAGGCCGGTCTCGAGCGCGGACATGCCGCCCGAGGCGCTCCACAGCGCGACCGCGATGCCAACGATCAGCGCCGTGAGCGAGGCCTTGCCGGACCGGGTGGCGGCGGCGTTGACGGCCTGGCTGATTACCCCGGACGCCCCGGGCGGCAGCGCCTTGTTCACGCCGTCGATCACCCGGTGCACGGTGCCGGTCCCTATGTGCACGAGGCTGGCCAGGCCCAGCAGCGCGATCACCGCCGGGAACAGGGCGAGGAACCAGTGATAGGCCAGGCTGCCGGCGGTCATGCTGCAGCGGTCCCGCACGAACTTCTTCCCGGTTCGCTTGACGGTGCCGCGCCAGCCCGCGATGCCGAGTTCCAGCGGCGTATCCGGGCCGCCGGACACTTCGGTGCGCGGGGGGATCGACTCGTCCATGCGTCCGTCCTTCGCTCAGATGACCGCGCGTCTCTACCCCGCGGTCCGGCGGCCTAACATGGCCCGCGCCCCGGCCGGCGGCGTGACGGCCATCATCGTGGCCTGCATCAGCGCGACCCGGATCAGCGAGGTGTCCGGGTTGCCGTCGCGATCGTCGGCCCAGGCGACGACCTCGGCCGAGCAGACCGTGAGCGTGCGTCCCGCGCGGACGACCTCGCCGGTGGCGCGGAACCGGGCGCCCCGCGCCGGTGAGAGCAGGTTGACCTTGAACTCGACGGTCAGCACGTCCCGGTCCTCCGCCATCAGGCTCACGGCCGCGTACCCGCAGGCCGAGTCCGCGATCGCGGTGATCGCCCCGGCGTGCACGTAGCCGTTCTGCTGGCACAGGTCGGGCCGGTACGGCAGGTCGAGCACCACCCGTCCGGCGGCCAGTTCCGCGATCGAGACGCCGAGCGTGGTCAGCAGCGTCTGGCGGCCGATGCTGTCCCTGATCCGCTGCTCGGTGCCGCGGTCGAGCGCGTGTGGGACTCGGGCGGATGTGGTCACGACATCATCCTGGCGCACCGCTCGGGCGCGGGTTATGAACCGGGTCACAGCCGGAATAGCCGAGGGGGCCCCGCGTTGTTGCTGCAACTGATGGCCCGCGGCAACGCCCGCGTGGCCGGTGACGGGTTCGCAACGCCCGGACGCACACCGCCCCTTGCCCTCTTCTCCCGCTAACTCTCACCATGGCACTTGACTTCATCATGCGCCCCCCGGCGAACGTCAATATCGCCCGGTTCGGTATCCAGCCGAGGGCTGCCTACATCGCCCGGCTGACCGCGACCGCGGTCTTCGCGTACCTGCTCGCCTGGTGCCTGCCCGGAACGGCACGGTCGGTGCTGGCGCCGCTGACCGCCGTGCTCGTCGTGCAGGCCACCGCCTACCAGACGGTCAAGAGCGCGGTCCGGCGCGTGGCCAGCGTCGTCGCTGGCGTGCTCGTGGCGCTGGCGTTCTCAGCCGCCGTCGGAATGACCTGGTGGAGCCTGGGGCTGACGATCGCGGCCGGCCTGGTGGTCGGCTCCGCGCTGCGGCTCGGCGAGCACATGCTCGAGGTGCCGATCAGCGCGATGCTGATCCTGTCCGTCGACACCGACGCCGCCGCGAGCGGCCGGATCGTCGACACTCTCGTCGGCACGGCGGCCGGCCTCGCGGGCGGCGTGCTATTGTCGCCGGTCCGGACACAGCCCGCCGAGGACGCCATCGGGAACCTCAGCCGGCGGATGGCCGGGCTGCTCGAGGAGATCGCATCGGGCCTCGGCGACGGTGCCGGCCAGGGCGAGGCCGAGGCATGGCTGACCCGGGCCCGCGCGCTCACCGGCGAGATCCAGCGCGCCGACGACGCGCTCGGCGAGGCCGAGGACAGCCTCAGGCTGAGGCCGCAGGCGCTGCGGTTCGACCGCACGGCGGTCCCGCTGCGCAACGGCCTGGAAACGCTCGAGCACGCCGCGGTCACGATCAGGGGCCTGGCGCGGTCGATCACCGACGATGCCCGGCTGCCCGAGGGCAGCACGGTGACGGCGACGCAGCAGGCACCGGACATGCTGGCCGAGGTGCTGCGCCGGCTCGCCGCCGCGCTGCGCGCGTACGGCGGCCTGGTCCGGGCCGACTTGACGGCCGGGCGCGTACCGGACGGCGGCGAGCTCGAGCAGCATCTGGCCCAGGCCCGGCTGCAGCAAGACCGGCTGGCTCCGGTGCTCCGGGACACGCCAGGCGCGGCCGATGGCTGGCCGCTGCGCGGCGAGATCCTCGTTCACCTGGACCGGCTGACCAGCGAGCTTCAGGCCGAGCAGCTCGGCCGTGACCGCGCGGAGGCGGCCGGCCCGCGGTGGCCGGCCGCCCTGCGTGCCG
>JASHOI010000700.1 GCA_030041195.1 Streptosporangiaceae bacterium | reverse complement strand
GGATCAGCCCGCCTGGCGGTAACGGCCGGGGGCTGGCGGGACGGTTTTCGCCTCGAAGATGTCGATGTCGCGCGCGGTCCGCTCGACTGCGCCGCTGCGCTGCAGTTGGTAGTACAGGCCGTGGCCGCGGTGTATGTCGTGGTAGGCCAGGTCGGCCTCGGCGACCTGCGGCGCCGACAGCGGCAGGTCGTGTGCTGCCCGGAGCCGCTCGATGAGCTGGTACTTGATCACCCAGTCGATCTCACGCGCGATGGCGTCAAGGTTCCCTGTCCCGATCGCGTCCAGCGCTCGCTCCCACAGCCCGAGGACGCGCTGGCTGATCGCGTCCGTGCCGCGGTCGCCGGTGAAGTCCTTCGCCTTGGCCAGGTACTCGCGCTGGATGTCGAGCGCGCTCACCTCGCGGCCGTCCGCCAGCGGCACCGGGGTTCGCCCGGTGATGTCGCGGCTGACCTCGCCGATGGCCTGAACCGGGTTGCCCACGGTCAGGCCCGGCAGCGCGGCGCCTGCCTCGGCGAGCTGCAGCACGAGGGCGGTGGCACCCGCCTTGAGCAGCGTGGTGGTCTCGCTCATGTTCGGCTCGCTGACGATCACGCGCAGCCGCCGCATCCCTGCGGCAGCGGCGCGCGGCTCGCCGAAGGTATTGATGAGCGGCCTGGACCGGGTGGCCGCGGACGACAGGCGGTTGCCGGGGTCCCCGGCCGCGCGGCTGAGGCAGTACACGACGCCGCGCGGAGTCCGCACCACCGCGCCCGCACCGCAGATGAGCTGCCTGGTGACCAGGAACGGGATCAGGATGCCAGCCAGCCGGCCGAACCCGTCCCGATCGCCGACCAGGTAGTCCTCCTGGCAGCCGGGTGAGCTGTCCGCCGGGTCGGCGTTCCGCTTGAATACCCGGATATCGCCGGCGATGCCCTCTCCGCGCTGCCGCCGCCCGGCGTCCGCCAGCAGCCCTTCCAGGATCCGCTCGCCTGCCTTGTCATGCACGACGAGTTCGGGCGCGCTGCCGCAGCCCGGCGTCGCGTATTGCGGGCGGCTGACCGCATCCAGGTGCAGCCGGCCCCCGTTCCTGAGCAGCACGCCGGTGGCCTGGGCCCCGGACACGACGGGGCCGAACAGGCGGCGCCCCGCCTCGTCCGGGGACAGTCGCCGCTGTCCCGCGGCGAAGACGAGGGTGTACTCGGTCCTGAGCCCGAAGATGCGCTTGTCCACAAGGCCAAGACTAAGCGCCTCCCGTTGATCACAGCACGCGTCGTGCAGCGGGCGGCTTCGCCTAGCAGCAGGATCAGAAACGGCTTCGACGGGTTGCAGCGATGAGCACAATGTCTACCATTGCCAGTAAAAGCCCACCACGGCATGCTCAATTGCGTCGAGGTACCGGTGTGCTGAGCGCTCCTCGTCTAGCGTGACCTCCTCACGCCCCACGACGTTTTGGTTCACGTCCAGATAGCCCGACCATTCCGCCCACCATATATGGCTTGGCACCTTGTCCCGATGAAACTCGATGCGCATATCCAGGTGCTCCACACGCTGGTGCGTGCCTCGGCGGAACTCTAACGCTGGCGCAGTTGTGTAGTGAAAATTTGTCCAATAATCGAGGTACTGCGTCTCGCCGAAATCCAGCGGGTGTGGGAACGTAATGTCAATCGCATAGTAACCATGCCCGGTCGAGTAAATCTTGCCCGGCGTGCCACCTCGCTTGATGCGCACCTCTGCCTCGAGCGTGTCGAACCGGTATTGGTAGCTCGCCAGACCGTTAGCCAAGGAGTAGAGGGTCTGCTGCGTGTGATGGTGAGCCGGCAGACCGTCGCGCCCGACATAGTGGTGCTCGAACAGCAGCGTTGTCCGGTGGTCTGGCAGCCGGATACCGCTGCCTGGTGCCGGAGGTGGCAAGCTGCCGACAATCTCTGTTAGCTCAATATGGCCGTCGTAGAGGTCAACAAGACGCTGCGTATCATGCGGTGAGATGCCGAATGCCTGCACGAACCAATCAAGCGTTTCTGGAGTAAGCCCCTTACCGCTCAGCGCACGGCTGACTTTGTCCTTGAGCTGTCGGGCGAGCGCCGTGTCGGTGTCGGGATAACCGTTCTCGTACAGATGCTGCGCGATGACCTCGCCGACCGCGGCCTGACTGACCTTGTCCCGCTCGATTCTCCGGTCAGTGTTCCGGGCGGCGTCTTCCCATCGATCGCGGTATAGTCCCACCCGAAGCAGCAGCGCCTGGAGCTGACGTCCGGCAGCGTACTGGCCTGGCGCCCCTTGACTTCCAAGAGCCACGAGGAACCCTCCAAGCACTCATGCGACAGCCGTACGACAAGTGACCTGTAGCTTCATGCGCAGACGTACGCCAAGCCGCAGGCTGCCTCCGCCGCCGGCGAAAGACCGATGGTAGCAAGACATTAGCGGCGGGGAGAAGGCGAATGGGTGCAGGCATCCATCTGGGGGGAACCGCGGGCTGATCTGCAGGCTAGGTCGGCCCGCGGTTTTATTATGGCCTCTTAATCCTTTATGCGTAGGCCGCCAAGTCCCGCTCGGATCATCATGTCGCTGGCCGGGTGACATGACCTCCAGCCAGGACGAGCACCCGAAGTTCGACCATTGCAAGCCGGGTTGTGCGCACGCATGGGCTGCTGGCCAGCAGCAGACGAAACCGCCCCGTGACCGGTGGGCCGCGGATAGTCCAGCTAGATCCGAGTGCCCCGGAGCCCAAGTATCTCAGGGTCACCGAGGAAGAAACTGCGCACGGGCCGTGGGTCTAGCCGATGTCGGCGGGGATACGTTATCGCCAGGCCAGCGACCTTACCCTCGGTGTCAAAGGCCACCTTGCCGATTGCTTCACCACGCCCGGCAATCAGAGGGACATCCACCACGGTGTAATCGCCGGACCGGCGGGCGACAGGCGCGCCGATGCGCTTGAAGCGGCCAGCGGAGTCCGCGATGTCCCTCCACCCGCGGGCGAACCTGTCCACGAATGCCTGATCGCCCACGCTCGCGTCGAATTCCGGATGTGCCTCCCCCCAGCGGCCCTCGACGAAGTCATCGAACAGCGCACGTGCCCGGTCCGCCGCATCTGGAGGGATGTCCTGAGTCACTGCCGTGCCCCTGTCTTGTCCGGTCGGCCTGCGTCGAGGAGCAACCGGCGGCAGCAGGTGGGAGGGCACCCGGTGAACGCGCGCACTGTCCTGGTGAGGTGAGCGTGATCGGCGAAGCCGAGCTCGCAGGCGATCCGGGTGAGGTTGCCCTCGCCTTGGGCGATGCGGTCGAGTGCCAGGCTGACCCGCAGCCGGTTGCGGTAGTGGCTGATGGTTGAGCCGGTGAGCTGTGTGAACACGCGGCTGAGATGGTGCGGGGAACAGGCGAGGTGCGCGGCGAGCTCGATCAGCCCGATGCCGGGGTCAGCGTGCATCGCGGCGCGGGCCTGGTCCACCAGGCGTCTGCGGGCCCGGGCAGTGCCGGGGCGGCCGCTGGCAACCCGCCCGGGGTGCCGGCGGGCGAGCAGGCTGGCAACCGCCCGCACCAGGTGCTCGGCGAGCACGCCACCGGCGTCGCCGCGCCGGGCGAGCACGGTGAGCTGGCGAAGGGCGAGTTCGCTGCGCGCATCCACCGGAACCGAAGCCGCGGACACAAACGGGTCCCCGCCGGCCAGATCAGCCATCAGCGAGGAAGACAGGTGGATGGCCGTGCACACATCACCCCCGGCCACCGGGTGCGCGAACTGCTCGACGATCCCCGGCGCGCTCAGGTAGGCCAGCGTGCCGTCGAGCACGACCTGTTCTGCCTCCACCCGGCGCACCACAACGCCGCGGTGCACGGCGACCAGGACGTGGCTACGCTCCTGCTCGGGGACGTCGAAGCCGCGGCAGCCACCATCGCACCGAACCGTGGCGATCGCGAACCCCTCCCCCTTTGCGACGGTCGAGCCCGTGATCACACCCCGACGTTACGTCTCGCGGGGCCAGCGCGCATAAATCTTCAAGCGCGCCCCGGCGCGGACCCGCAACGATCGGCACCATGGAGCCGCACCAGCACATCGACGTCCTGGTCCGCGAAGGGGAACTGCTCGCGGACGCCGCCCAGCGGGCCGGCCTGGAGGCGGCGGTACCCACCTGCCCGGGCTGGCACGTCAACGACCTCCTGCGGCACGTCGGTTACGTGCACCGCTGGGCCACGGCCCACGTGGCACAAGCCGCCCAGGCGACGGCCGATGGGCCCTCCGAGCAGGAAATCCTGCGGGCAGGACCCGAGGACGCGGCGCTCCTCGGCTGGTACCGCGACGGCCATGCCAGGCTGGCCGGCGCCCTCCGGTCCGCAGACCCGGGGTTGTCGTGCTGGACGTTCCTGGACGCCCCGTCGCCGCTCGCCTTCTGGGCACGCCGGCAAGCTCACGAGACCGCCATCCACCGCGCCGACGCACAAAGCGCGGCCGGCGCACCGACCCCCTTTGCGCCCGACGTCGCCGCCGACGGCATCGACGAGCTGATCATGGGCTTCGCGGCGCGGGACAAGCCAGGGCCCCTTCCCGCGCCCGGCCGGACTCTGCAGGTGCGCAGCACCGACACCGGCGGCGAATGGCACCTCACCCTCGGCCCCCAGGCCATCGCCGCGCGCCGCGGCCCGGCGCCCGCCGACTGCGTGGTGGCCGGAGCCGCCTCAGACTTGTACCTGCTGCTGTGGAACCGCATCGACCCGGCAGAAACCACCATCCTCACCACCGGGAATGCTGAAGTACTTCACCAGTGGCGGGACAACATGCAGGTGCGATGGGAATGACCGTGCTACCCGGGAAGCCTCGCCGCCGCCGCGCTGCCTCCCCGTTTCCCCCGGAAGCTCGCATCTCGCGATCAGCAGAGACGCGTTGCGATTTAACACCGGCACTGTACCGGTGCACGCCGGAACAGTCGCGGGTAACACTTCTCCCGACGCGCCGGGCGTAAGACAGCGGGGAGAATCGGCATGAGCAGCAACTCGTCCTCAGCAGCAAGGAACACTGGGCCGGCCCGAAACGCCTTCCCCGTCCGGGCGCGCAACATCTTGTCGGCTCGGGCGGTGTGGATTTTCCCGCTCGTCATTGGCGCGATCCTTGCGGCCCTGATTACGGTGTTTTACATCGGGTCAGTCGTCAATCCTCTCGGGCACCTGCACGGGCTGCCCGTGGCGGTCGTGAATCAGGACCGGGGCGCGACCGCGGGCACCCGCCATATCGACGTCGGCCAGAGTGTGCAAGCCGGGCTCTCCCGCAGCCCGGCTGTGTCCAGCCGGCTGGGGCTGAACGACACCACGCTGCGGGGCGCTGAGCAGGTAATGAACCGCGGCGGCTCGTACGCGACGGTCGTGATCCCGCCTGGATTTACCGCCTCGCTGCTGAGCCTGGCGGGGGTACCGGGGAGCCGGCCGGTGCCCGGAAGGCCCCAGATCGTCATCCTGACCAACCAGCGCGCGGGCACCGAGGGCGCCAGCCTGGCCGCCGGAGTGCTGGAGCCGGCCCTGGCAGCGGCGTCACGCCAGATTGGACGGCAGCTCACGGCCATCGCGCCACCGCCGTCCAGCCCGGCGACGCGAGCGTTCCTGGCGGACCCGGTCACCGTCACCACCGTGCAGTACCGTCCGCTGCCCAGTCACGCCGCCCTCGGGCTGAGCGCCTTCTACGCCGCCCTGCTGATCCTCTTCTCCGGCTTTATCGGCGCGACCATCGTCAACAGCTCGGTGGACGTGGCGCTCGGATATGCGACCACCGAGACGGGGCCCTGGTGGCGGCAGCGCCGGCCGGTGCCCATCAACAGATGGCAGACGCTCGTCGTCAAATGGGTCATGGCTGCGCCGCTCACCGGCATTATGACCGGAGTCTTGCTGCTGGTCGCGGTCGCGGCCCTCGGCATGAACGCGCCCCATGTGGGACTGCTGTGGCTGCTGGGGTGGCTGTGCGCCGCGAGCGTCGCTGCGGGGACGCTTGTCTTGTTCGCCGCACTGGGCACCGTTGGCCAGCTCGTAGGGCTGCTCATTTTCGTCTACGCAGGACTGGCCTCGGTGGGCGGTACGGTTCCGCTCGAGGCGCTGCCCACCGTTCTGCGGTGGCTGGCCCAGGTCGAGCCGTTGCGTCAGGTTCTCGCCGGCACCAAGGCGATCCTCTACTTCAACGCGCAGGCCGACGCGGGGCTGACCCGGTCGGTGGCGGCGGCCGCCAGCGGGCTGGTCTTCTGGCTGATCGTCGGTGCGGCCATAGTGAGGTGGTACGACGCCAAGGGACTCAACCGCATCGATCCTGAACTGCTGGCGTACGTCAACGCCTCGGTTGACAAGTACCACACTCGGGACAGCAGCGCCCCGGACCGGGAGTCCGGGAGCTCGGGCAAGCCAGCTGATCCAGGCCAGTGACGGCGCCGCAACCGGCCCCGGCTTCGGCGGTTACCGGCGGGCGCGGGCCTCGCTGCGCTATTTCACCTTGACTCCGCGCACGCGTATCTGGAGGATTGCGGCTTCTTCTTTCGCGGCACGGGCTTCTTTAAGCCGACCCATTCTGGCGAGCAATACGGACTGAACTTTCAGCGACATCGCCAGTGCGGGAAGAAACGCCCGGGGGTTGGGGCCGGCGAGCTGACGGCGAATGGTCACGGCCTCGTCGATGGCGGCCAGCGCCTCTTCTAGGCGTCTCAGATCGCGCAGGGCATTGAACTGGCTGGTCAGCGACGCTGCAAGGTCGGGGAGGAAGGCGTCGGGCCGGGTGCCGGCGAGCTCGCGGCGGATGGCGAGGGCTTCGTCGACAGCAGTGAGCGCGTCTTCTCGCCGTCCCAGGTCGCACAGGATGTCGGACTGGTTGTTCAGCGAGCGCGCGAGTTCGGGGAGAAAGGCGTCCGGGTAGATGCCGACGAGCTGACGGTAGACGGTGACGGCCTCGCCGATAGCGGCCAGCGCCTCTTCGCGCCTTCCCAGCTCACGCAGGTTTACAGCCTGGCCGGTCAGCGCCGCTGCAAGGTCGGGGAGAAAGGCGTCGGGGTGGGTACCGACGAGCTGACGGCCGATCGTGAGAGCCTCATTGGCCGCGGCCAGCGCGTCTTCTCGCCGTCCCAGCTGGCGCAGGCGCGTGGACTGGGTGTATAGCGAGTTTGCGAGTTGGGCAAGGAAGGCACCTGGGTTCGTGTCGGCGAGCCGACGGCGGATCGTAAGCGCTTCGTCGGCGGCAGCGAGGGCCTCTTCTCGCCGTCCCACGCCGCCCAGGCGTATGGACTGGTTGTTCAGCGACGCGGCAAGTTCGGGAAGAAAGACGTCAGGGTTGGTGCCGGCAAGCTGACGGTAGACGGTTACGGCCTCGCCCATGGTGGTCAGCGCCTTTTCCCGCTGTCCCAGATCGCCCAGGCATAGAGCTTGGTTGTTCAGCGAAGAAGCCAGGTCGGGAAGGAAGGCTTCCGGGTTGCTGTCGGCGAGCAAACGCCGGATTGGGACGGCTTCATTTATAGCGGCTAGTGCATCTTCTCGCCGTCCCACGCCGCGCAGGCCATTGGACTGGTTGTTCAGCGAAGAAGCCAGGCCGGGCAGGAACGCGTCCGGGTTTCCGTCGGCCAGCTGACGGTAAATCGGCACGGCCTCTTCCATGGCAGTCAGCGCCTCTTCCCGCCGCCCCAGCTCGCTCAGGCGAAGGGACTGAGTGTTCAGCGAGCGGGCGAGGTCGGGAAGGAACTCGCCTGGTCTAGTGGCGACGAGATGCCGGCATATGGTGACGGATTCTTCGATGGCGGCCAGCGCCTCTTCCCGCCGTCCCACGCCGCGCAGGCTGTTGGACTGGTTGTTCAGCGAAGAAGCCAGGCCGGGCAGGAACGCGTCCGGGTTTCTGTCGGCGAGCTGCCGGTGGATGGTGACGGCTTCCTCGATGGCGGCCAGCGCCTCTTCTCGCCGTCCCAGGTCGCTGAGGCGAACGGACCGGTTGTTCAGGGAGTGGGCGAGGTCGGGGAGGAACTCGCTCGGCCTGGCGCCGGCGAGCTGCCGGAAGATGGTGACGGCTTCTTCGATGGCGGCCAGCGCCTCTTCCCGCCGTCCCAGGCCGCTCAGGCGATCGGACTCGTTGAACAGAGAGATGGCTCGATCCTGTTTATCGCTCGATGTCATGGCTCACCCCTGAACCGCCCTAGCGTTTACGGCCAACGGTTACACCGCGTCACCGCTGCCGGCGGCGCGGGCGAGGACCAGAGTGATGTCATCCTCGCCGTGCTGGCGCAGTCTCGTGGTCACTACCGTGCAGGTGCTCTGCAGCGTGGCCCGGGGACGGGCCAGCGCGGAGACCAGCTCCCTGCGCAGCAAGGTCATGCCGTGCTCGAGCGGACGGCTGCGGCTCTCCACCAGCCCATCGGTGTACAGCGCCAGCGTCGCCCCGGGCGGCATCGCGAACTTCGCCGCCTGGAACGGCTGCGCCCCCGCTTCGGCGCCCAGGCCCAGCGGCACGCCGGACGGCAGGTCAAGCACCTGCGCATCGCCGCCCGCCAGCACCAGCACCGGCGGGTGATGGCCAGCCTGCGCGATCACGCACGACCCCTCGCCCGGGTCGACGACCGTGCAGGTGCAGGTGGCCGCGAACGGCGCGGACCCCAGCTCGGCGGCCATCGCGTCCAGCCTGCCCAGCACCTCCTCGGGCTCCAGGCCCAGGCCGGCCAGGATGTGCGCGGCGGTGCGCAACTGCACCATCACCGCGGCCGCCTCCGGGCCGTGGCCCATCGCATCACCCACGATCAGCGCCGTCCGCGCACCCGGCAGCGACACGATGTCGTGCCAGTCGCCGCCCACGATGCTGTCCCCCACCGGCAGGTACTGCCGCGCGACCTCCAGCCCCGCCGGCACCCGCGGCTGCCCGGGCAGCAGCCCGCGCTGCAACGCCCCGGCGATGCGGCGCTCCCGCTGATACAGACGCGCGTTGTCCAGGCACACCGCCGCGCGCGCGGCCAGATCGCCGGCCGCGGTGACGTCTTCGGGCCCGAACGCGGCGCGCCCGGCTGATCGGGCGAACGTCGCGCAGCCCACGACCGCGCCCCGGGCGACCAGCGGCATGGCCAGAAACGACGCGTAGCCAGCGGTGAGTTCCGGGCCGCCAGGATGGCGGGCGATCCGGGAGGCGGTCTCGGTGTCGAGCCGGTCGAAGACAACCGGGCCGTGGCCCGCCATCGCGCGGAACGACGGCGAATCCTCGCCGATGACAACGCTCTCGCCCGGGGGCAGCAACCTGTCGGTCACCGCCTGTGGCTGGCCGGCCAGCCGGGTGGCGAGCCGCCGCATTGCCGCGTGGCCGCCCTGCTGCCACGCGGGCTCGTCGGCCGCCAGCAACCGCTCGGGCACGAAGATGGCGGCGGCGTCGCCGAACCCGGGCACGGCGACTCCGGTCACCTCGCGCGCGGTCTTGTCGAGGTCGAGCGTGCTCCCGATCTGGGCCGCCCCGCTGAGCCAGCCCGGTCCGGGCCGGGCCCGCTGGACCGTGAGCAGCGCCCCGCCATCGTGCCCGGCCAGCGGCTCGCACCGCACGGTCACCGGGCCGTCGGCCGCGGCCAGCGTCCCGGACCACGCCCACCCGGCCGCGACCGCTGCC
>JASHOI010000699.1 GCA_030041195.1 Streptosporangiaceae bacterium | reverse complement strand
CGGCAGGGCCGATGCGCGGGGCTGCCGCGCTACGGCCGCGCCACGGCACCCGCGCAGCGCTGCGTGGCGCGCCGACGGCCGCCCGGGATCGACACCCCGTGCTTGTGAAAGTTTTCACAAGCACGGATGGACGAGGTCTCTTGTGGCTTGATCATGGGATCGCCGTACCTCTCCGGCCCTCACGCGGCCTCTTAACTAGCGTTCTAGCACCAACAACGACCGCAGGCACGTCGGCTCGACCGTGCTGACGCATCCCTAACGGAAGTCATGCGCTTCCCCTACGGCACACCGCGATCCCCCGGTCATGCCCCCCGAAGCGGCTGGACAAAACGGGCGCCTGGAAACCGCGCCACCGGAATTTCCGAGGTAACTATTGGTGGCCGCAGGCTAGTTTTGATACTATAGTTACTCTGGTAACTCTATGGAAGCAGACCCATGGACCAAGGTGCAAAAGACCGCATCCAGCACGAGCTAGAAGACCACGCGAAAACGCTCTTCCCAGGCGTGGTCCGCCGGGTCGACCTGCTCGAGCACGGCGACGACCCGGTGGTCGAACCAGGAGAAACGCTGCTCCGGCTGACCCTCATCGTGACTCCTGGCGACGACGGAGAGTTGCCCGCGCCGCACACGCTGCTCAAAGCAGCGGCTATGAAGCAGTTCCAGCACGAGCTGTCACAGCGGCTGCCCGAGGTCGGGCGGATCGAGATCCTGCCCCAAGACGCCGACGGCCACCCGCACGGTCATTTCTTCATGAGATTCGACGACGAGGACCGGCCCGGCAGCGGCGACTTCACCCCTGTGATGGCCCGGCTCAGACCACCGGAGCTGGAAATCGTGGACACGCTGATCAGCGCGGGCATCGCGGCCAATCGTGCGGAGGCCATCCGCTGGGCCCTGGCCCGCATCGGCGAACGACCCGCCTATGCGCAACTGCGCGAGCACACCCGCGACATCGAAAGACTCAAGACCGAGTTCTAACCCTGCCAGTCCGCACAGTCACCAGCCGCGGACATCTGCGAGGAGTCCATCAGCGGTGAGCTCGGCCCGGCCGGGAAGCAGGCGCCTCGGCCACGTGAATGTGCCCGTCGGTGAACCAGTGGGGTGGGTTCGCGGGGCTGAGCCGCTGAAACGGATAACCACTCTTCGCCGCCACCCGGCACGACGCAGGGTTGTCCAGATCGTGAACCAGCATGATGCGGGGCAGGTCGTCGGAACCGAAACTGTCGAAAGCCCAGCCCGTCACGGCCCGCACCGCGGCCGGCGCGATGCCGCGACCGCGGGAGTCAGCCGCCGTCCAGTAGCCGATCTCACCCTGCTCGCCGCTGCCGACCTGGCCGCCATCGCGGTTCCACAGCCCGACGTGACCGACCGCCTTGTGCTGTGACACATCCGTCACAGCAAAAGTCAGCCAGTCGCCGTGCTCCCAGCCCCGCTCTTGACCCGACAGCCACAGCTCGGCTTCCCCGGCGTTACGGGGACCGCTCCAGCGGTGCTGAAACTGGTCAGAAAGATCAGGATGCGACCCGAGACCTTGGATGGGATATTCATCCGCCGTCGCTGCCAGCAGGTCCGGCATGTCCGCAAGGAGCCATGGCCTAAGACAGAGCACCGGCTGGTCTCCGTCGGCGGCGACATCCAGCGCGATGGTCATCCACCGCACCTTCGCCGCCGGATCCTCGCCCGCGCAACCTGATTTCCGCCCGCGTCCGCCATCAGGCTGTCGCCGAGCCCGGCCGCCTGCTGGGTGGGCCGGTCAGATCCGGGCGCCCGTGACGTCATCACTGCCGACGCGGGCACAAGCCCCGATCCGCTCCACACTGCTCTGACGGCTTCCCAGCTGCGTTCAGGCGTCGAGCCAGCTGGCCTGCGGGACGTTTGACCAGACGGCGGGAGATCTGAAAGCTTGACAGCGATGAATGAACTGTCCCGCGCAGGCGCCGGGCCCTGGGCCGGGCGCGGCTCTGTGTTCAGCCAGGCCGGCCTGGCGCGGCCGGTGGCCTGGGCCACTCCGCGTGATCTGGATCAGCTGCGCGCCAGCCACGCACGCAGACGGCCGGGCAAACCGCTGGTACCGACCAGCGTCGCATCGCCACGGCTAGGCGATGAGCTGTTCGCCCGGCTTCTGTCCTATGGCACGCCGCAGGAGATTGATCGGGGCGATGTCCTGTTCCGTCCGGGCGACGAAGACGCAGATATGATCGTGGTCGCCCGGGGTTCGGTGGAGGTTGTCCGGACAGCGACCGCTAACGTGCGCGCCGCGACCGTCGCGGTGGTGGATGCGGGCGGGTTTGTTGGAGAGCTGAATCTGCTGACCGGGCAGAACGTCTACCTCCTGTGCCGGGCGCGGGAGGCCGGGACGATACGCCGGGTGTCGCCGGAGCGCCTGAGGCAGCTCATGGCCACCGACGTCGAACTGTCCGACATTGTGTTCAAGGCGCTGATCGCCCGGCGCGAGCTGCTGCAGCGCAGCACCGCCGCCCTGGCGGTGGAGATCGTCGGTGGCGCCAGGTCGGCGGCGGCGCTGGCGCTGCGGACGTATGCCAGCCGGCAGCGTCTGATCCACCTATGGTTCGATGCCGACACCCCCGCGGGCCGGGCCATGATGGAATCGTCCGGCCTGACCGAGGACGACCTGCCCGCCGTCGTCATGCCCGGTACCACGCTGAAACAGGCCACGCCAGGCGACCTCGCCGAGAAGCTGGGCCTCAGCTATCGTCGTTCCTCCACCAAACCGGTTGACGTCACGATCGTCGGCGCAGGCCCCGCCGGCCTGGCGGCCGCAGTCTACGGGGCGTCCGAGGGCCTGGATACCGTGCTGCTGGACGCCGTCGGCACCGGCGGCCAGGCAGCGGCCAGCTCCCGGATCGAGAACTACTTCGGCTTCCCATTCGGCCTGACTGGCGCCGATCTGACCGGCCTGGCCGTGCTCCAAGCGCTGAAGTTCGGTGCCCAGCTGGCCAGCCCCTGCGAGGCGGTACAGCTCGACACCGACCGGAACGGCGACCTGCTCCGCCTGCGCCTGCAAGGCGGGGAGGTCATTGACACCAAAGCCGTCATCATCGCGACCGGCGCCCGCTACCGGGCGCTACCGCTGGAGCGCTGGCCTGACTTCGAGGGCGCCGGTATCTACTACGCAGCCACCGAACTGGAAGCCCGGGGGTGCATGGGCAGCCCGGTCACGGTGGTCGGCGGCGCGAACTCCGCCGGTCAGGCGGCGCTGTACCTGGCCGGGCGCGGTAGCACGGTCTCGCTGGTCGTCCGCGGCCCCGATATCGCGGCTGAGATGTCGGCCTATCTCGTCGACCGGCTGAGCGCCCATCCACGGGTGACGGTGCGATGCCAGAGCGAGGTTACCCGGCTGGATGGCGGCGACTTCCTCGAGGAAGTCAGCATCACCGACCGGACGACCGACAGCACGCAAGCCCAGCCATGCTCGGGCTTGTTCTGCTTCATCGGCGCCGAACCCGCCACGAGCTGGCTGACCGGGATCGCCACCGGTCACGATGGGTTCATCCGGACCGACGTTCAGCTGAATGACGACGACCTCGGGCCATCCTGGGCCACGCTGGGACGGCGGCCGCTTCCGTTCGAGACCAGCATCCCGGGCGTGTTCGCGGTCGGCGACGTCCACTCCGGCTCGATGAAGCGGGTCGCCGCAGCCACCGGGGAGGGCGCCAGCGCGATCGCCTCGGTCCACAAGGCAATCAGCAGATTCGTCTAAAGCGGCTCCTAGCCCGCGGAAGCCACGGGCACTGTGGGCACGCCATTCCTGCCCTGCACGAAGCTGACCCACTCTCGCCGCCTACCCGCAGAAGAGATCAACTCCGGCGCCTTCCCGAACCGAGCCGCCGTTACTTCGCCGCGTCGTCCCCTAGCGGGACCGGTTCGAACAGGACGGGAGGGGTGAGAGGCGTTGCGAGGAGCTCGCTGATCCTGGGTGCCTGGCCGCGCGCCCACGAGCTGTGCTCTTGGTACGCCTCGAGCGAGGTGTACCTCTGGATGACCAGGAGCGAGCCCTTCTCCTCGCCGAGCGGGCGGTACACCGAGTACTGCAGGCAGCCCGGTTCGCCACGGATGTGCTTCGCGAGCTCCGCCAGCAGTTCGACCAGCTCGTTGTGCCGTCCGTGCTTCGGCTCTAGCGTGGACACGAATACGACTTCGGGCATCACTGGCTCCTCGGGATCGGGCTGCGCTGCCTGCCGCAGCGGCCACGGGTGTCGTTCATTCACTTGACGTTGTGCTTGGCGCGCGCGAGCAGATCAGCGATGTGCTGTGCCGAGGCCGGCTGCGGGTGGTCGAAGGATCCCCCGGTGCCGTACGCGTACGGGGTAGCGCCGGGCTGGAAGCGCCAGCCTTCGCTGAGCAAGCCGGCGTCGTAGGGGTCGTATCCGATGGCGTCGATGAAGGCGCTCGCGGTGTTTTTTGCGAGCTGGTCGTCGCCGGCGATGGCAAGGCTGCTGCGGTCGGCGGCGCCGTGCGGCCGGGCTAGGGCCGGGAGGTGCTCGAAAAATACGGTGTTGAAGGCCTTGACCAGGTGCGAGCCGGCCAGGCGGGCCTGCAGCAGCTGTGATGATGTGGCGCTCTCGTCGTCCAGCTCGGCGATGTGGCCATCCCGGTCGGGCATGTAGTTGGTGGCATCGAGGACGACTTTGCCGACGAGTTGCCCGGCAGGAATCTCGCGATAAGCCGAGAGGGGAACAGCCACTATGACGAGGTCCGCGGCCCCGGCAGCTTCGGTCGGCGTGGCGGCGCGGGCACCTGGGCCGAGCCGAGCGACCAGGTCGCTGAGGGCGGCGGGCCCGCGGTCGTTGCTGAGCACGACGTGGTAGCCGGCGTCGGCCACCAGCCCGGCCAAGGTCCCTCCGATACGGCCGGCGCCGATGAGCCCGATGACCGCCGTCCTGGACGTTACCTTGAGCAGATCGTAAGCCGCGTGCACGACGTCAGCGGGACCGGTAGCAGGCCGGCCAAGCAGATCCGCCAGGTCGGTGCTGGTTGTCTCCAGGTCGCCGCGGGCGACCGCGACATCCAGGGCCGCGACGAACCGAGCGGTGGTCTCGTCGACGCCGGATCGTTGGAGTTCGGCCGCGTATCCGCCTGCGGACAGGTCGCGGTAGGCGACCTTCGTGCCGGTGACGTCGCCGATGATCTGGGCGAGCTCGGTAACGTCGTAGGCTGGGCCGCCAAGTTCGTAGGTCCGGTTCCCGGCCGCGTCGCTGAACAGTGCCGCGGCTGCTGCGGTGGCGTAGTCCTGGCGGGTGGCGGTGGACATCCTGCCGTGGCCGGCCGCGCCGATTATCTCGCCAGCGGCTAGGTACTCGCCGAGATGGTCGGCGTAGCCCTCGGTGTAGTAGCCGTTGCGCAGCACGGTATGGGGCACGGCCGCCTCGCGGAGGACACGCTCGGTCTCGCGGTGCTCACCGGCTAGCGGGCTGGTCGAGTGATCGGCATTAAGCATGCTGGTATATGCGATGTGCGAGATCCCAGCGGTTTTCGCGGCCTCGATGACGTTGGTGTGCTGGGGGACCAGATGGCCGACTTCGCTGCCGGATACAAGCAGCAGGCGGTTGACGCCGGAGAGAGCGGGAGCCAGGGTCGCGGGGCGGGAATAGTCCGCCTGGCGCACCTGCACGCCGGACGCTGCGAGGCTGACGGCCTTAGCCGGCGTGCGGACCAGGGCGACGATATCCGACGGGGGCATGCCACGGGCTGTGAGCTGTTCAACTGCGAGCCGGCCAAGGCGGCCTGAGGCACCGGTGACGGCGTAGACGGGCTTGGTCATGAGTCCTCCTGAAGCGATCTGGTAGCCGGAACTTGCTGCTAGGCCTGGTGCTGCGGGTTGCGCGCCGTCGGGCCGCCCTGGCCGGCGGGTGGTCGGTTTCCGGCGCTGTGGCAGTTGGCTCGTCCGGCTCGGGCCGGCCGGCGCCGATCACAGCGACCGCTGCTGCCGGGAAGATGAGCACCGACAGCAGGCCGGCGGCGACCAGCGCCGATGCGGTGACAGCCGGTATGGCGCGGGTCGCGACTCCGATTGATGCTGCCGTGACGATGACGGGAAGCGATGTGGCCTGCAGAAGCCCGGCAGCGACCGCGCCGCGGCTGCCGACAGTCCGCAGGTAAAGGGCTGCGGGTGCGCCGCGCATGGCCAGTAGTGCAAGCAGGAACAGCGGGATCTTCGCCAGCGCAGAGGGGCTGTGCGTCAGGGCGGTGAGGTCGAACTGGACGCCGCTGGAGACGAAGAACACCGGGATGAGGAAGCCGTAGCCCAGCCCGTCGAGCTTCGTGCGGAAAAGCGGGTGACTGGCAGTGTCGCGGTCGACGATGTTGAGGATGACGCCGGCGAGGAAGGCGCCAAGGATGATCTGCAGTCCGATCTTCGCCGCGAGCGCAACGAACCCGACGAGGAGTGCGACGGCGATCCGGACCCGGATCTCGGCCGTCGTGTCCTGCAGCCGGGTGAGGAAGGCGTCCAGCCGCAGGCTGCGGTCGGCGCGGCTGAGGGTCAGCCCGATCGCAGCGGCGGCGACGCCGAAGATCCCGAACGTGATGGCATTGCTGGCGGTTCCCGCCCGGGTTGCCGAGAAGAACAGCGACAGCAGCGTGATTGCCCCGAACTCGCCGAGGGTCGCGCCCGCGATTGTCAGCTGGCCAAGGAGTGTCCGGGACTGAAGAGCGTCGGCGAGAACTGGCACGACGAGCCCCAGGGAGCTCGACGATAGCGTGATGGCGAGGAACAGCGGGCTTCGGACCCACCCGGCGGCGTGGAACGCGAACCCGGCGGCCGACCCGAGCAGCAGCGAGGCGGCGTAGCCGGCAAGCGGGGCGCGGAGCCGGCTGGGGGTAATGACCTTGAGGTCGATCTCGAGCCCCGCCAGGAAGAGCAAGAACGCGAGGCCGAGCAGCGCCACCAGACCGACAGGCTGGTCGATCTTCACCCAGCCGAGGACAGACGGGCCGACGACTATTCCGGCGACGATCTCGATGACGACGTCTGGAACCCTTGCCCGCTGAACGCCGACCGCAAGTACGGGCGCCGCGAGCGCAATCATGCTGATGACGAGCAGTCCGCTGACGCCCGCTGTGCTCACGGGTCGGATGCCTCCTTCGGCGGCGGGCCGACCGGACTGAACGGGCGTTCAGGTCATGCCGAGCTGGCGGGCCTGCAGGGCAGCGTCCCAGAAGGCGGAGATGACGATGAGCTGGTCACCTTCCCACTTGGAGGTCTGGCCGAACTCCAGGTCGAACGCCTTGCCGGTCGGCGGCACTACGGTGCCGTCGGGGAGGGCCAGCTCGCCGGTGAAGGTGCCGGTCACGTTGGTGACGACGGTGATCCAGTCGCCGGCGCCGAACTGGATTGGGTACGGGGTGTGGACGCGGATGTCGGGGAAGGATTTGACCAGGTCTTTCATGGCCTTCGAGTGGGCTGCGCGGCCGTAGATGGGCTGGGCCAAGCCGGTCATGTAGGCGATCATGTCGGGATGGTGGACCTCATCGAGCCCAGTGAAATCGCGCGCGTTGAACATGTCGTCGCCGTCGGTCATGCGGGCCAGCAGATGGGCGGTGCGGGTTGTGGTAGTCATCGTGACTCCTCTGCTCTGTAGCTAGCGGCCGGGATGGCCGAGCCGTTCACCGAAGACGCGCGAAGACGCTGGCTGACCGGTTCCGCTTCAGGTTGCCGTCCAACGATGTGAGCTGGCGTCACATCAGCGATGTGATCTCAGCCCGCTTGCCCGCCTGCGGCCACCCCGTGGCCGCGCTGTCTCGATGTAGGTGACCGAACGGGCGTCGTGCGATGATCGTCGCCGTGGGATCTGCGCAGGGACCGGGTGCAGTGGCCAGCTGGCTCGCTGGCCAGGGCACGGGGCCCGTGGTGTCCCGTCCCGCGCTGCTGGCCCGGCTCGGGGCGCCTGCCCGAGTGACTGTCGTGTCGGCGCCGCCCGGGAGCGGAAAGACCGTCTTGCTGCGATCGTGGATCGCCGAGGCGGCTCCAACCGGTCGCGTGGCGTCCGTTGCGGTGGGGCGGGACGAGCGTGACCCGCTGAGGTTCTGGCTGGCGGTGCTCGGCGCGCTGCGGCGGACGGGTCCGGGGTCGGCGCTGGTGCGCCCGTTGACTGCGGCGCCAGACATGGATGGGTGGGCGGTCGCCGAGCGGCTGATGAAAGACCTGGCACGGCTGGAGGACCGGGTCTGGCTCGTGATCGATGACGTGCACGAGCTCGACTCGGACGAGACGCTGCGCCAGCTGGAGTTGCTCGTGATGCGCGGGCCGCAGGAACTGCGGTTCGTCCTGGCCACCCGGCATGACGTGCGGCTGGGGCTGCACCGGCTTCGGCTGCAGGGTGAGCTGACCGAGCTGCGCACGGAAGATCTGCGGTTCACGCTCGAGGAGGCGCGCGAGCTGTTGCGGAGGGCTGCGGTAGAGCTGGCTGAGCCGGCGCTGGCGTCGCTGTACGAGCGGACCGAGGGGTGGGCCGCCGGGCTGCGACTGGCGGCGCTGTCGCTGGCCGCGCACCCCGAGCCGGAACGGTTCGCAGCGGAGTTCTCCGGTAGCGAGCGGACTGTGGCCGAGTACCTGCTGGCAGAGGTGCTGGGTCGACGCAGCCTCGACGTGCAGCGGCTGCTGCTGCGGACCAGCGTGCTGGATCAAGTCAACGGCGAGCTCGCCGACGTGCTGACCGGAGGCACCGGCGGGGAGCGCGTGCTGCAGGACCTGGAGGAAGCGAACGCGTTCGTTATCGCCCTGGACGCGGCGCGGTCCTGGTTTCGCTACCACCATCTTTTCTCCGACCTGCTTCAGCGGGAGCTGCGCCGCACTGCACCGGGCGAGGTAGCGACGCTGCACCGAGCGGCAGCGGAGTGGTTCAGCGGGCACGGCTTCCCGGTAGAGGCCGTCCGCCAGGCCCAGGCCGCCGGTGACTGGGCCATGGCCACCCGGCTGCTCGCCGACAACAAGCCAGGCCTGCACCTCGCAGGCCAGGCCGCGACCATTCACGCGCTGCTGGCCGGGTTCCCGGCCGAGGCCAGCGCAACGGATGCGGAGCTGGCCGGGCTGGTCGCGGCCGATGAGCTGGCCCGTGGATCGCTCGAAGCGGCGGAGCGGTATCTGCGTCTAGCGGAGCAGGGATCGGGCTCGGTGGAGGCCAGCCGGCGTGGCAAGTTTCAGGTTCTGGTCGGCGTCATACGGCTGGTTCACGCCCGGCAGCGCGGGAACCTGCCGGAAGTCGCGAAGGAAGCGGAGGGCCTGCAGGCCCTGGCCGAGGCACCGCTAGCGGCACAGCTCGGCCTGGGCGAGGAACTGCGCGCGCTGGCACTGATCACCCTGGGCAGCACTGAGGTCTGGACCACGCGGTTCGAGGAAGCGGAGCGGCACCTGGACCAGGGGATTGCGCTGGCGCGTCGCATCGGACGGCCGTTCCTAGAGTTCACCGGACTGGCGTACCAGGCAGCTGTTGAGATCTACCGCTCGGCCGCACGGGCAGCCGAGCTCAGCATGCAAGCAATCGAACTGGCTCGGCAGCACGGCTGGACCGAAGACCCGGCCGTCGGCATCGCGTACCTGACCTTCGGATCCGTGCTCGTTGGGCAGGGCAGGCCTGAAGAGGCAGAGGCCTGGGTTCACCGCGCCGAGCGAACGATCACAGAGGATACCGAACCCGCGGCCAGGCTGGCGGCGCAGTACTTCCGCGGACGGCTCGAGCTGGGGCGCGGCCGGGACGCCGCAGCGCTGGCTGCATTCCGGGCCGCCGAGCGGCTGGCCGAGCGCCTGGACGCGCCAAACCTGCTCCTGGCGCGGGCACGGGCCATGCTGCTGTACACCCTGGCCCGTCTCGGGGATACCGAGGCGGCCGAGCAAATCCTGGCTGGCTTCGGCAGTCAAGACCGCGAACGCGCAGAGATATGCACTGCGGCTGCCGCTCTACGGCTAGCGCAAGGTAACCCGAGTGCGGCGGCCGCCGCCCTTGCACCGGTCCTCGACAGCCCGGCGTCGGCGCTCCCCTGGGGCTGGCTACCTCATGCCTTTCTGCTGGAGGCAATTGCCCAGGACGCGCTCGGGGACCCCGTCGCCGCTGGCCGCGCGCTCGAGCGCGCCCTCGACCTCGCTGAACCCGACGGCGCACTGTTCTTGTTCTTGCTAGATCCGGCACCCGATCTGCTCAAGCGCCATGCCCGGCAGCGCACCGCCCATGGTGCCATGATCGCCAAGATCCTCAGCCTGCTGGCCGGACAGACCCCCGGATCGCCG
>JASHOI010000698.1 GCA_030041195.1 Streptosporangiaceae bacterium | reverse complement strand
CAGCTGCTCGGCGTCGTCACCGCCGGGCGGGACGCCGGTGGCCACGCATTCGAGCAGGCCAGCGCCGTCGAGCAGCTGCGGTTCGCCGCCGATGGCCTGGCCCGGCTCGGCGCGGCGCGGGTCCGGATCGAGCTCACCCGGCTGGACGACACGATGCCGGACGTCACGGCGGCGGTTGCGGCCGCGGTGGCCGGGACCGGCCGCGCCGAGGTCGCCGACGCACCGCAACGCAGCAGCGGGCGCGGCTACTACAGCGGCCTGTGCTTCAAGGTCCGGGCCGACTTCGGCGCCGGCGAGCTCGAGGTCGGCGACGGCGGGTTCGTCGACTGGACCCAGCAACTGCTGGGCAACCGCAAGGAACGCCTGCTGATCAGCGGCTACGGCATCGACCGGATCGCGACAGCGAGCGGCTGATCGCGCGTTATCGGTTCGCTTTTATCCGGTGTTTGCCGGACAAAAGCGAATCACAGGGAGAGGGCGCGGGCGGGGCTAGCTGTTTGAGAGGTCGCGGAGGCGGTAGCGCTGCAGCTTGCCGGTGTTGGTCCGGGGCAGCGCGGCCAGGAACTCCACCGCACGCGGGTACTTGTACGGCGCGATCCGCTGCTTCACGAACTCCTGCAACTCGGCCACTTTGGCGTCGCCGCCGGGCGCGCCGTCCCGCAGCACCACGTAGGCCTTGACGATCTGGCCCCTGGCCTCGTCGGGAACGCCCACCACGCCGCACTCGGCCACGTCCGGGTGACCGAGCAGCGCCTCCTCGATCTCCGGCCCGGCGATGTTGTAGCCGCCCGAGATGATCATGTCGTCGCTGCGCGCCTGGTACCAGAAGTAACCCTCGGCGTCGCGTACGTAGGTGTCGCCGGTGAAGTTCCAGCCGTCCTGCACGTAACTGCGCTGCCGCTCGTCGGCCAGGTACGTGCAGCCGGTCGGTCCCTTGACGGCCAGCCGGCCCGGCGTGCCGTCGGCGACCGGCTTGCCCTCGGAGTCCAGGATCGTGGCCTCATAGCCGGGCACCGCCCGGCCGGTGGACCCCGGCCGGATCTCGTCGTCGGCCGAGGAGATGAAGATGTGCAGCATCTCGGTGCTGCCGATGCCGTCGATGATCTTCACGCCGGTCGCGTCGTAGAACGCCTGCCAGGTCGAGGCGGACAGGTGCTCGCCGGCGGACACCGGCCGCCGCAGCCCGCGCAGCTGGCTGGCCTTGCCGGCGGCGAGCATGGCGCGGAACGCGGTCGGGGCTGTGGACAGCACCGTGACCCCGAACGCGGCGATGTGGTCCGCCAGCTCCGCGGGGGTCGCCTTCTCCAGCAGCAAGGTCGACGCACCCGCCCGCAGCGGGAACACCAGCAGCCCGCCGAGCCCATAGGTGAACGCCAGCGGCGGGGTGCCGGTGAAGATGTCGTCGGCGCGCGGTTTGAGCACGTGCCGGGAGAACGTGTCCGCGATCGCGAGCAGGTCGCGATGGAAGTGCATGGCCGCCTTGGGCCGCCCGGTGGTGCCCGAGGTGAACGCGATCATCGCCACGTCGTCGGCCGCGGCATCCACGGCGGAGAAGTTGCGCGGCATCGGCTCGATCCGCGCCGTCAGATCCTCCGGCCCGGCGCCCCCGTAGCTGACGATCTGCAGCCCGGCCACACCGGCCGCGGCCAGGTCCTCGGTGAACCGGTGATCACACAGCGCCACCGTCGGCCGGGCCACCTCGCAGATCGTGGCCAGCTCGCCGGAACGCAGCAGCGACATCGTGGCCACGGCCACCGCCCCGGCCTTGACCACGCCCAGCCAGCACGCGGCGAGCCACGGGTTGTTCGGGCCGCGCAGCAGCACCCGGTTTCCCGGGACCACGCCGAGCTCGTCCACCAGCACCCACGCCACCTGGTTGGAGATCCGCACCACGTCGTCGTAGCTCCAGGTGCGGTCCTCGGACAGCAGGCACGGACGCCCGCCGCCGAACGCCGCGGCCGTCGCGTCGAGCAGTTCGGCCGCGGCGTTCAGCCGCTCCGGGTACTGCAGCTCCGGCAGCGTGAACCGGAAATCGGGCCACAACCCCTCCGGCGGCAGGTTGTCCCTGCAGAACGTGTCGGCGTACCCGGACGGCGAGAGCCGCATGGCCTGACCTCCCTCGTCGCAGCGCGGATAACCCACAGTATTCCGCTATGTTCCTTGGATGACGACCTTCACGGGCGCAGCAGACGGCGGCGGCCCGACCGGCGATCCGTGGCTGGTGCAGCCGCGGGCGCTGATCGTGACGATCTACGGTCTGTACGCGCGGGACACCGGCGGCTGGTTCTCCGTGGCGTCGCTGATCCGGCTGCTGTCCGGGCTCGGCGTCGACGAGGCCGCGGTCCGCTCGTCGGTCTCCCGGCTGAAGCGACGCGGCGTCCTCGACCCGCGCCGCGACAACGGCGCCGCCGGCTACGGCCTCTCCCCGCAGGGCAGGGACATCCTCGCCGAGGGCGACCAGCGGATCTTCGACCGGCCCCGGGCCCGGCTGGCCGACGGCTGGGTGCTCGCCGTGTTCAGCGTGCCCGAGGAGCAGCGCCGGCGGCGGCACGAACTGCGCTCCCGGCTGACCTGGCTCGGCTTCGGCACGGTCTCGTCCGGGGTCTGGATCGCCCCGGCGCGGCTCGCTCCCGAGACCGCCCGGGTGCTCGAGCGCTGCGGCCTGTCCGGGTACGTGACCCTGTTCCGGGCCGACTACCAGGCCTTCGGCGACCTCAAGGAGCAGATTCCGCGCTGGTGGGACCTCGGCAGGCTGCAGGAGGAGTACCAGACCTTCCTGGACGCGGCCGGGCCGGTGCTGGCCCGGCCGGACGAGGCCGCACCCGGCGCCGCGTTCGCCGACTACGTCCGGGCGCTCACCACCTGGCGCCGGCTGCCGTTCCTCGACCCCGGGCTGCCCGAAGAACTGCTGCCGGACGGCTGGAACGGGCTGGCGGCCGACCGGGCCTTCGCCGCGCTGCGCCAGCGGCTGGCCGACCCGGCGCGCGCTCACGTGCTCGCGGTCACCGGCGTCAGCCGATGACCGCACAACCCTGGATCTCGACCAGCGCCGTCGGCTCCCACAGCCGGCTGACCCCGACCGCGGCCATGGCCGGGTACTCCCGGCCGGCCAGCCGTCGCCAGGCCTCGCCGATCTCGCGGCCGTGCGCGCGGTAGTCACCGAGGTCCACCGCGTACACGGTGAGGCTGGCCAGGTCGGCCGGTGAGCCGCCCGCCGCGCGCAGCGCCTCGAGCAGGTTGGCCAGCGCCCGCTCGAACTGCTCGGCGACCGTGTTGCCGGTGATCGCGCCGTCCGGCCCGAGCGCGACCTGGCCGGCCAGGAACACCACCCGCCCACCGTCCGCGATCACCGCGTGCGAGAATCCCGACGGCCGCGCCAGCGCCGGCGGATTGACCCGCTCTAGCCTCATGTGCGGTCCTCCTCGGTCAAATGCCGATCGCGAGGGTCGGCCTGTCCGGCCCGAGCGGGCGGCTGGGGGGTCCGGGGGCCGGCCCCCGGGCTGGCACTGCGCCAGCGCGCGTGCCGGGTGGCCTGCTCGCCCTCCCTGATGAGCTGCAACCGCGGCCGCGGGCCGTCGCTGCGCCCGGTCTGCGGCGGCCTGCTCCCGGCCCGCCACGGGTCGGGCCAGGCCGCGGCCGGGCCATCGTAGCCCTGGTCCGCGGCGGCGTGCAGGGTCCAGTTCGGGTCGTAGAGGTGGGCCCGGCCGAGCGCGCACAGGTCGGCGCGGCCGGCTTCGATGATCGAGTTCACGTCGTCCCAGGACGAGATCACGCCGACCGCGATCGTGGCGATCCCGGTCCGGTTGCGGATCGCGTCGGCGAACGGCGTCTGGTACGACCGGCCGAACGCCGGCTCCTCGTCCGGCGTGACCTGCCCGGTGGACACGTCGATGGCGTCCGCGCCCGCGGCCGACAGCGCCTGTGCGATCTCGATTGCGTCCTCGCCGGTGATACCGCCGGGATACCAGTCGGTGGCCGAGATCCGCACGGTCATGGGCTTGTCCGCCGGCCACACCTCGCGCATCGCGGCGAACACCTCGAGCGGGTAGCGCAGCCGCCCGGCCAGCGACCCGCCGTATTCGTCGTCGCGGCGGTTGGTGACCGGCGAGATGAACGACGAGAGCAGGTAGCCGTGGGCGCAGTGCAGCTCGAGTATGTCGAACCCGCTCCGGTCGGCGGCTAGCGTCGCGTTCCGGAAACTCGTTTTGATCTCGGTCAGGTCGGCGGCGGTCAGCTCTCGGGGTACCTGGCTGACGCCGGGCAGGTACGGGATCGCGGACGGCGCTGTGACCTCCCAGTTCCCGGTCGGCAACGGTTCGTCCATGCCCTCCCACATCAGCCGGGTGGAGCCCTTGCGGCCGGAGTGGCCGAGCTGCAGCCCGATCTTCGCGGTCGAGTTCTCGTGCACGAAGCCGGTGATCCGGCGCCAGGCGGCCTCGTGCTCCGGCGCGTACATGCCCGCGCAGCCCGGCGTGATCCGGCCGTCCGGGCTGACGCAGACCATCTCGGTCATCACCAGGCCCGCGCCGCCGAGCGCCTTGCCGCCGAGGTGGACCAGGTGGAAGTCGGACGGGGTACCGTCGGCCGATGAGTACATGTCCATCGCGGACACGACCACCCGGTTCTTCAGCTCCAGGCCGCGCAGCCGCAGCGGCTGGAACATCGGCGGCACCACGTCGCCGTTGCCCATGCCGCGCCGCTTCTCGTGCCCGGCGAACCAGGTGTCGATCCGCGCGGCGAACTCCGGGTCGCGCAGCCGCAGGTTGCCGTGGGTGACCCGGCGGCTGCGGGTCATGATGTTGAACGCGAACTGCTCCGGCTCCTGGTCGGTGTACTGGCCGAGGTTCTCGAACCACTCCAGGCTGGCCTGGGCAGCGCGCTGGGTCGACGCGACGACCGGCCGGCGCTCGGCCTCGTAGGCGTCCAGCGCCGTATCAAGGTCTGGTTGCTCGTGCAGGCAGGCGGCGAGGGCCAGCGCGTCCTCCATGGCCAGCTTGGTGCCCGAGCCGATGGAGAAGTGCGCGGTGTGCGCCGCGTCGCCGAGCAGGATCACGTTGCCGCGGCGCCAGCTGCCGCAGCGCAGCGTGCCGAAGCTGATCCACTTGGAGTTGTTCGCGTGCACCGCGTGGCCGTCCAGCACGCCGGCGAACAGCTCGCGGATCCGTTCGATCGACGCGTCGTCGGAGCGGCCCGGGGGCAGAGCCGGGGCGGTGAAGCCGGCCGCCTGCCAGACGGTGTCGTGCATCTCAGCGATGAACGTGCTGCCGGTAGCGTCGTAGGGATAGCCGTGGATCTGCATGACCCCGTACGGCGTCTGCTCGATGTAGAACTTGAACGCGTCGAAGACCTTGTCGGTGCCGAGCCACATGTACTTGCACCGGCGCACGTCGACGTCGGGCCGGAACGTGCCGGCGAACGCGGCCCTGGTGACCGAGTTGGCCCCGTCGGCCGCCACCACCAGGTCGTGGCTGGCCGCGAGCGCGACCGGGTCTGGCGCTTCGGCGCGGAAGTGCACGGTCACGCCCAGCTCGGCGCAGCGCTGCTGCAGGATCTGCAGCAGCCGCCGCCGGCTCAGCGCCGCGAAGCTGTGCCCGCCGCTCGTGATCACCTGGCCGTTGAAGTGGACGTCGATGTCGTCCCAGCGGGCGAACTCCCGCTCCATCGCGCGGTACACGGCGGGGTCGGCGTGCTCGATCCCGCCCAGCGTCTCGTCGGAGAACACCACGCCGAAGCCGAACGTGTCGTCGGCCGCGTTCCGCTCCCAGACCGTGATCTCGCAGCCCGGGTCCAGCTGCCTGGCCAGCGCGGCGAAGTACAGCCCGCCTGGGCCGCCGCCAACGACCGCGATGCGCACGCCGCCTCCCGCCGGTTTTGGTTCTGCCACCGACGGTATGTCGCTTACCCGACGATCGTCAAGAACACGCAACCCACACGCTGCTCGCCCCCTTCCTGAACGGGGTCGTGGTGCCCACCACCGTGCTAGAGCAGCAGCGGGGGTCCCACCACACTGGTGCGGAGCTCCGGCCGGCGTGCGACACGCCACTCGCGCTGCTTCGCTGGGCGCTAATCCCCCGGTACCGTAGAGATCATGGCGACTCGTGCGCCCAGCGGTACAGCGCGCCCTAAGGAGGCTGCGCGCTCGAAGGGTGCCACCACCACGCGGTCGCGCTCATCGGGGGCCGGGAAACGTCCGAGCGGGTCCGCGCGCAAGCCGCCGTCGCGGCAGCGGCAGCGTGGCCGGTCCAGGACCGGGTACGGGCGCAGGGGCGGGCGCCGGTACAGCAGGCCGCCGTCGCATAACCCGATCGTGATCCTGATCGGCTGGATCGCCGCCGCGATCAGCGGCGTGTGGATGGCTCTGGCGCACACCTTAGGGACCGCCGTGCGGGCGTTCGGGCGGCACGCGCGCGACCTCGATCCGGCGCACCGCAGGGACGGCGTCGGGCTGGCCACCCTGGGCCTGGCGATCATCATGGCCGCTGTCACCTGGTTCCGGCTTGGCGGTGCGGTCGGGCACGGGCTCTCGGCAGTCGTGCGGAGCGGGTTCGGCTCGGCCGCGTGGGTGCTGCCGCTCCTGCTGGCCCTGCTCGCGTGGCGGTACCTGCGGCACCCGGACCGGAACGCCGACACCGCTCGCATGATCATCGGCTGGACCGCGCTGATCATCGGCGGGCTCGGCCTGGTGCACATCGCGCACGGCACGCCCAGGCCCTCGGACGGCGTCGCCGCGATGCGCGGCGCCGGCGGGCTCATCGGCTATGCGGCATCGGCGCCGCTGGTGGCCGCCGTGACGCCGTGGGTCGCGATTCCGCTGCTCACGCTCGTCACCGGCTTCGGCCTGCTGGTGATCACCGGAACGCCGCTGCACCGCGTGCCGAGCAGGCTCGCCGAACTGCACGGCTTCGTTCGCGGTGGGCCGGCCAAGGGTGATGACGCCGACGAGACGGCGGCCGAGACGCCTGGCGGTGCCCGCGGCCAGCTGCCCAGGGGGCGCAAGCGCCGGGAGGCGATCGAGGCGGGCGCCCGCGACCTGCCGTACGACACGCCGTTGATCGGCGGGATTCTGCCCAAGGGCGCCGGGGCCGGCCAGCCCGGCGCGGCCGACGGCCCCGGCGGCCCCGCTG
>JASHOI010000697.1 GCA_030041195.1 Streptosporangiaceae bacterium | reverse complement strand
CCAACGGCCCGCTCCAGATTGAACGCCGAGCGTGCCAGGTGCCCGGCAAGCCCGGCGTTTGACCACTGCTCCAGCGCGCTGGGCCGCGCCCAGCGCTCGCTCAGCACGGGCGACCGCAGCAGCGGCAGCACGCGTTCACATTCATCCAGCAGCACCCGGCGAGGCGTCACGTGATCGAGGGTGCCATAGCGCGGCGCGGCAGGATCGCCTTGAGCAGCCAGCCGATGTTCGGGTCGCCCCGGCCCAGGATCGCGATCTGCATGCCGGTCCCTCCCTCGGCGGGTTACCAGCGGCTGACCCTGGCGTAGCGAGGCCGCCAGGCCACCCGGTACATGAGCCGCAGCGGGGGCGGCAGCTCGGCCAGCGTCGCGGCCACCTCGTCGGCGGGGAGGCCGTCGAGCATCCAGGCGAAGAACTCGGCGCTGCCGGAGAGCCCGTTCGCCCGGCCGAGCCGCAGCCCGACCGCCCGCCATTCCGCCGCGGTGAGCGCGGTGCCGATCAGCGGCAGCGCGTCCCGCTCCTCGTGCGCGAGATGCGCGTGCAGGACGGTGACGAGCTCGTCGACGCTGTCGCCCAGCCGGTCTCCCGCAGCGTCGGCGAAAGCGGCGTCGACGGCCTCGAGCAGCGGATCGACCAGGGCGTGCTCATCCTCCATGGCCTGCAGGACGGACATCGCGCTCTCGCTGTGGCCCAGCCGTTCACCCAGCCTGGGCCAGATGTGCTGGTCCTCCCCGGTGTGGTGGAAGTGCAGCTGGCGCTTGAACACCTCCCATCCGCGGCCGATCCGCTCACGCCGCGGCGGGTCCGCCCGGTCCGGGGCGGCCGCCGCCCGGGCCAGGCGCACCAGGTCACGGCGGAACGCGTCGTGCGCCGCGATCATGACGGTGAGGTCGGCGTCCCCGGTGCCGTGCCGGGCGGCATCGGTTCCCGGGAGTCGCTGTGTGGTCATCGCAGTTCTCCGTTCTCGTTCGGTTATTGGGCCACGACCCGTTCGGCCAGCGCCGGCTCGATCTCCTCGGGTGTGGAGTCCTCCGCGGCGCGGCGGCCCGCTCCCCGGGGCAGCGCCAGCATGAACAGGAAGGCCAGCAGGAACACGCCGACCTGGAACCACAGCGTGCGCTCCACCGAGGCCGCGAAGTCGTCGCGCACCGCGCTGCCGCCCGCCCCGGCGATGACCTGGTGCGCCGCCGCGGGCAGCGCCTGCTCGGCCGCGCTCGGCCGGCAGGACGGCGGCGTCACCGTCGGGTCGGCGGCGACGAGCCGGTCGTGCAGGCAGGTGCCGAACTGGGCCTCGATCCGCCCGGTGTACTGGGCCGGGACGCCGGCCGCGACGAGCCCGGTGCGCAGCTGGGGCGCGACCGCGGTCGCGGCGGGGCCGGACTGGGCGCCGAGCAGACCGAAGAAGATCACTCCGATCACCGCGATGCCGATGGAGTTGCCGACCTGCAGGCCGGTGTTGAACACCCCGGAGGCCGAGCCCGCGTCCTGCCTCGGCACCCGGTCCAGCACGATGTCGGCCAGCGGCGCGATCACCGTGCCCAGGCCGAGGCCGGCGGCCAGCAGGCCGGGGGTGAGCTCCCAGGTGGTCACGGCGGCGCCGTAGTGGTGCACGGTCACGATCAGCCCGGCCATGCCGGCCGCGATGATCAGCGCCCCGGCCATCGTGACCCCGCGGCCGAACCGCGGCGCGAGCCGCGCGGCCGCGCCGGACGAGAGCAGCACGCCGACCGAGAACGGCAGGAACGTCAGCCCGGCGTGCAGCGGCGTGAAGTAAAGGCCGTCCTGCAGGAACAGCGTGAGCACCAGCCCGAACGAGGCGATCCCGAGGAAGAACGCGATCGTGATCGCCATGCCGGCGCTGAACCCGCGGTCCCGGAACAGGCTCAGCGGCACCAGCGGCGAGCCGTCCCGCCGGGTCTTGTGCCGCTCGTAGCCGACGAACACGGCCAGCACCGGCACGGCGGCCGCCATCGAGATGAACGTCCAGGCCGGCCAGCCCAGCTGGCGCCCCTCGACCAGCGGGTACAGCAGCAGCAGCAGCGCGGCGGTGATCAAGCCGACGCCAACTGGGTCCAGCTTCGGCGGGTACGGCGCCCGCGACTCGCGGACCAGCACCGCGGACGCGGCCACGGCGAGAATGCCGACCGGCACGTTGATCAGGAAGATCGGCCGCCAGTCGAGGCCGAAAAGGTTGTGCTGGATGAGCAGCCCGCCGAGCAGCGGCCCGCTCACCGTGCCGAGCCCGGCGGTCACGCCGAAGCCCGCCAGTGCCTTGATCCGCTCGGCAGGCGGGAAGATGACCTGGATGACGGCCAGCACCTGCGGGACCATGATCGCGCCCATCGCGCCCTGCACGACCCGGCTGGCGATCAGCATGCCGGGGCTCTGCGCGGCACCGCACAGCGCCGACATGATCGTGAAGCCGGTCACGCCGATCAGGAACAGCCGCTTGCGGCCGAACGTGTCGCCGAGCCGGCCGCCGGTGATCAGGACCAGCGCGTAGGCCAGGGTGTACCCGGCCAGCGCCCACTGCACGTCCGCGTAACTGGCGTGCAGGTTGCGCTGGATGGACGGTATCGCGATGTTCACGATGGAGACGTCGAGCAGGTTCATGAACGCGGCCAGCAGCAGGATGGTCAAAGTCAGCCAGCGCCGCGGGTCAACGCCGTCGTCCGCAGGCTCCGGAGGTGCCAGGATCTGAGCGTCGGATGTCATGTCGATCTCCGCTTCCGAGGAGGTATTCCCTTACACTCTTGGCAACTTAACATCTCGTCGCGCTATTGTCTAGGTAGCTTAACGAATAGGGAGCTTAATCATGTCCGAGGAGCCGCCGACAGCCAGCCAGCACGACTGGGACATGCCGTGGATCGAGGCCATCGGCGCCGGGCCGCCCGAGCGCAAGCAGCTGGCGGCCGCGTTCGGCGAGGGGTTCCGCAAGACAAGCTCGCTGATGCAGCTCATGGGCCAGGCCGCCGCCGACCGGATCGGCCTCAACGCCACGGACCTGAACTGCCTGAACATCCTGAGTTTCAGCGGCGAGATGACGGCCGGAGAGCTGGCCAGGGCCACCGGGCTCACCACGGCCTCGATCACCGGGGTGGCCGACCGGCTGGAGGAAGCCGGCTACGTGCGCAGGGAACGCGACCCGCGGGACCGCCGCCGGGTGGTGATCCGCCTGGTCCTGGACCGCGCGCTCAAGGACGTCGCCCCGGTCTTCCTGCCGCTGGTCCTGGGCTGGCAAGCGGTGGTGACCCGGTACACCGACGACGAACTGCGGCTGATCGTGGAGTTCTACGGGCAGATGGAAGACGTGATCCGCACCCATCTGGACCGGCTGCGCGGTCCCGCCGGCGGCTGACCGTGGCCGCCGTCAGGCGCGGATCTGCTCGCGGACGGCGACGGTGACCTGCTCCGCCCGGGCGATGATGTCGTCCGCCTTGTCCGCGTCGGCGATCATCTCCAGGCTGGTCTGCGGGTCCTTGATCCCGGCGAGGTTGATCTCCACGTTGACCCGGGCGCTGGCCGCGGCGGCGCGGGCGGCCTCGACTGCCCCGGCCACGTCGCTGATCACGTTGCGGTTGCCGATCGTGACCAGCGCCCCGGCGAGATCGACCACCATGCCGGCCACGCCGATCAGCTTCGCCGGCGGCCACGTCGCGTTGGCCAGCGCCTTGGTGATGGCCTCGGAGCGCTCGTCTCGCTCGGCATCGGTGGAGTCGGGCATCTTGTAGGCATTGGCCACGGCGGCGAACGCCTCGGCGTCGGCCTCGCCGAGCCGCAGCGCGATCGAGCGCAGTTCGTCGGCCTCGGTGATGATGCGCTCGATCGTCTCCTGGTGCTCGGCGTACTGCTCGCCGGTGCTGAACCGCGCCACCATCGCCAGCAGCGCCGCCCCCTGCGCGGCCTGCAGGGCCGCCGACGCACCCCCGCCCGGGGCCGGGACCCGGTCGGCGAGCCGGTCAAGAAAGTCGCCGATCGTCTCGTCGCGCATGAGCAGTCATCCTCCGGATCGGGCGGGCGGATCCGCACGCGCGAAGATCCTCCCACAACACCCGCCCGGTCGGGCGGCCACGTGACCCGCCGGGCCCCCGCAGGGCCGCCGGAGCCGTGGCGCATCCGGCACCGGCCGCGTTGACGTGCCCGGTTGCCGCGAGCGCCAGCCCGCCGAACCGCCCGTGGCCGAAATCCGCAACGGACGCCCGAAACCCGGGCGCGGCCCGGGAAAGCCGCCGAAACCCTCGGCCAACCTTGATCATGGGAAGCTTGCTGTCGCTCTTACAGCAGCGTGGGCCCCACCACACCGATCGCGCCGCGCGGGACCGGGGCCGGGCAGGGCGGGCTGCTACTGATCCCCGGCTGGGCCGAAGAACCTGTGGAACCCCGGCGGAATCGTGACCAGGGCCTTGGCGACGTTGGCCGGAGTCGGCGGCAGCCACTGCACGTTCGTCACGGACGACGAGGTTTGGGCGCCCGCGCTGCCGCCGAACGTCTCGGTTGACCCGTACATCCGCACCGGCAGGTAGCTGACCGGGTTCACGTACAGGGTCCACCGGGCCGTGGCCCACTGCTCCTTGACGGTCTTGGCGTAGCCAGGTGACAGCCGGACCGTGACCGGCTTCCCGGTGATCTCCGTGGTCTCCACTCCATTGATCAGGACATGCCCGGTCACGCTGGCCGCGCCGCAGGCAAGCGTCGCATTGATGAACGCCGACCAGTGCGTGGTCGGGATGAGCGGACCGCCCATCGCGAGCGCGGCGTTCGTCGAGCACGCGCTGGTCGGCTGCGACGTCAGCGGCGACAGGCTGTACCTGCGGTCGAAGTACGTGACGTACGCGCCGACCAGCTTGCGGCCGGCCAGGGCGGTTCCCTGGGCCAGGTAGGGCCGCCCGCGGTCCTGCGGCGGGAAGTCCCATAGGTGCTGCCCGTTCACCACCCGGTCGCGGTGGTCCACCGCGGGCCAGTACTCCTCAAACCGGCTCCGTGGACCGTACGCCCAGGTGACGGTGTTGCCCCAGCTCTTGCCGTCCGACTGGCCGACGAAGACCAGGTTCTCGCTGGCCAGCGCGTTCTCGACGCGCCTGGTCACGTACCCGACCGTGCGCGCCTGGGCGCCGCCGCCCGCGCCGCCCGCCGCGGCGAACGCCACGCC
>JASHOI010000696.1 GCA_030041195.1 Streptosporangiaceae bacterium | reverse complement strand
CGCCTCCCTCGTCGCCCCCGGACCGCTCCCGGGCCGCCCCCGCGCCGCCCGGGCCGCGAGGGAATGCCTCCCCGGCGCGGGCTTGTTGTGTAGCACAATGACCTGTCGGCGTCGCTCCTATGCAGACGCGTGAGCCCGGCGAACGCAGCGGGGTGGTGCCGGGTCTGTCTGCCAAGCGTGTGTGAAGGGAATCTTCTTGTCCGCAGTGACCGCCGATTCCGCGGGGCCGGCCGCCGGCCCGAAGGCCGAGGCCGAGGCCAAGGCGGAGGCCGGGGAGGCCGATGACGCCGCGCCGCGGCAAAGCGCGCCGCTGCGGCTGATGGCCGTGCACGCGCACCCGGATGACGAGTCGAGCAAGGGCGCCGCGACCATGGCGCGCTACGCGCGCGAGGGCGTGGACGTGCTGGTGGCCACCATGACCGGCGGCGAGCGTGGCGACATCCTGAACAAGGCGATGGAGCGGCCCGAGATCCGCGCCGACCTGGCCGCGGTTCGCCGCGCCGAGATGGCCCGGGCCCGCGAGATCCTCGGCGTCCGGCAGCAGTTCCTCGGGTTCACCGACTCCGGGCTGCCCGAGGGTGATCCGCTGCCGCCGCTGCCCGAGGGATGCTTCGCGCTGCAGCCGCTGGAGGTCGCGGCGCGGCCGCTGGTGCGCGCGGTCAGGGAGTTCCGCCCGCACGTGATCCTCGGCTACGACGAGAACGGCGGCTACCCGCACCCGGACCACGTCAAGTGCCACGACGTGACGATCGAGGCGTTCGAGGCCGCCGGGGACCCGGATCGCTATCCGGACTGCGGCGAGCCGTGGCAACCGGCCAAGCTCTATTACTTCGCCACGTTCCACAAGGCCAGGTTCATGGCGCTGCACGAGGAGATGCTGCGCCGCGGTCTCGAGTCGCCCTACGGGGGCCGGCTGGACGAGTGGCTCGACGACCCGGGCAAGCCGGGGCTGGAGATCACCACCCGGGTGCCCTGCGGCGATTTCTTCGAGATCCGGGACCAGGCACTGATCGCGCACGCCACCCAGATCGACCCGGAGGGCTCCTGGTTCGCCTGCCCGAGTGATGTGCAGCGGGCGGCCTGGCCCACCGAGGATTTCCACCTGGCCAGGTCGGTGGTAGATACTGAGAAGCCGGAGGACGACCTGTTCGCCGGCGTGCGCGAGAGCGCGGCAGCCGAGCGGCGAGCAGCGGACGAATGAGGTGAACCGGTGACGACGCTGGCGGCTTCGGCCAGCAGTAACGCCGAGCCAGGCACGCTGGCGTTCCTGATCGTGTTCGGCATGGCCGTCGTCCTTGTGTTCCTGTTCCGCTCGATGAGCAAGCAGCTTCGCAAGGTCAACGCGCAGGCGCGGCAGGAGGACGCGGCCAAGGAGCCGGCCCGCGCCAGCGACCTACCCAAGGACTCCTGACCGCAGCGGCAGCCCGTAGGCCAGCAGCGTCCGGCCGGGCGCCGGCGACCAGTCCCGGTCGGGCAGCCTGCGGAACCCGGCCCGCCGGTAAAGCCGCTGCGCGGCGAGCATCTCTGGCTGCGTCAGCAACACGAGGTGGCGGACGCCCTGGCTCGCCGCGCGCTCGATCGCGGTCCGCAGCAGGGCGCTCCCGGTTCCCTTGCCCTGCCCGTCCGGTGTCACCGCCAGCGCCCTGATCTCGGCCTCGCCCGGCCCGGCCACCACCTGGCCCTCGGATCGCAGCGTGATGGTCCCGACGATCCTGCCGCCGTCCTCGGCGACGAGCACGATGCCGTCACCGTCGCTGCCCAGAGCCCGCAGCACCGGCTCGTACCCCGACTCGGCGGACAGGAACCCGGCCGCCCGGTACGCGGTCACCCGGACCTCCCCGACCTCGTCAAGCTCCCCGGCCAGCGCGTCGCGTACGATCACCGCCGGTCCTCCGAGTGCCTGTTACGCGACGCCCCGTGCTCGCCGGCGCCGCCCGCCGCAATCTGGTCTGCCGCGCCAACCACTAGACCGGCCCGTCCAGCGGCTGTCGGCAGTTAGCCGTAGGCTAATGAAAAACGATTGTCGCAAGGATTTTCCCGAGGGAGCTGATCACTGTGCCAGAGCGGGGCGCTCAGGTCCAGGAGGTTCCTGCGGCCAGCGTGCCGGAAGGTGCGTGGCTGCTGGACGTGCGTGAACACGAAGAGTGGGCAGCGGGCTACGCGCCGGGCGCGCGGCACATCCCGCTGGGTGAGCTAGGGGCCCGGACCACCGAGATACCACAGGACCAGCCGGTCTACGTGATCTGCCGATCTGGAGGGCGCTCCGCGCGCGCCGCGCAGGCGCTCGCCGCGGCCGGCTGGGAGACGATCAACGTCGCGGGCGGGATGCAGGACTGGGCGGCCGCGGGCCGCCCGATGGCCACCGATTCGGGCGCCGCACCGTTCGTGGCCTGACCGCCGCCGGCTAAGCGGCGTTTCGCGGGCCGACTGTCGGGACCCGTTGCTAGCGTGCTAAGCGGTTGGCCGGGCCGTCGCTGCTGGACCCTGCGACGACCCAGGTCTTCCACGCGCGAGGTTGGCGGATGAAAAGGGTCCTTTGTTGGCCATGCTGGTGATCCACGGAACCTGGGCCTACGGGATGCTGAGCCTGTGGGCCGAGGATTCCGGCCGCCCGGCCACCGCGGGGTTGCAGCCCGGCCGGCCGTCGCGCGCGCCCCGGCCGCATCCGTTCGCCGCCGACCCCGACGTCCTCGCCGACGCGGTCGCCGAGCTCGCCGGGCCATCGGCCGACCTGGCCCGGAAGGCGATCGAGGACGAGCTGACCCTGCGCCTGCCCAGCGCGCCGGACGGTCCGCTGGCCTCCCCG
>JASHOI010000695.1 GCA_030041195.1 Streptosporangiaceae bacterium | reverse complement strand
CTGGGAAGGGCTCGAGTCGGAAGACGGGCTGCTGGTCCAGGACGGGCAGGGGGTGCTTCAGCCGGGAGCGTTTCTGCTCGCGCTGCTCGCCGTTGCCAGCGTGGCCGTTCTCGTCGGACGCCGGCTCTCGGAGTACGCGCGCCGGGTCGGGCTGCTGAAGGCCGTCGGCGGCACGCCGAGCGTGGTCGCGGCGACGTTCCTCGCCGAAAACCTGGTACTGGCGCTGTTCGCCGCGGTGGTCGGCCTCGTGGCGGGCTGGCTCGCGTCGCCGCTGATCACGAATCCCGGTGCGGCGCTCATCGGCACCGCGGGCGCGGCCCCGCTCTCGCTCGGCACCTCGGCGCAGGTCATCGGGCTGGCGATCGTGGTCGCGCTCGCGGCGACGCTCGTTCCCGCCATCCGCGCGTCGCGCGGCAGCACGGTCGCGGCGCTCAACGACGTCGCGCGGCCGCCGAAGCGCCGGGGCGCCCTGGTGCGCATCTCGAGCAGGCTGCCAATCCCGGCGCTGTTCGGGCTCCGGCTGGTCGCGCGCCGCCCCCGCCGGTCGGTGCTCAGCGCGGCAAACGTCGCGGTCACCGTCACCGGCATCGTGGCGGTGATCGCGTTCCACGCGTTCGCGGACAACAAGCTGTCCGGAGCCGTCGCTCTCACCGGGGGCGGCCTGTCCAACCCGGTGGTCAACCGGGACGAGCAGATGCTCACGGTAGTCACGGTCATGCTGGTCACCCTCGCCGCGCTGAACACGCTGTTCACCACCTGGGCGACCGTGCTCGACGCACGTCACGCCGCTGCGCTGATGCAGGCGCTCGGTGCCCGGGTCCGCCAGGTCAGCTCCGGGCTCGTCGTCGCCCAGCTGTTCTGCGCGCTTCCGGGGGCCATCCTCGGCATCCCGCTCGGCGTCCTGCTCTACAAACTCGCGGTCAAACACGGCAGCCTGCCGCCGGTGACCTGGCTCGGTGCCGCCGCGCTCGCGACGCTCGTCGCGATGGCCGCGCTCACCGTCATCCCGGCACGAATCGGCAGCCGGCAGCCGGTCGCCGAGGTTCTCGCGGCCGAGACGGCGTGAGCAGCGCCCGGGTCACCGGCTGCGCGGTGACCAGCGGCAGGCTGGCTGCCAGCCGAGCGTCGCCGCGGCCGCCGAGCAGTCGACCAACCCGCGCCACGGATCGGCGCGGTAGCGGTCCGGATCGGTGACCGGCACCCCGGGAGCGAGCCGCGCGGCGAGCTCGAGGCTGGGCGCGGTCGCGCTGATGTCCGCGGCGCACAACAGCGCCCGGTAGTGCCCCCGCAGCGGAACCGTCAGCGCCTGGCGCACCGCCACCGCGACGTCGCGGACGTCGACGAACGCGCCGTACTCCCAGAACGGCTCCCACTCGAACCGGGGATCGGCGCGGCGCCGCTCCTTGACCCACTCATAGGTCTCCGGACCCCACACCGCGAACGGGCGCAGCGCCACGGTCACGATCCCGGTCCGCGCGGTGAAGCCCTCGCACATGTCTTCGGCCAGGAGCTTGGACAAGCCGTACGGGCGCATCGCCCGGCGGGGATGGGCGTCGTCGATCGGGAAATAGTCCGGCAGCCGCTCGCCTTCGGCGATCCCCAGCACCTGCGCGCTGGAGAAGTAGACCACTCGCGTGACGCCCGCTGCCTCGGCGGCGAGCAGCACGTGCCAGGTGCCGAGCACGTTGACCGCCATGATCTGCTCCGGGCTGCCGGCGGTGTCATGGGCGAGCGCCGCCAGGTGGACGATCGCCGTGCAGCCAGCGGCCGCGTCCCGGACGGCGGCGAGATCCAGCACGTCCATCCCGTCCGCGAGGTCAAACCCCGCCACCTCATGGCCGCCGGAGGAGAGGAACTCGGCGACCGGGGTGCCGACATTGCCCCGCTGCCCAGTGACCAGAACGCGCATCCCGACATAATCCCGCCTGCCGGATCCGGGCGGAGCCTCGGCCCGACAGCCGGTTAAGCCAGAGTGGGGTATCGCGTCAGTCGATACGACTGACAGGGTTACCCACTAACCTGATCTTGAAGACTTATGCCTGGTTTGCCCCATTCTGGGAGCTGCGGTGCGCTCCGGCTCACTGGCCGGCGGCCCTACGCGCGCGGCGCGGCGGGCAGGCCGGTGGCGGTGACGATGAACGCGAGGATCTCGGCCTGGTAGCGCAGCTTGTCGTACCGCCCGGTCGGTCCCATGTGCGCCTCGGTGCCCAGCTCGGCCCGGAACAGCAGCCGGCCGCCCGCGCTGCCCCCGCCGCTGCCCGCGCTGGCCGCAGCGGTGGCCCGCAGCCGGGCCACCCACTTGGCGGGCTCGCGGATCAGCACCCGCGTGTCGTGCACGTTCCCGGTGACCAGCAGGTCGGGCCAGGGCAGCGGCGGCATGTTGTCGTACGGGCTGTAGGACCGCAGGTAGGCGCGGATCAGCGGGTCGCTTCTCGGGTCGCCCCACTCGTCCCACTCGTTGATCGTGAGCGGGATCGTCGGATCCGACATCGTGGTCACGCAGTCCACGAACGGGACCTCGGCGACCACGGCCCGCCAGCGTTGCGGCGCCATCGCGAACACCGCGCCCTGCAGCAGGCCGCCGGCCGACCGCCCGCGGGAGGCGATCCGGTCCGGCGCCGCCCAGCCCTCGGCGGCCAGCATGTCGGCGGCGGCGATGAAGTCGGTGAACGTGTTGCGCTTGCGGTCCAGCCGGCCCTGCAGCCACCAGCGCCGACCGCCCTCGCCGCCGCCGCGGATGTGCGCCACCGCGTACAAAGCGCCCCGGTCGAGCAGGCTGGGCGTGGCCACGCCGAACTCCGGCCAGTAGCAGTCCTCGTAGGCGCCGTAACCATCGAGCAGGCACGCGGCCGACCCGTCCCGGCGCAGCCCCCGGCGGCAGGCGATGGTCACCGGCACGACCGTGCCGTCGGCGGCGGTCGCCGCCAGCCGTTGCGTTTGATACGAAGCCGGGTCGTATCCTGGCACGTTCTTTTGCTTGCGCAGCTCCCAGCGTCCGCTGGCCAGGTCCACGTCGTGCCACGACGGCGGGTCGATCAGCGACTCGGTTCGCACGGTGACGGCGGTCGCCGCGTAGTCCTCGTTGATCCCGAGCGCGAGCGAGTACTGCGGCCCGTCGGCCTCGATGAGCCGCTGCTCACCCGATGGACGGTGCACGACGCGCAGCTGCGGCGCCGCCGCGTGCCGCTGCTCCACCACCAGGTATGGCCCGAACACGTGGCACGCCACCAGGCGGGTGTCCGGCGATCCCGCGATGACCTCGGTCCAGCCGGCCCGGCCGGGCGCCCGCGCGGGCGCGCGGACCAGCCGGAACTCCTCGGCGCCGTCGTTGGTGACGAGGTAGAACTCGCCGCCGTCCGGCCCGTCCGCGTGGTCGGCGCGGTACTCGGTGCCGCGCGCCCGCGATTCCAGGGCAACCGGAGACTCGTGCGGGGCGGCCGCTGGAATGACCAGGGTTTCGGTGGTGTCCCTGGACTCGGTCTCGATCAGCACGTAGCCGCCGCTCCGGGTGGCCCGGACGGTGAGCGCGAAACGCTCGTCGTCCTCGCGGAACACCCGAGCATCGCCGCCCGGGCCGGTCCCGAGCTCGTGCCGCCACACCTCGTGCGGGCGGTACGCCCGGTCGGTGAGCACGTAGAACAGCGACCGGGAGTCCGCCGCCCACGCCAGCCCGTAGTACGTGGCGTCGATGCGGTCGGGCAGGTCCTGGCCCGTCGAAAGGTCCCGGACGCGGAGCTGGAACAGCTCGTCACCGGTGAAGTCGACGGAGTAGGCCAGCAGCCGGCCGTCCGGGCTGACCTCGCGAACCCCGATGTCCACGTAGCCGCCGGTGCAGGCCGGGTCGCCGAGCAGCTCGTTGGCGTCCAGCAGCACCTGGGCGGGCTCGCCGGGCCGGAGCACCCGGCAGAACCGCTCGAGTTCCTGCCCGTCGGCCACCCGGGTGAAGTACCAGAACCCGCCGCGGCGCCAGCTCACCGAGTCCTCGGCGGGGGCCACGCGCGCGGTCATCTCGGCGAGCAGCCGGTCTTGCAGCGCGCGGGCCGGCGTCATCTCCCGCTCGTAGTACGCACGCTCGGCGGCCAGGTAGTCGCGCATGGCGGGCAGGTCATGGTCGCGCATCCACGCGTACGGGTCGTCAGCCGCGGCCGAGCCCGGCTGCACGTCCGCTGCGACCGGCGCGACCGGCGGCGCGGGCTGCGGTGTTTGTTCGCTCACGCTCGGCTCCTCGCCCCATGCCTGGCAAGCAGGCTGCACAGCTTGTCGACCGGAATCTGGCTGGATGTGTTCCCGTCCCGCCCGGTGACCGTCGCCGACTGCAGCAGGCTGTTGATGACGGCCTCCTCGGTCGCCTCGACCACGGCGGCGAAATAGTCGTCGAGTGCGCCGCCCGTGACCGGGGCCCGCGGCGGCGCGGCGCCGCGCGGCGCGCGCAGCCCGGTGGCCAGCGCCAGAAAGATCTCGCCGCTGCCGTGGTGGGCGGTGCTTCCGGTCCTGGCCAGGCCC
>JASHOI010000085.1 GCA_030041195.1 Streptosporangiaceae bacterium | reverse complement strand
GCGAGCTCGGACCGGGACACGCCGGGCCGGACGGTGGCCACGCCGCGGGACCGCCCCCGGTCGGAAAGCAGCGCGTCGGCCAGTGCCCGGTTGTCGGCGCCGTGGCAGGTGGCCTGCACGATCACGCTGCGCTCGAAGCCGAGGAACTCGCGCAGCGCGAACAGCTGCTCCTTGCCCGCGTCGGTCGGCGTGTACTTCCGCTCCGGCGCGTACGGAAACACGTCGCCGGGCCCGAACACGTGGCAGTGCGCGTCCACAGCCCCCGGCGGCGGGGTGTAGGCCGGCTTGCTGGGGTGCGGGTCGTACGGAAGCCAGTCGGCGTCGGGCGTGAACGCAACCACCATCTACAGACCACGCTCCCGCAACGCCTTGTCCAGGCGCGGGTAGACCCGCCGCGCGTTGCCCGAGAAGACCTGCTCGCGCTCGGCCCCGGTCAGGTCGGCGGCGTCGATGTACCGCTTGGTGTCGTCGAAGTAGTGGCCGGTCTCGGGGTCGATGCCGCGGACCGCGCCGACCATCTCCGAGCCGAACACGATGTTTCCGACGTCGATGACCCGCACCAGCAGGTCGATGCCCGGCTGGTGGTAGACGCAGGTGTCGAAGAGCACGTTGTTCATCACGTGCTCGGCCAGCGGCGGCTTGTTGAGCATGTCGGAGAGCCCGCGGTAGCGGCCCCAGTGGTAAGGGACGGCGCCGCCACCGTGCGGGATCACCAGCCGCAGATCGGGGAAGTCTGCGAACAGGTCCCCCTGGATGAACTGCATGAACGCGGTCGTGTCGGCGTTGATGTAGTGCGCGCCGGTGGCGTGGAAGTTGGGGTTGGCGCTGCTGGACACGTGCACCATCGCTGGCACGTCGAGCTCGGTCATCTTCTCGTAGATCGGGTACCAGTACCGGTCGGTGAGCGGCGGCCCGGTCCAGTAGCCGCCGCTGGGGTCCGGGTTGAGGTTGCAGCCCACGAACCCCAGCTCGAGCACGCACCGCTCCAGCTCGGCCACGGACGCCTTCAGGTCGGCGCCCGGCGACTGCGGAAGCTGGCACACGCCGATGAACGTGTCCGGGAACAGCCCGGCAACGCGCGCGATCAGGTCGTTGCACGCCCGGGACCGCTCGATGCTGACCCGCTCGTCCCCGAGATGGTGGGCCATCGCCGACGCCCGCGGCGAGAAGATCGTCATGTCGGCGCCGCGCTCGCGCAGCAGCCGAAGCTGGTTCTGCTCGATCGACTCGCGGATCTCGTCGTCGGAGATCCGCGGGTAGGGCGGCGACGGGCGGCCCTCGGCGAACGCCGCAAGCTGCCCGTCACGCCACGCGTCGTGCTGCGGTGGCGCGGTGGTGTAGTGACCGTGGCAGTCGATGATCATCGCGAGCCTCCCTGGCTGCCGGCTCCGCCCCACACCGCCGACGGCACCAGGACCTCGCCACGCATGAGCATGCGGGCGGTGCGCAGCAGCGCCGACCGGGTGACGACCGGCCCGCCAGCTTCGAGCGTGACGTCGATCGTGACGGTGAAGAACCCGGTCGGGTGCTCCACCTCGATGTCCAGCGACCCCTCGGTCTTCTCGGGCACGACCGCGACCTCGTGTGCCACGGAACCCGGCAGCACGCACGCGGTGGCCACCGAAACCGCGCCGAGCACCCCGATCGCCTCGTGTACCCGGTGCGGAATGAACGTCCTGGTGGAGACCGTTCCGCCGCGCGCTGGCGGCGACAGCAGGCTCATCTTCGGCACTGTCTTGTCGGTCACGTCGCCGAGGTTCATCAGCGGCCCGGCGGCCAGCCGGATCGCCTCCACCCGCTTGGTCAGCTCACCGTTGCTCTCCAGCTCGGCCGGCGATTCCTGGCCGGAGAGGCCGAAGTCGGACGCCGCCAGGCAGACCACGGGCATGCCGTTGTCGATACACGTGACCGTCGTGCCCTCGATCACGTCGGCGACGTTGCCGGTCGGCAGCAGCGCGCCGCACGAAGACCCCGCGACGTCGGCGAACTCGATCGGGATCGGCGCGTGGGTGCCGGGCACGCCGTCGATCCGCGCGGTCCCGTCATAGCGGACGCTGCCGCCGGGCGTCTGCACGAACGCGGTGGCCAGGGTCTCGGTGTTGCGCATCCAGATCCGGACCGGCGTCACCGGGTCGGCGGCGGCCAGCAGGCCCTGCTCGATCGCGAACGGCCCCACGGCGGCCAGCATGTTGCCGCAGTTCTGGCTGTCCGAGACCTCCGGCCGGTCCGGCCACACCTGCAGGAACAGGTACTCCACGTCGGCGTTGTCGCGGGGCGACAGACTCACCACGGCCACCTTTGACGTGAGCGGGTGGCTCCCGCCCATGCCGTCGATCTCCCGCGGGTCCGGGGAGCCCATCGCGGCGAGCAGCACCGCGTCGCGGGTCGCCCGGTCGGCGGGCAGGCTGTCCGCCAGGAACACCAGCCCCTTGGACGTGCCGCCGCGCATGGCGGCGCACGGGATCCCGGTCTGCGTCACGATGACTCCAGGTAATCCTTGTACTCCACGTAGCGAAGGCCCTTGTCGGCGAGCCGGCCGCGCATGTCGTAGATGTCGAGCCCCAGCTCGCCGGCGCTCAGCCTCGGCCGCTTGGACGCCTCGCTGGCCTCCCGGTCCTGGGCGGCCTTGAGCACGGTCGCGGCCTCCCCGCGCGGCACGACCACGACCCCGTCGTCGTCGGCGACGATCACGTCGCCTGGCCGCACGTACGCGCCAGCGCAGACGATCGGGGTCTGCACGTTCCCCGGCGTCTCCTTGACCGTGCCCTTGGCCGAGATCGCCTTGGACCAGACCGGGAAGCGCATCTCGGTCATCGCGGCGATGTCCCGCACCCCCGCGTCGATGACCACGCCCCGGACGCCGCGCGAAAGCAGGCTCGTGGCGAGCAGCTCGCCGACGTACCCGTCGTCGTTCGGGCTGGTCGGCGTGACCACGAGGATGTCCCCGGTCTGCGCCTGCTCCACGGCAACGTGGATCGACCAGTTGTCGCCCGGGGCGACTTCGCAGGTCAGCGCGTTGCCGGCGATGCGCGCTGGCCGGAAGATCGGGCGGATGTCGGCCCGCAGCAGCCCGGTGCGGCCCTGGGCCTCGTGCACGGTCGCCACCCCGGCGGCCGCCAGGCCATCGACGACCTCGAGATCGGTTCGAGGGGTATTGCGTACAACTACCGGCACCAGCTTGCTCCCTTCCGGAGGATCAGCTCAGTCTCCCTCCGGCATCGTAGCCAGCAGGTCGCGCAGCACGGCAAGCTCGGCCGGGCTCGGCGGCGCGATCTCCGCCAGGTCCGCCGCCACCCGCAGGTCCCATCCGGTCCGCTCCCTGACCTCGGCGGCGCTCACCCCCGGGTACACCGCGGAGAGCACGAGCTCGCAGCTGTCCGGGTCCGGCTCGAGCACACCGAGGTCGGTGATGACCCGCTGCGGGCCGGCGCCGGTGAGGCCCAGGTACCGCCTGCTGCCCGGGCCGTCGCCGAAGCCGACCGAGGTGATGAAGTCCACCCGCTCCACGAACTTGCGCCGGGACTGGCGCGCGATCACGATCACCTCCCTGCAGCACGCGGCGATCTCCGGCGCGCCTCCGGCGCCCGGCAGCCTGACCTTCGGCTCGGCATAGTCGGCGCCGATGATCGTGGTGTTGATGTTGGCGAACTTGTCGATCTGGGCGACGCCGAGGAAGCCCACGTCGATCCGGCCGGGCTGCAGCCAGTAATTGAAGATCTCGGGCACGGAGACCACGGTGTCCGCGGTCTCGGCCAGCACGGCATCGCCGATCGACAGCGGCAGCGACCCCGGCTTGGCGCCGATCGTGCCCGACTCGTAGATCAGCACCAGGTTCGGCGCGTGCGTCGCCCGGGCCAGGTTCGCGGCCGCGCTGGGCAGGTCGATCCCGACGAAGCAGGTCATCCCGTCGCGCAGCGCGCGGGCGGCCGTGACCGTCATGATCTCATCGGCCGAATACTCGCTCACCCTACTCGCTCGCCTTCGCCGTAAACGTGCTCGTCGAGCCAGCGGGCGAACGCGGCGCGGTCGCGGCTGATCGCGTCCCAGGCGACGTAGAAGCTGTTGTCGCGGATCGAGTAGCCCAGCGCGTAGGACGGGTGCGCGCCGCCGGGGGCCAGGGCCACGTAGCCGACCGCCCAGGCCGGCAGCACCACCGCGCCCGGCCGGGGCTCCAGCACGTCGACGATCTCCTCGACCGTCACCACCGACCGCGCCGCGGCGAGCACCGCCTCCTTCTGCACCCCGGTGATCCCCCAGTACTGCACGTTCCCGGCCCGGTCGGCCTGCTGAGCGTGGATGACCGTCACGTCCGGATGCAGCGCCGCCACCGCCGCCAGCCGCTCCCCGGTGAACGGGCAGACGATCTCGGCGATGTTGGTCTTGCCGGCCAGGCCGGTGCCGTTGTACCCGTGCAGCACGGCGAACGGCAGCCCGGACGCGCCAGCCACATAGCGGTTGGCCATCCCGGCGTGGCTGTGCTCCTCGATCTCCAGCGGGCCCGGCCAGGAGTGCTCGACCGCATCCCGGAACCGGTGCAGCGACCCGACGCCCGGGTTGCCGCCCCAGGAGAACACCAGCTTGCGCGCGCATCCAGCGCCGATCATCTGGTCGTAGATCACGTCCGGGGTCATCCGGACCAGCGTGAGGTCGCGCCGCCCCTGCCGGATCACCTCGCGCCCTGCGGCCGCGGGGATCAGGTGGGTGAAGCCCTCCATCGCCAGCGTGTCCCCGTCGTGTACGGCTGCGGAGATAGCCTCGCTAAGTGACACGATCAAAGCCACCCCGTAACCGCCTCCTGTTTGGCCCCGTTTACTGAAACCATAACGATGACAGCCGCAATGTGCACACTTGTGCGCTGTACGTCTGATGCTTTGGAGGCCCGGTGTCGCTCGAAGACTTCCCCCGTTATCCGCTGCTATTCGGCCCCAGCCCGGTGCACCCGCTGGAGCGTCTTTCCGCCCACCTGGGCGGCGTGAAGATCTGGGCAAAGCGGGAGGACTGCAACTCCGGGCTGGCGTTCGGCGGCAACAAGACCCGCAAGCTCGAGTACCTCGTTCCCGACGCGCTGGCGCAGGGCGCGGACACCCTGGTCTCGATCGGCGGGGTGCAGTCCAACCACACCCGCCAGGTTGCGGCGGTCGCGGCCCGGCTCGGCCTGCGTGCCGTGCTGGTCCAGGAGAGCTGGGTCGACTGGCCCGACTCGGTCAACGACCGGGTCGGCAACATCCTGCTGTCCCGGATCATGGGCGCCACCGTGCGCCTGGTCGACGCGGACTTCGGCATCGGGTACAAGACCAGCTGGGAGCGGGCGATCGAGGACGTCCGCATGCAGGGAGGCACCCCGTACCCGATCCCGGCCGGCGCCTCCGACCACCGGCTCGGCGGCCTCGGCTTCGCGAACTGGGCGTACGAGGTGCAGCAGCAAGAACAGCAGCTCGGGGTCTTCTTCGACACGATCATCGTGTGCAGCGTCACCGGCTCCACCCACGCCGGGATGATCGCCGGGTTCGCCGGCCAGGCCCGGCAGCGCCGGGTGATCGGCATCGACGCGTCGGCGAAGCTCGACGAGACCCGCGCCCAGGTAGAGAAGATCGCCCGCAGCACCGCCGGGCTCATCGGCCTCGGCCGGGAACTGCGCGACGACGAGATCACCGTGCTGCCGGGCTGGGCCGGCGACCGCTATGGCATCCCGGTCAGGTCCACGCTCGACGCGATCCGGCTCACCGGGAGCCTGGAGGGCGTGATCCTGGACCCGGTCTACGAGGGCAAATCCATGGCCGGGCTCATCGACCTGGTGCGCACCGGCGAGATCGGCAGGGACTCCACGGTGCTGTACGCCCACCTCGGCGGCCAGCCCGCGCTCAATGCCTACAGCGCGCTGTTCCGGTAGCCTGAACCCGGCAGGCACGCCTGCCGGATCCGAGCTACGCCAGCCCGGCGCTGGAAGTAGCGCGCACGGACAAGAGCGGCTCAGCCCTCGCGTGTGTTCTTCTCCGCCTCCTTCCATCGTGATCAGCCAAACGGTGGCTGGGCGCCGGGACCGGGCCACCGGACAGAGGGCACGATGTCTCACGACAAGATCAAGGCAGCGGCTCGCGAGCGCATGGCCGAGACCGGCAGGCCGTACGCTGCCGCCCGGCGCGAGGTCATCAGGGAGCATCAGGCGGCCGACCCGGGCAGCAAGGTGCTGTTGTGGATCAATGGCCCGTGCGGGGTCGGCAAGAAAACGACCGCCGCCGAACTGCACCGGCGGCTGCCCGGCAGCGTGATCTGCGCACCCGGGGCCGTCGGCATGGCCATGCACCGGATGCTGCCTCCGTCGGTGCGGCGTATGTGGCAGGACATCCCGGCCTGGCGGCAATCGGTGCTGGAACTGCTGCGGCTGACGCTGGCCGGGCATGACGGCCCGGTGATCGCCCCTGGGACGCTGGTGGACCACGGCCACTTCCAGGAGATCATCGGCGGTCTGCGCGACGACGGCTTCGACGTGCACCATTTCGCGTTGCTGGCCGAGCCCGCGACGGTCGTGCGGCGGCTGCGTGCCCGCAGCCTCGGCCTGGAGCCGAGAACCCAGCCCTGGGAACTCAGGGTCCTCGACGGGTGGCTGGAGCAGCTTTGCCGGCCCGAGTTCGCGCAGCACGTGCACACCGATCACAAGACCGTGGCGCAGGTGGCGGACGTCATCGCCGGATCGGCGGGACTGGCGATCACGCCGTCCACCGACGGCCCGGTACGTGCCTGGCTGCACCGGTACGCGACAACCGCGCGCCATATCCGGTGGGGCTGACGCCGGCAGCGCGCCGCGCGCACGCTGCGTGAGAGGCTAATCGGGTGCGGATCGGGTTGCTCGGCGCGTTCGAGGCCAGCGACGACGCTGGGCAGCCGGTCCAGATCCCTGGCACCCGGCTCCGGACGCTGCTGGCCCGGCTGGCCCTGGACCAGGGCCACCTGGTCACCACGCAGTCACTGGCCGACGCGATCTGGGGCGAGCGGCCGCCGTCCGACGCCGGCAACGCCCTGCAGTCGCTCGTGTCCAGGCTGCGCCGCGCGCTGCCGCCGGGCGACGGCGTCCGGGTCGAGTCGCTGCCGGCCGGCTACCGGCTGTCCGCGGCCGCCGAGCTCACCGACGTCGCGGAGTTCGAGCGGCTGGCCGCCGAGGGCCGGGCCTGCCGG
>JASHOI010000694.1 GCA_030041195.1 Streptosporangiaceae bacterium | reverse complement strand
GTAGCAAGCGCTTGTTAAACAATCGAGGGCAACGCTCGGGGCGCTGGTCGGGAGCGCCCCTGGCCGGGGCCGTCCATGATCGTGGAGGATTTTGTATGCTATTTGGGAAAAATCCACCACGATCATGAATCTGAACGCGGCGGCGGTGTCGGCGGAGCAATGCCGGCGGCCTTAACGCGGCCGGCTGAGCGCGGTGGCCGGGTGGCCGTCCATGATCGCGGCGGATTTGTTGTCGTATTTGCGAAAAACCCACCGCGATCATGAAAAGCGGGTGACCTGCTCGCGGAGGCGACGGCGCTGCACCTGGCCGGTGGCCGGGGTGCGCGGGATCTCCGGCACCGCGACGACCCGCCGCGGGTGCTTGAACCTCGCCAGCCGCCCGTCGAGGTGGCGGCGCAGCAGCCCGAGGTCCGGGACCGGGCCGCCCGGGCCGTCCGGGCCGCCCGGGCCGCCAGCGCCACGGGCCGGAACCACCGCGACGCACACGATCTCGCCCCACGTCTGGTCCGGGATGCCGACGACGGCGAGGTCGGCCACGCCGTCCAGGCCGCGCAGCGCGGCCTCCACCTCCACCGGCCAGACGGACTCGCCGCCGGTGCGGATGAGCTCGCTGGTCCGGCCGGTCAGGTAGAGGTACCCCTCCTCGTCGAGCTCGCCGGTGTCCCCCGAGCGGTAGACGCCGTCACGCAGCACGGCGGCAGTCTCGGGACCGAGCCGGTAGTAGCCGTCCATCATCGCCGGGGACGCGAAGCACACCTCACCCTCGTCCAGCCATAGCGTCCCGGGAAAGGCCGCCCGCCCGACGCTGCCGGGGCGCTCGGCGATCTCCCAGTCCTGCAGCGCGGCCATGCGGCCGGCTTCGGTGGAGCCATACAACACGGTCGTGGCCGCGTTGGGCACCCGCTCCTTGATCCGGCCGAGCAGGTCGGCAGGCGCGTGCGAGGTGCCGGTGTCGGCGTGCCGCAGCGCGGAAAGGTCACCGTCCGCCGCGAGCACACGCTCCCAGACCGCCGGGATCGCGTACAGCGCCGAGGCCCGCCATTCCGCGACGGCGCCGACGAGCTCGGCGGCGGTGGCCTGGCGCACCAGGTGGATGGGGCGGCGGTTCTGCCACGCCTCCAGCACGTAATGCCAGCCGCCGTAGTGGTAGAGCGGGAACGCGGTGACCACGCCGCCCTCGCCGCGGAGCCCGCGGGTGAACGTGCCGCCGCCCGGTGCCGCGCGCAGCCAGCTGGCCCGATGGCTCACCAGCACGCCCTTGGGCCGCCCGGTGCTGCCGCTGGTGAGGTAGATGATGTGCGGCGCACGGTCGTCAACGGACGGCTCGGTCCGCGGCCCCGGCCCGTCATCGAGATCACCGCCCGTAACGAGGCGCGGACCCAGATACTCGAGCAGGCCAGCGGTCTCGCTCGCGGTCAGCGCCGGGTTGAGTGGCGCGAAGATCGCGCCGAGCCGGGCGCACGCGAGAAAGCCGCTCAGCGTCGCCAGCGAGGGATCCGCCCGCCAGGCGACGATGTCGCCCCGCCCCACGCCCCGTGCCCGCAGCGCGTGCGCGCACGAGTTCGCCGCCGCGTCCAGGCCCGCGAACGTGCACAGTTCACGGCCCAGGGTGGCGGCGACGCCCGTGGGACGCGCGCGCAGGCAGGCATCGATGATGGAGCCGATCGTGAGGTCGCTCACGCGTCCCGCCCGCACATCAGCACTCCTCGCCACTCACATCCGGGGCTTTGCTGGCCAAGCAAGCGATTGGTTGGCAGAATAGTAAGCCGAGCGGCGAGGGAGCTTCCAGTGCGGGACGAGGTCATCATCACTGGCATCGGCGGCCAGGGAATCCAGCTCATGGCGAAGACGCTCGCGCTCGCCGCCACCCGCGGCGGGCTGCACGCGATGCTGACGTCCGACGTTGGCGGCGAGATGCGCGGCGGGCCGTCACAGGCCAGCGTCGTCGTGGACGACCAGCGGCTCCGGGCGCTGCCGATCTTGCCGAGCACGAGCTCGGTGATCGTGATGCATCACAAGCACAGCGCGTTCGCGCTCGGCCGGCTCGTACCCGGCGGGCTGGCGCTGGTGAACTCCTCGGTGGCCGACCCCGCGGCGATCCGCGACGCAGAGATCATCGCGGTCCCGGCTTTGGACGTCGCGCGCTCCGCCGACGCGCCGAACGCGGCCGGGTTCGTCATGCTGGGCGCCTACGCGACGCTGCGGCAGATCGTCGGCGTCGCGGCGCTCGGCGATGCAATGCGCGAGCTGGTGCCGCCATACCGGGCTCAGCACGTGGCGGCGAACCTGCGCGCGCTGGACGCCGGGGCCGGAACGGTGCTGGCAGCATGACGGCGGCCACCGCACGGCAGCTGCTGGACGGCTGTGCGGCGATCACCGAGTCGGCGATCGCGGCCGGCTGCCGGTTCTTCGCCGGGTATCCGATATCGCCGTTCACCGGCTTGCTGGAAAGCATGTCGCGGCGGCTGCCCGAGGCCGGCGGCCACTGCCTCAACGCGGAAAGCGAGATCGAGGCGGTCAACATGGCGCTGGGGGCGGCGGCGGCCGGGGCCCGGGCGGCCACCGGCTCGTGCGGCCAGGGGCTCGCGCTGATGCAGGAGGCGATCGCGGAGCTTGCCCTGAACGAGCTGCCGCTCGTCATCTTCAACATGGCCCGCAACCAGCAGGACTACTTCCAGGCCACGCGCGGCGGCGGCTGGGGCGACTACCGCACGATCACGCTCGCGCCGAAGGACGTGCCCGAGGCGGTCGAGCACACCCAGCTGCTGTTCCATCTGGCCGACCGCTACCGGGCACCGGTCATGCTGTACGGCGACCCGCTGATAGCGCAGACCTACGTGAGCGTGGACGTGGCGGCGCGCGACTTCGGCCCGCTGCCGGCGAAGGACTGGGCGCTCGACGGGACGTCCGGCGGGACGGGGCGCTCGCGGCAGATCTGGACCTGGGCCATGGGCAAGGCGACCGAGCCGGGGCCCGGGCCGGACGGGCACTGGCGGGCGGTCGCCGCGAAGTTCGACGGCATCGCCCGGGCGGAGGCGCGCAGCGAGACGTACCGGGCCGACGACGCCGAGACGCTCGTGGTCGCGTTCGGGTCGGCCGCGCTGTTCGTCGAGCATGTCGTCGACGAGCTGCGCGCCGGCGGGCACCGGGTCGGGCTGTTCCGGCCGGTCACGCTCTGGCCGTTCCCCGGAGCGGACCTGGCCGCGGCGACCAGGAACGCCAGGCGGGTCCTGGTGTTCGAGCTCAACGCCGGCCAGATGCTGGACGACGTCAGGCAGTTCGCACACGACCGCGGCGCGGTGCGCTTCATCGGCGGGGTGAGCATCCACGCGTCGGGGCTGAGCTTCGGCCCGCTGCTCGACGTCGCACCGATCCGCGAGCGCATCCTGGAGGCAGCCACATGACCGTTCCGGAAGCCCCGCGCCTGGTCGCCCGCGACCGCCCGGAACTGATCCTCGGCGACCACGGGCTGTGCCCCGGCTGCGGCGAGCCCGTCGCACTGCGCATCCTGCTCGAGGTGCTGGAGGAACTCGAGATCGTGCGCCGCAGCATCGGCGTCGTCGGCCACGGGTGCTACGGCAGCTTTGTCCAGATCATGGACGTCGAGGTGCTGCAGTGCCTGCACGGCCGCGCGCCGTCGTGCGCGACCGGCATCAAGCGCGTGCAGCCCGGCACTGTCGTGTTCACGATGCAGGGCGACGGCGACATGGTCAACGAGGGCCTGCAGGAGGTCCTGCACACCGCCGCCCGGGGCGAGAACGTCACGTGCATCTTGCTGAACAACGGCGTCTTCGGTGACACCGGCGGCCATCAGACCGCGACCACGGTCGTGGGCCAGCGAACCAAGACCAGCCTGGAGGGCCGCGATCCAAAGACGCACGGCTATCCCATCCCGCTGGCCGAGCTGGTGGCCTCGCTGGCCGGGGTGTGCTACGTGGCGCGCGGCGCCGTGTCCACCGCGGGCGGCGTCGCGCGCACCAAGCGGATGCTGCGCAGCGCGTTCGAGCACCAGCTTGCTGGCGATGGGTTCGGGCTGGTCGAGATCCTCACGATGTGCCCGACCGGCTGGTTCGTGCCGGCCGGCTCGGGCCCGCAGTACCTGACCAGCTCGCTGGAGGCGGCGTACCCGCTCGGCGAGCTGGCGCTGCGGGGGCAGCCGTGAGCCGGGGCACCGTCAGCATCGACGTGGACCGGTGCAAGGGCTGCGACCTGTGCGTCCAGGCCTGCCCGCCCAAGGTCCTCGAGATGTCCGCCGAGGTCAACGACATGGGATACCGCTTCCCGATCCTGCACGACGGCTGCACGGGCTGTACCGCGTGCCAGCTCGTCTGCCCGGACTACGTCTTCCAGGTCTACCGATTCGACGTCGCACCCGGCGAACGGCGCCCGCCAGGCCAGGAGCCGGCATCCGAAGGATGACGAGTTTGGCCTGCTTGCGAAGCAAGCAAGCGCTTGACAGGAGAACGGGTTCCTCGCTACGCTCTGGCGCACCAAGCAAGCGCTTGGTAAGACCAGGCGCTGCCGCGTCGATGCTGCGCCAACGTCGGCACGATGCTGGCGCGGTGAGGAGATCCTCGATGAGTCAGAGAAAGACATCATGAGCGCTCGGCTTGGCCGGGGGAGATTGCTCGGCATCGTCCTTGTGTGCACCACTGCCCTCGCGCTCGCAGCATGCGGCTCGAGTTCCAGCTCGACACCGAAGACCAGTTCGGCCACCGCGAGCACCGCGTTCCCGGCCGCGGTAGCCGCCAACGCGAAGTACGAGCAGCGGCCGACGAGCATCGGCATCACCACGCCCGTGGGCAAGACGATCCCGAAGGGCAAGGTCATCGACTTCATCCAGTGCGGCGTCCCGGCCTGCGTGGTCGAGGGCGACATCCTGGAGAGCGCGACCAACCTCCTCGGCTGGAAGCTGGTCCGGATCAACGCGGGCACCTCGCCGCAGCAGATCGCCGACGCTTACCAGCAGGCGATCACCAACAAGCCGAACGCGGTCATCGGCTCCGGGTACGCGCGCGCCCTCTTCAACTCGGAAGTGAACACCCTTTCCTCGATGCATATCCCGGTGCTCGAGGCGTTCGTGGGCGACAGCACCGGAGACGGCCTGACCGGAGTCGTCGGCGGCCCGGTGAACAACTCGATTCAGGGCAAGGAAGTCGCGGACTACATCCTCGCCAACACCACGAGCAAGTCCGCGACGATCGGCGCGGTCGTGCCCAGCGGCTTCCCCAACATGGTCCAGGAAGACTCGGCGTTCGACGCGGAGATCGCCAAGCAGTGCCCGAAGTGCACGGTCAAGCTGCTGACCGTCCCGGTCACCAGCATCGGCACCGACCTGACGACGCGGATCAGCAGCTTCCTGACCGCGAACCCCAACGTTTCCTGGCTGTGGGACGGCTACGACGACATGGTCACCGGCCTGCCGACCGCGCTGAAAGGCTCGGGGATCACGAGCGTCAAGGTAGCGACGATCAGCATGAACGGGACCGTTGCCGCGGACATCAGCCAGAACGATTATGTGACGACCGCGATCGGCACCAGCTTCCCCGAGGTCTACTGGCGCGAGATCGACCTGCTGGCGCGGTACTTCACCGGCGTGTCGTACTCCGTCGACCTCAATGACGCCACGCTGCCGTTCTGGACGATCACCAGCTCCAACCTCCCGTCCGACGCATCGAGCGTGACGTTCGCCAACGTGGTCAGCTACAAACAGCAGTTCGAGAAGCTCTGGGGACTCGGCTAGCTCCCCCTTCCGTCCCCCCGGGATTGCCCGCCGGCGCAGGAACACTGGGCCCGGCGGGCATTTCTCGAGGGCCGGTCAGTGAGGCTGGTGTGGCAGGGCCCGGGGCAGCCCGAAATGGGGGAACAGGTTGTCGTCCCCGAACCGGGTGATCGCGCAGATCTTGTCGCCGGCCAGCGTGAGCACGATGAGGCTATGGGGGTGCGCGGCCGGCGAGTGCGGGTCGGCGTCGTAGCAGCCGAACGCGGGCTGGTGGTTGGCGTGGGTGGGCACAAGCCGGACCACCCGGTTCCCCCACCACGCGCGGGTCCGGAAGAACTCGGCGATCGCGGTGTGGCCCTGGTATTCGAGCGGCTCGGGCGGCATCGTCAGCCACGCGTCCTCGGTGAGCAGGACCACGAGGCGCTCGGTGTCGGCGGCCTCGAACGCGTCCGCGAACCGGCCAGTGAGCTCGCGCTCCCGGGCCGACCGCGGCGCGGGCGCGGCGTCCCGGCCCGCGGCAGGCAGCCGAGCGGCGAGCGTCGTGCGGGCCCGCTGCAGGGCGCTGTTCACCGACACCTCGCTGATTGCGAGCATGCCGGCGGCCTGCGCCGCTGGGTAGCCGAGCACGTCGCGCAGCACCAGGGCGGCGCGCTGGCGGGGCGGCAGCCGTTGCAGCCCCGCCACGAACGCCAGCGCCAGCGCTTCCCTGGTCTCGTAGCGTGCTTCCGGCCCGGGCGCGGTGTCGGGCAGGTCATCGAGCAGCGAATCCGGGTAGGGCTGCAGCGTCATCGGCTCGGTCCGCCGGGTGGGCTCCGGCGGCGGGGCAGACCACGGGTAGCCGGCCGCCGCGGCCGGGCGGCGGCCAGCGTCGCGCAACGCGTTCAGGCACCGGTTGGTCGCGATCTTGTAGAGCCAGGAGCGCACCGAGGCGCGTTCCTCAAACTGGCCGAGCCCGCGCCAGGCGGCCAGCAGCGTCTCCTGCAGCATGTCCTCGGCGTCGTGGACTGAGCCGAGGATCCGGTAGCAGTGCAGCTGCAGCTCGCGCCGGTAGGGGTCGGTGAGCTCGCGGAACGCCTCCCCATCGCCCGCCCGGGCGCGCGCCAGCGCCGTCGTGGTCACGATCACATCCTCACATCGCCTCGGCCTTGGCCGGGCCATCAGCGTAATGACACCAGCCGGGCCGGAAACTCACCGGTCGATTCGCGGCCGACCGCGGTGTCTGAACCAGCAGCAAGCAACAAACGCTGACCTTGGAGGACACGTGAACACCGTGAGCAAGCAGGACGCCGCGACCCGTGCCCAGGGCTGGGCCCTGGCGCTGGCGTCGGTGGCGTCGTTCATGGTCGTGCTGGACCTGCTGGTCGTCGCGACCGCGCTGAACACGATCCGCCGTGATCTGGGCGCCTCGATCGGGCAGCTGGAATGGACGATCAACGCCTACACCCTGGCCTTCGCGGTGCTGCTGATGACCGCGGCCGCCGCGGGAGACCGGTTCGGCAGGCGGCGGGTGTTCGTCATCGGCCTGGCTGTGTTCGCCGTCGGCTCGGCGGCGTGCGCGCTCGCGCCCGGGGCCGGGGCGCTGATCGTGGCGCGCACGGTCCAGGGCACCGGCGCGGCGATGGTCATGCCGCTGGCGCTGGCGCTGCTGAACGCGGCCGTCCCGCCGCAGCGCCGCGGCTGGGCGATGGGGATCTTCGGCTCGGTGACCGCCCTGGCGGTAGTGGTTGGGCCGGTGCTGGGCGGCGCGATCACCCAGGGCATCGCCTGGCAGTGGATCTTCTGGCTGAACGTGCCGATTGGCCTGCTCACGATCCCGCTGGCGCTGCGCCGCCTGGAGGAGAGCTACGGGCCGCGCGCCGCGCTGGACCTGCCTGGGATGGCGCTGGGCACCGCCGCGGCGCTCGGGCTGGTGTGGGGCCTGGTGCGCGGCAGCTCGGCCGGCTGGGCCAGCCCAGAGGTCGCCGGGACGCTCGCGGCGGGCGCGGCGCTGGCCGTGGCGTTCACCGGCTGGGAACTGCGCGCCCGGGCGCCGATGCTGCCAATGCGGCTGTTCGCCATCCGGGGCTTCTCCGCGGGCAACGCCGTGGCATTCCTGGCGAACGCGTCGATCACCGGAGCGGTGTTCTTCATGGCCCAGTTCCAGCAGGTCGGCCTCGGCCAGGATCCGCTGGGTTCCGGGCTGCGGCTGCTGCCCTGGGGTGTGGCACCGTTCCTGATCGCACCCAGGGCGGGCAAGCTGGCCGACCGGATCGGCGAGCGGCCGCTGGTCATCTCCGGCCTGCTGCTGCAGGCCGCCGGGTTCGCCTGGATCGCCGTCATCGCCGCTCCCCGGCTGGCCTACCCGGCGATGCTCGCACCAATGATGATCTCCGGCGCCGGGATCGGCCTGGCCCTGCCCGCGGTCACCAAGGCCGTGACCGGCTCGGTCCCGCGCGGCGACATCGGCAAGGCGTCGGGCAGCTTCAGCATGATGCGCCAGCTCGGCGGCGCTTTCGGCATCGCGATCCTGGCCGCAGTGTTCGCCGCGGCCGGCGGCTACACCTCACCCGCCGCGTTCAGCGCCGGGTTCGCGCCCGCCACCGCGGCCGCGGCCGGCCTGGCCCTGGCCGGTGTCCTCGCCGGGCTGGCCCTGCCGGGCCGGGCACGGGACGCGGCGGCCGGGCGGCCGGCAACGGGCCGCCGGGCCAGGACCGCCGATGTGGTGGCAGCCGGGCGGCCTGCATAACACGGCAATCCGGCTGGCCGGCACGAGTAAACCTTCGGATAACAAGGAGAAACCCTCATGCGAAAGATCATCGAGTACACCCTGGTCTCGGCCGACGGCGTCATCGGGGACCCGCAGGACTGGGGGCTGCGGAACTTCCAGGACGATGCCTATCTGCGGGACGGACTGGGCCAGCTGCTGGCCTGCGACGCGATGCTGATGGGCCGGCACACGTACGAGTTTCTGGCACGTGCCTATCCGTCACGGGCCGACTCGTGGGGCGTCAGGGTTAATCCCATGCAGAAATACGTCTTCTCGTCCACGCTCGAAGAAGCCCCGTGGCAGAACTCGACCATTGTCCGGGGCGACGTGGTTGCCGAGGTCACGAAGCTCAAGCAGCAGGAAGGGCGGGACCTTCTCGTCTGGGGCCACGGCCTTCTCGCAGAGACCCTGCTGAGGGCGGGCCTGATCGACGTGCTCGACGTCTCGATCTACCCCCTTGCGGTTGGGCACGGCAAGCCGTTCCTCCGGGAAGGCGAGACCGCCAATCTGAGGCTGGTCGCGACAAAGACCTTCTCGAAAGGAATCGTCAAGCTCACCTACGAACCGCAACGCTGAACACCGGTATTCGCGCCGGGAAACCGCTGATCGTTCAGCCGACGGCCGACTCGCTGGGGTCGGTCTGGCGCGGCGGGCGAGGCGCCCGCGACCTGCGGCCGATGAGCGGGTTGGCGCGCAGCCGCTTGCGCTGGATGCCGGTGATGCCGACGGCGACGATCAGGACCGCGCCCTGGAAGACCTGCGGCACCCACTCCGCGGTTCCGGCCTGCAGCAGCCCGACGCTTCCGGTCCCGATCATCAGCACGGCGACCACGGTCCCCCACGGATTGAACCTGCCCTGCCGGAACTGGGTGGCACCGACGAACA
>JASHOI010000693.1 GCA_030041195.1 Streptosporangiaceae bacterium | reverse complement strand
CGTCGAGGCGGGGTCGTCGCCGACCTGGCCGCGCACGGTGAGCGCCTCAGCCACCAGTGTGACCGCGCCCTCGGCCTGCGCGAGTTCCTGTGCCCGGCGCGCCGGAGCGGGGTCGCGGGCCGCGTACGCCTGCGCGAGCCCGGCGAGCATCACGTTCACCGGCGCTGCCGGGTCGAGTTCGGCGAGGGCGGCAGCCGCGAAGGCGGTCACGTCCGGCTCGCCGCAAGCGAACGCGGTCTCCGCCATCCGGTGCAGCACCAGCGGCAGCGCGGTCCGGTACACGCTCCGGGTGCCCACGTCGCAGACGTCGGCGAGGCGGCGCAGCGCGTCGTCGGGGCGTCCCTCGTCGATGTCCAGGCCTGCCCAGGCCCACGCGCTGAGCTCGGCTGGCCCCTCGGCGTCGAGCTTGTTGGCAAGCTGGCGGATCTCGCCGGGGATGCCGAGGCCGCGCAGCAGCTCCATGCGAAGCGCGGCCACGGTCCCGGACAGCGCGGGCGGGAACGCGCTCACCTGGTTCGTGTCCATCAGCGCGGCGTCGGACAGCGCCTCCGTCCAGTTCCCGCCGAGCCAGTTGAGCACGACCCCGGTGAACCGCCAGAACGGCTCGGCCAGCAGCGGGGTCGTGTAATAGCAGACCTTCCTGGCCTCGGCCAGGTCCGCGCGAGCCTGTCCTAACTGGCCGAATACCGACCGGCAGGCGGCCGAGGCGGTCAGCGCCCATACCTGTGCGGCCGGGTCGTCTCCGGCCGCCGTCCGCTGCTCGGTCAGCGCGGCGAGGCACTCCGTCACCCGGCCAAGGCGCATGGCCGACTGCGCGATCTGGCTCAGTGCGGCCACCCGTGCCACGGGCCGCTCGGAACCGTCGGACATCGTGGACAGCCAGGGTGTTGCCAGGGCAGGAACCTGGTCGGCTCTGGGCTGCAGTCGTGCCCTGCGCAGCCGCTCGGCCAGCGGCTCTGCCTGATTACCCAGTGCCGCGCCGCGGCTTTCGGCCTCGCCGTCGTGGGCGTCCGGAAGTGCCACATGCGTAGTTTACTTACCCGCCGGGCGCGTCAAGGGTTATCCCTACTGGGATTGCATGAGCGGTTCCGGCAGAATTTGGGATGAAAGGCCAGGAATGCCAGCCGGGTGGGGCGGCTGGATCCTGCCGCCGAGCCGGTGCCAGGTGGCTCCGTCTCGCTCTGCGGGCTGGCCAGGCCCGGCCGGGGGGGCCGGTGCCTGGCCGTCCGCGTGAGCCCGTGCCGACGTGGTCTGCCGGGTTGCCCAACGGTTGACGTGAAGGGCCCCGGAAGTGGGAGAATGTGGTCTTCTGGCCCCCCAGAAGGATGCGCATGACCACACATCCGCCCTGCAGCGGCGCGGCTGTCCGGAACATGATCGCCCCGTCGGGCGGCGGTGGCCCGACCGCGCTGCGCATCATGCTGGGCGCACAGCTCCGCCGCCTGCGTGAGGCAAAGCGGATCACCCTCGAGGAAGCCGGGTACGTGATCCGCGCTTCGGGCTCGAAGATGAGCAGGCTGGAGACCGGCCGGGTCGGCTTCAAGAGCCGGGACATCGCTGACCTGCTGACCCTGTATGGCGTCACGAACGTGCAGGAGCGCGAGGCCCTGCTGGAACTGGCCCGCCAGGCAAGCGCGATGGGCTGGTGGCACGACTACGCCGACGTGATGCCGGCCTGGTTCGAGCCGTACGTCGGCCTCGAAGAGGCGGCCAGCTCGATCCGCTGCTATGAGATGCAGCACGTCCCGGACCTGCTGCAGACCGCGGACTACGCCCGCGCGATCGCGATGCTCGGTCACCCCGGCAGGCCGGACGATGAGATCGAGCGGTGGGTCAGCCTGCGGATGGCGCGCCAGGCGGTGATCACCCGCCGGACGTCGGCGCACCTGTGGATGGTGCTGGACGAGGCGGCGCTGCGGCGGCCCGTCGGCTCGCCCGACGTCATGCGCGGCCAGCTCAGGCACCTGATGGACATGGCCGACCGGCCGAACGTCAGCCTCCAGGTCGTCCCGCTCACCACCGGCGGGCCCGCCGCCGTTGGCGGGGCGTTCACCGTGCTCCGGTTCGGCGAGCCGGACCTGCCTGACGTCGTCTACCTCGAGCAGCTCACCAGCGCGCTGTACCTGGACAAGCGGGATGCCGTCGACCACTACATGGCGGTGCTCGAACGCCTGTGCGTTGAGGCCCTGCCCACCGAGGGCAGCATCAAGATGATCAGCGACTTGCTGGACGAGTAAAGCCGACCGCCCGTTACGCAACGCCAGCGGGCGGGTCGGCGAGCCCAGGCGGCTACCCCGGCAGGAATACTTCGCTTACCGCGGCACACGATTTGCCTCGTCCAATCGTCTGGCGGCCAATAGCGCGCCCAAACTCCGGAACACGGTGTTGACGAACCGGCGTTGTGCCGCTTTTCATGATCTATAGAGGATCTATGGACCGGAACCCGAAGTGATGCCGCACGCTGGTGCCCGCAACCTTCTCTGTACATCAGCCATTTTCACCGGAACTCCGGCACGTGCGATCCGCTTTGGCCGGCGCCATTTAATTCGGGCGGCATTCGCATGACCGGCGAGGGCGCGCAGCCGGTCCCCGATGGCTTGCTCGGGGTTGACGTGGGTGGCGGTGGGATACGGGCCGGGATGATCGGCCCGTCCGGCGCGCTGCGTCCCCTGATCAGCAGGCCGGACCCGGGCGGAGGCGCGCAGTTCGATCCCGACTCGACCTGGCGGGCGGTCGCGTCGGCGATCAGAGAGCTGACCGGGTCCGGCGCCCGGGTGCGCGCCGTAGGGCTGACGGCGCACCTAGCGACGGTGCTGACCGGCCCCGACGGCCGTCCGTCCGCGCAGGGGATGCTCTGGCGCGACAACCGGGCCTGGCCGGAGGCTCAGGAGCTCGGCGCCCTGTTCGGACCGGAGCTCGAATCGGTGACCGGCCGCCCGGTGTCGCCGGAGTCCGCGGCCGCGCGGGTCCGCATGCTCGGCAAGACCCGGCCCGGGGTGCTCCGCCGCACCCGGTGGCTGCTGAGCCTGAAGGATTACCTCACCCTCCAGCTCACCGGGATTCCGTGTACGGATCCGGCGACGGCTTCCTACACCCAGCTGTTCGATGTACGGCAGCGGCGGTGGTCGGTGCGGATCGCCGGGAGATGCGGCGTGCCCATGGAGATCCTGCCCCCGGTCCGGGCCGGCGTCGCGCTCGCCGGGGGCGTGACCCCGGCGGCGGCGAAGCTGACCGGCCTGGAGACCGGAACCCCGGTCGCGGTCGGTGGGCCTGACGGCACGACGGGGGCTCTCGGCGTCGGAGCGGTCCGGGCGGGCCTGACCGTCGACATCGCGGGCACCACCGACGTTCTGCTGCACGTGACCGACACGCCGTCGGCCCGGGTCTCCGGCGGTGCGGTGCTCAACGCGTATCTGCTCGACGATCTCTGGACGGTGGGCGGGCCGACCGGACTGACCGGTGGCGGCCTTGACTGGCTCGCCTCGACCCTCGGCCACGAGTCGGCCGATGCCGCGTACCGGGCGCTCGAGCCGTCGTTGGACGCCGCGGATCCGGGCGAGCTCATGATCAGGACGACGCTCACCGGTCGGCGCCTGCCCGGGTGGGATGCGCGGGTGCGTGGCCGCATCGACGGGATTTCCGGCGAGCACGGTCCCGCGCACCTGATGCGAGCCGCCGAGGAGGGCAGTGCATTCGAGGTACGGCTCGGCATCGACGCGCTCCGGGCGGCCGGCGCCGACGTCAGCCGCGTGATCCTGGCCGGCGGCCCGGCCACCTCACCGCGCGCGGTGCAACTGCGGGCCAACGTGTGGGATGTCGAGATCGGCAGGGCAGCCGAACGGTACGCCAGCCTGCGCGGCGCAGCGCTTGCCGCGGCGGTGGCGGCCGGGCAGTTCCCCGACGCGCGGGTGGCGGCGATGGCGATTGCGCCCCCCACTCAGCGTTATGGCCCCGATCCGGCAGAGGCTGCTACCACCGAGCGGCGCTACCGGCGGTGGCGCGAGGTGATGGAGTTACTGAACAACGGCCGGGACAGCAGCGGCTCAAGGCTCCGCAAAAAGGTTCGCTGGGGCAACTTCGCGCGCTGGTATGCTCGCGATTTACCAGCCTGGAAAAGCGTGAGGTACGCGACAGTGAGGATAATCGGATCCGCTCGCTTAGCCGCCGCCCGGCGGCGTGAGCCGCATGCGAGAAAGCGATGAGCCGGCCCGTTCACATCTCCATTCGCGACGACCTGCGGGCCCGGATCGACGCCGGCGAATGGGGTCCGGGGGATCGGCTGCCGTCCGAGACCGAACTCGCGGCCCGATACGGCGTCGCGCGGATGACGATCCGCCAGGCGGTGGGGGCACTGGCGACCGAGGGGAACGTGATCCGGCGGCAGGGCCTGGGAACGTTCGCCGCTGACCGCCCGACCAGAAGCGCGGAACTGCTGCTGAGCTTCACCGAGGAAATGCGCGGGCAGGGCCGCGAGGTCGAGACCAGACTGCTCAACGCGGCGGTGGAGCAGCCGCCGCCCGCCGCGCGGATGGCCCTGCTGCTCGGGCAGTCGGCGGCTGCCGTGGCGATCCGGCGGGTACGGCTGGTGGACGGCTGCCCGATCGTCGTGCAGAATTCGTGGCTGCCGTGCGCGCGGTTCGCGGGCCTGGACGCGGATCCGCTGCTGGACGGCTCGCTGTACGCGATGCTCGAGGTGCGCTACGGGGTGCGCATCGTGCGTGCGAAGCAGGCGGTGATGGCCGCGGTCGCCGGCGAAGCCGACGGCTGGGCTCTCGACCTGAAGCCCGACGAGCCGGTGCTCCGGATCGCGAGGACCACGTATGACAGCTCGAACCTCGTCGTCGAGTACGCGATGAGCGCCATGCGGGCCGGCTACCCCATCGAGACGATCATGGTGCGCAGGCCGCCGCCGGGCGCCTCCGAGTAGCTCGGCCTCAGTAAAGGCCGCCGCTCACCGCGGGCAAGCCCAGATCCGCGCGCATGATCGTGACCTGGGCATCGACGGCGGCGCTCGCGGCCTCCACCTGGCTGTCGAGCGCGCGCAGTTTCCTGAGCGAGGTCGCCTTCAGCTGCAGCTTTATCAGCTTGATCCGCTTCGCGTCGGCCGCGGTGAGCTGGTCGGCGTGGGGGTCGGCTGCTGGCGGGAACGTGATCTGGCCTAGCTGGCTGTCGAACGAGGTCTCCGCCTTCACCTCGTCCGACAGATCCAGCTTGGCCGCGGCCAGATTGCGATTTCGGTTAACGCCATAGGCCTGGAACTCGGCGGCGAGGGCTCGGTCGGCCGGACCGGCAAGGTTCGAGTAGAGGCTCGCGATCCTCGCCGGCGAGCCCCTGTAGTAGGGGATGGCAGCAATCAGCAGGACGGCGGCGATCAGCGACCCCACGGCTATCAGAAGGAAGCCGGTGATGTTTGTCCGCGGAGCTTTTGCCTGGGACACCGCGCTCATTCAGTTCGCCGGCGGGTTCAGCGTCATGACCTGGAGTCCGGTGAAGATCTCCTCGTTGATGATGAACGCGAAGCCGAGGAGGTACAGGGCGGCCATCGGCGCGATCGCGCACCACACCTTCCACTGCTGGCCGGCCGCGCGCTTATCGGTGATCCAGCGCTTTACCGGTGGCAGCCGGAGAATCACCAGCGGGAGGCTGATCGCCAGGATCTGATAAAAGCGCTGGTGGAACACGGAGTCCCCGTCACCTTGCGGCCCGTCGAACGGACGGAACCCGTCGAGGAGGCCGAGGTGGAGGACGATCATGCCCCAGATCACGTAGGTCAGCTTCTGCAGCTTCTTCCAGTACGTCCCGAGCCTGCGCTGGGCCGGCGTGTTGGCCGTAAGTAGCACCGGTATCGCGATCAGAACGATGAGGAACCCCGTTACCAGGAAGGTGTGCCCGGCCAGCCGGCCGAAGACTCCGCCGGAGAAGCTGGTCGTGATCGCAGCGGTGGTCGCGTCCGAGATGCCGATGAGCGCGAAGAAGATGCCGTACCACCGCCGGAGCGGCGCATACCACCGCGCCCCGGTCAGCGTGATAAGCGGCGTGATCGACACGGCTATCAGGAAGGTGGCCTCGCCACCCGTACCCAGAACGTCGGCTTCGGAAAGCGTCAGCACGTCCTTGGTGTTCAGCGACAGCCAGCCGCGCAGGATGAAGAACCACGGAACGAACGCGGGAAGGCGCAGGAAGAATAGCGCGATCGACCGCCTCTTGAACCGGGGAAAGATCGTCGACTGCTGGGCCATCCAGGCGTCGATCGACCGCCTCTTGGCCTTCGACTGCGGCTGTTCCTCGCCGTAGTCCGGGTAAAAATCATCCTCGTAGTCGTCGTCCGCGTAAGGAGCGTCCGCGTAAGGACCGTCCTGGTAGCGAGCGTCCTGGTAAGGACCGGGGTATGGCCCTTCCGGATAGGGATACTGCTCCTGGATCGTGTTTCTCTGGCTCACTTTCCTGCCTCCTCTTGCCCTTCCGCTGTGCGGGCTTTGGCGAGTCAGCACAGCCCAGACTGGGCTGGCTTTGCAGGGTTATCTGGCGTGCTTGGGCGGGGCCGGGGCGCCCGGATGGCCGGGGAACTGGCTGTCGGTGACTCCGGTCTCCGACGCGCCCGCCCCGTTCTCCCGGAAGATAAAGAAGCGCCCTCCGTGCAGCGCTATCTGAGTACCTCCGGTGATGGCGCCGGCCGTGACCAGGACGGCGAGGACCGCAAACATCTTGCGCGCGGCGCGCGCCTGCCGGCCTTGTGATGTGCCCGGCCGGGTAGTCGACTTCGCTGGCTTGGTGACCGGCCGTTCGGCACGGGTGGCGGGCCGTCCCGGACGGGTAGCGGGCGCCGCGGAACGGGCAGCCGGCGCCGCGGGCCGGGTCCGGGTCGATACCGCCGCTGGCCGAGGCATCGGCGGCCGCGGAAGTGCGGCCGGAGGTGCCACCGCCGGAGCAGCCGGGACTGCCGGAGCAAGAACGGTCGCCGCGCCCGAGGACGGGAAGTTCTCCGTCAGGTAGGCCGCCATCCTGCTCAGCTGCTGCGACATTGACAGGATGGCCGCCCGCATCTCGGCGGCCTCCCTCTCGGCGGCTTCACGGATCGCGAAGGCCTCTTGCCTGATCGCCGCGGCGTCATTCTCGGCGGCTTCACGGATCGCGGTGGCCTGGCTCCACGCCTGGTTGACCGCGGCGGCCTGACCGTGCGGCATGGCCGGCATCTGGCCGCCGCGGAACGAACCGCCGGGCCGGGGGTCGCCATGCCAGGCCGGGTACCCCTGTGCTGGGTGCACACCTCCGGGCGGAGCCGCGCTCGGCTGGAACCGTGGCGCGGGTGCATAACCCTGGCCGGCGTTGTAGCGCTGGCGTGGAACGTCGCCTCGTGCCGGTGCACCCGCGCCCGCTGTGGCACCGGGCCGCCGCTGTGGCAACGGCCCGGGCGGTGCCGGTGCCCGCACCGCGCGGACCTGCGGTACCGGGGCAGACGGATGATCGGGAGGCAATGCTGGCGGGGCGGCATTCCATCGCGGCCAAGAGGCACCGCGCGGGTCCGGCGGCCAGTCTGGGGCCGGCGGCCTGTTAGCGGCGTACGATTCAGCAACCCGGCTGAACTGCTCGGCCTCAAACCTCCGGTGCCTACCGGGGGCATCCGTGACCACGGGGCCTCCAACAGCAGAGGGGCGCCCGACGCCAAACTTGACTTCGGGCGTGTTGAACAACAAGTTAGCCCAACATGCCTGGCAGATCGGGTATCTCGGCAAATCTGGCCGGAGACGGATACCCCCCGAGGGACGAAGGACCCTTAGGGGACCCAAGCTCTCGATCCACCCTCCGCTGATCTGTCTTTGCGACCGATCAGGGCTCCTGAGCCGCCGTCGGTACCACTTCAAGAGCCTTGTGAATGGCGTTGATGTCGGCCAGCACGGTCGCATTGGCGGCATCGACCCGGCTGTTGAACGACTGCAACTGGGCGAGCGTGGTCGACTTTGCCTGCTCGCCGGTCAGCTTTGCGAGGGCCTGGTTGGCCTGCATCAGCGCATCGGCCATCACCGTGGTCTGCGGCGTCAGAAGGATCGCGGCCGGTGGCGTGGGAGTCCCGGCATCAAAATTGATCGTGATCAGGTTAATGGCGTTGGCATAGTTCTGGGGCGTGTACGCCACCGCGGCCAGACTGCTGTTGAGCGCCTGCTCCGTCGCCACCTCCGACGTAAGGGCCGCTTCGGCCGCAGCGAGATGGCGCTTCTCGTCGGTGCGGTAGGCGACCATATCAGCGTTCAGTTGCTTGCCGGCTGGGGTCACGATCCCCTGGAACTCGGCGAGCACCATCGCCTGGGTGTTGCAAGGAATACCCGATGGGGACATGCTGGGCTCGCAGTCGTTGACGGCGAGCGCGGCCTTGTGACGCGCGCTGGTGCCTGTGGCGTAGAAGAGACCCGCGAGCACCAGGATGCCAGCCAGGATGGAAATGGCTACGACCAGGAAGGCGCCAAGCGGCTCCCGCTCGTAGTCGTAGTCGTCGGCGTATGTCTCGCTCATAAGATTCCTCTGCTAACCCGTCCCGTTGGCTGGGGCGGCAGCTTCCGGCTGCCAGCCCCAGCCAAACCGATGACGATCGCCGACTTATTCGGCGCTGGGGTGCTCCATGAAGGAGTTGAACCCCTTGAAGATCTCCTCGTTGATGGCGAAGATCATGCCGAATATGAATAGCGCGAAAATCGGTGCGATGGTCAGCCACACCAGCCACCCCCGGCCCTCCCGTTGCCGGGCGGCTATCCACCGCCTGACTAGCGGTAGCCGGAGAGTCAGCAGGAACAGGCTGCACGCGCAGTACTGGTAGAGCCGCTGGTGGAAGATGGGGTCACCGTCACCGGGGTTGCCCGAGCCGTTGTGGGTGGCCCCGTTTTGGAACCCGAGTCCTTCCAGCAGGGCCAAGTGGAGGAACAGCAGCCCCCAGATGACATATGTGATCCGCTGCAGCGGCTTCCAGTACCGGCCGAGCTTGCGCTGCGCCCAGTGGTTGCCGGTGATCAGCAGCGGGATCGCGAGCATCACCATCATGAAGCCCATGAGCTCGAACACGTGCCCGGCCACCTTGCCGAAGAAGCCTCCAGCGAAGTTATCGGTAAGGCCTGCGGCGAGCATGTCGCCGAAGCCCGAACACGCGAACAGGATCCCGTACCAGCGGCGCAGCGGGAAGAACCAGCGCTGCCCGGTAAGCGTGATCATGGGAGTGACGAGCAGGCAGATGAACAGGCAGAGCTCGGCCCCGGTGCCCAGCGTGTCGTCGACCGACCCCGCGAACGTTGCTACGTTCATCGTGAAGAACGCCGGCGCCATGAAGAACAGCGGGAGCACCGCGGGGGCGCCCAGCAGGATCAGCGCGACCGCCTTCCGCTTGATGCGGGAGCCGCCGAACTTGAAGTCCTTGTCCATCCATTCGTCGACACGACTCCTGGACGCGACGAGTTCCTGCTCGCCGGCACGGCTCTTGGCCGGCCGCGGTGCCTGGTAGTCAACCGCCGGCCCTTGGTTCCATGCGCCTGCGGAACCGTCGGGGTATAGATCTGGCTCGTAGGTATCCGGGCCGCCATACGGTGCGTTTGGTGGAGCGGGTGAATAACCCGTGTACGGCTCCCTAGTGGTAGCCATTGTGCGGATTCTCCTTCCACAGAGCTTGGCTCGCTCCCCATTTGGTTAGCCTTTGGCTTCTGCCGGTTAACCGGCTGCGGTTCCAGCCGGCAGGCTAGTTATTCGCTTTATGTGTCGGCTAACTAGCCGGATGTGGTTTTCGCGGAGTGCTTCCCTGGCGTGTGCCCCTGCGTCGCGGCCTTGGCCGCGGCGGCCTTGGCCGCGGCCTGCTGAGCCAGGAAGGTCGTGTCGAATTCGGAGCCGCCGGTCTCGCCTGCTCCGGCTTCCCGGAAGGTGAAGAACTTGAACCCGAAGTGCGCGATGTTCGCGCCGGCGGCGATGACGGTGAACGCGAACAGTGACACGGTGGCGGCCGTGGCGATGCGCATGGCGCGCGCCTGCCTGCCTCGCGCCCCCTCCGGCCTCCTGCCCTGGGCCGTCCTCGGCCCGGCCAGGCCGGCCGGCCTAGCCGACGCCGTCCTCGGCCTGGCCGCCGGGCCATTGGGCCTGGTCCTCGGCCTGGGCGGCGCGATCGCCGGGGCAGGCATCGTTGCCAGAGCCCCCTGGGTCTCCCACGCAGGCTGGGGGTCGCCCTGCCATGCAGGGTTGGCCAGCGCGACCGCCTGGCCGCCGCCGTACTGGACCATCTGCCCACCGCCAGGACCCATGCTCCCCGGACCGCGACCGGCGTCAGGCACCGCGTAGAGCCGCCGGTTGCCGCGACCCTGCGGGCCTGGGCGCTGCGGGCCCTGACCGGGCGCATAGCCCCCTGCTTGCGGGTAGCCGGCACCGGGCTGGGAACGCCGCGCGGGCGCACGGCCCTGGCCGCGGTCGAAGCCCTGGGCGGGCGGGTAGCCCGGACCGGGCTGGAACTGCTGGCCGGTGTCGTAATCCTGAGGCGCGCCGAAGTCCTGGGGTGCACCGAAGTTCTGCCCGGTGTTGTAGTCCTGGGCGGGCGGGTAGCCCGGACCGGGCTGGAACTGCTGGCCGGTGTTGTAGTCCTGCGGTCCGCCGAACTGCTGCCCGGTGTTGTAGTCCTGGGCGGCCGGGTAACCCGGCGCCGCGTTGCCGTAGTCCTGCGGCGGGGCGAAGCCCTGCCCGGTGTTGTAGTCCTGCATCGGCCCGTTGGCTCGCGGTCCTCGCGGCGCGCCGCCGGCTCGTGCGGGGCGGTTCGGCCGTGTCTGCCCGCCAGCCCGCGGGGGCCCGCCGGCCCGGTTTGGCCCACCGGGTCGCGCGGG
>JASHOI010000084.1 GCA_030041195.1 Streptosporangiaceae bacterium | reverse complement strand
CGGCGCGGCGGGCCGGTACAGGCGGCCGCGATCCGACCGCGAGCAGCAGCTTCCCGCGGGTGCCGCGGCCGGCCCTCGTGCCCTATGGTCAGCCTTATGACCTTTACTAGCACCCCCCGAGGCGGCCCCGGGCTGGCCCAGGAACGCCGCATCGTCACCGAGATCCCCGGGCCCGTGTCGCGGGAGCTGCTGGAGCGCCGGCAGCACGCCGTGGCACGCGGACTGAGCCACGTCCTGCCCGTGTTCGTGACCGCAGCGGGCGGCGGCGTCGTGATCGACGCGGACGGCAACTCGCTGATCGACTTCGGCTCCGGCATAGCCGTGACGACGGTCGGAAACAGCGCCGAGCTCGTGGTGGACCGGGTCACCGAGCAGGTGGCGGAGTTCACGCACACCTGCTTCATGGTCACCCCGTACCGCGGGTACGTGGAGGTCTGCGAGGAGCTGAACCGGCTGACGCCCGGCGACCACGAGAAGCGGTCCGCGCTGTTCAACTCCGGTGCCGAGGCCGTCGAGAACGCCGTCAAGATCGCGCGGCACGCGACCGGCCGGACCGCGGTGGTGGTGTTCGACCACGCCTACCACGGGCGGACCAACCTGACCATGGCAATGACCGCGAAGAACATGCCGTACAAGGACGGCTTCGGCCCGTTCGCCTCCGACGTGTACCGGGTGCCGATGGCCTACGCGTTCCGCTGGCCGGGCGGCCCCGCCGCCTGCAAGGCGCGCGCCCTCGAGGTCGTCACCACCCTGATCCACACCCACGTCGGCGAGAAGAACGTCGCCGCGGTGGTGATCGAGCCGATCCAGGGCGAGGGCGGCTTCATCGTGCCGCCGGACGGGTTCCTGCCCGGGCTCGCCGCGTTCTGCCGGGAGAACGGGATCGTGTTCGTGGCCGACGAGATCCAGTCCGGGTTCTGCCGCACCGGTGACTGGTTCGCCGTCGACCACGAGGGCGTCGTGCCCGACCTGGTCACCACCGCCAAGGGCATCGCGGGCGGGCTGCCGCTGGCCGGGGTGACCGGCCGCGCCGAGATGATGGACGCGGTGCACCCCGGCGGCCTCGGCGGCACGTTCGGCGGAAACCCGGTCGCCTGCGCCGCCGCGCTCGGCGCGATCGAGACCATGGGCAAGGAGGACCTGCCCGCGATGGCGCGCCGGATCGGCGACATCATGCTGCCCCGGCTGCGCAAGCTCGCCGAGGCGCATCCGGAGATCGGCGACGTGCGCGGGCGCGGCGCGATGATCGCCATCGAGCTGGTCAGGCCCGGCACCCTCGAGCCGGATGCCGCCGCCACGGCCAAGATCGCAAAGGCGTGCCACTCGGCCGGTCTGATCGTGCTCACGTGCGGGACCTTCGCGAACGTGCTCCGGTTCCTGCCGCCGCTGGTCATCTCCGAGGACTTGCTCAGCGAAGGGCTCTCGATCCTCGAAGACGCGTTCGCCGGGCTGTGACCGGGGAGCCGGGGCAGGCGATGACGACGCAGCCGACGCGGGTGCGGGCGCCGGTGTCCACGCTCGGCGAGGGCCCGGTCTGGGATGCCCGCGACCAGGCGCTGTACTGGGTGGACATCCCGGAGGGCCGGGTGCACCGGATGGCAGCCGACGGATCGTTCAGCTTCTGGGACACCGGCCAGCCGGTCGGCGCCGTGGTCCCGCGGGCCAGCGGCGGGCTCGTGGTCGCGGTGCGTGACGGCTTTATGGCCCTGGACGTGGCGTCGGGCAAGCTGACCATGCTCGCCGAGGTGGAGCAGGACCGGCCGGAGAACCGGATGAACGACGGCGCCTGCGATCAGGCCGGCCGGTTCTACGCGGGCACGATGGCCGACGACGAGCGGCCGGAGGCCGGCGCGCTGTACCGGCTGGATCCCGACCTGAGTGTGACCAGGGTCCTCGCCGGCGCGGGCATCTCCAACGGCATCGGATGGAGCCCGGACGAGCGGCTCATGTACTACATCGACTCGCACACCCACCGGGTCGACGTGTTCGACTACGACCCGGCTACCGGCGCGATCGAAGGGCGCCGCCCGTTCGCCGCGGTGGGCCAGGGCGACGTCGTGCCCGATGGCCTCACCGTCGACGCGGACGGCGGGGTCTGGGTCGCGGTCTGGGACGGCTACGCGGTGCTGCACCACGACCCCGGCGGCCGGGTGCTCGAGGCCCTGCGACTGCCCGCGGCGCGGGTGTCCAGCTGTGTGTTCGGCGGGCCAGACCTGGACCGGCTCTACATCACGACGGCTGCGGGGCCGGGCGAGTCCGCGGGTGCGCTGTTTGTCTGCCGGCCCGGTGTGACCGGGCAGCCCAGCCACCCGTTCCGCGGCTGACCGGGAACGGGCGGCTGGACCATTGGCCGCCCGGTAGGGGGTGGGTTGCCCGGGCGGCGGCTCGGTGCGCGGTCAGCTGCCGAGGGTGCCCGTGCCGAGGGTCAGCGAGATCGTGTTGCCAGGCCCCGGCAGGGTCAGGTTGATCAGCAGGGTCGCCAGCCCGCAGTGCGCGAACGGCGGGATCGTGTAGGTGCCGGCCAGCGTGCCGCCGTTCAGCACGTTGAAGCCGGCCTGGGAGGACACGGTGATCGTGGCCGGTGAGGTCTCGCAGGACGGCCCCACCGGGATCGGCAGGCCGGCCACCTTCAGGCTGGTCAGCTTGATCGTGTCCGTGGCGGTCGTGGTCACGGCGTTGGTCGTGAAGTTCACCGTGCCGGTGGCCGTGCCGTCTTGGATCATCTCGGTGGTCGCGGTGACCGGGATGAACCCCAGTTCCTTGAACGACCCGGTTGCCGGGGGCAGCGTGAGCGTCCCGGTCAGCGTGGATGTGGTCAGGTCTGCCGTGGTGCTCAGCGTGCCGGGCCCGAGGTCAATGGTCGAGCCGATCGCCTTGATGAAGGTGCTCCCGGTGACCGGGTACGAAACGCTGACGATCGTGTCGGACGGTGCTGCCGGGCTGGCGAGCGCGGGCGTGGCGGCGGCGATCCCGGCCACCGCCGCCGCGGCCGTCACGGCCAGCAGCGTTAAGCGTCTGCGCATGATGAGGGGCTCCTTCCCGCTGGGTCCACCGCACCGATGCCGGCGGGCGCCTGTTACTGGCGAGTACGTTACTCGTGCGTAACATGGTCGGCAAGGGCCTAGAATCCGATGGCCTCGCGCAGCAGCAGCACGGTGCCGTGCCCGGGCTCGGGTTCGGCGTTGAGGACGAGAAGCCGGCTGACCGCGCTGGGCTTGCCGTACACCGCCTGCGCCCGGGCGCTTTCCAGCGGCAGGCAGTGGTCCTCGACCCGGCGCAGCGCGGTGGCCAGGTCG
>JASHOI010000692.1 GCA_030041195.1 Streptosporangiaceae bacterium | reverse complement strand
GCTGCCCCACCGCGGGGCGGCGGGCCGGCCACGCCGCCGGTTCCGGTGCTGGCCTGGCGGTCCTGCGACGGCGGGTTCCAGTGCGCCACCGCCCGGGTGCCGCTGACCTACGCCGACCCGCGCGGCGCGACGATCAGCATTGCCGTGATCCGGCACCGGGCAGCCGGCCCGGGGCGGCGGCTCGGCACGCTCTTCTTCAACGGCGGCGGGCCCAGCGAGCAGATCCAGGGGTTCGTGGCCGACTTCGGGGAGTTCCCCGCCGTGCTGCGGGAGCGGTACGACATCGCGACGTTCGATCCACGCGGCTTCGGCGGCAGCACGCAGGTCCGCTGTTTTCCGACCGTGGCGGCGGAGAACAAGCTGCTGGCCGGCCTGCCACCGTTCCCGGTCGGCGCCCGCCAGGACGCGGTGTGGGAGCGGACCTGGGCCCGATTCGACGCGCGCTGCGGCGCACACGGCGGCGCGCTGATCGACCACGACACGACGGCGGATGTGGCGCGGGACATGAACCTGCTCCGTGAGGCCGTCCGCGACCCGGTGCTGAACTATTACGGCGAGTCCTACGGCACGCTGCTCGGCGCTACCTACGCCAATCTGTTCCCGGCCACGGTGGGGCGCGTGATCCTTGACGGAAACCTCAACCCGGTCGCCTGGACCAGCCCGGACGGCGTGCTGCCGTCCTCGCTGCGCGAGGGGCGGGACCTGGCCGCCGCGGCCACACTGCGGGACTTCCTGGACCTGTGCGGCCAGACGACGACGTCGGCGTGCGCCTTCTCGGCGGGCAGCCCGGCCGCAACCAGGGCCAAGTGGGCCACGCTGCTGCGCCGTCTGCTCTCCCGCCCGGTGGCCGCAGGCACCCCGCCGCAGGTCTACACGTACGCTGACGCGGTCACGGCGGTGCCGCTTGGCAGCGTGGCGCAGTGGCAGCAGGGGGCCGCCCTGATCCAGCGGCTGTGGCTGGCGCCGGCCGAGCCGGCCTCCTCCTCCGTCCCAGCGGCAGCCACGCCGTATTCGGGCCAGGAACAGCAGCTCGCCGTGCTCTGCTCGGACGGCCCGAACCCGCGCGACCCGGGCGCGTACCCGGCGGTGGCCCGGCTCGCCTACGCCCGGTCCGGCGCGTTCGGGCTGGAGTACACGTGGGACTCGGAGGAATGCGCGGACTGGCCGGCCGCCGCGGCCCGGGACCGGTACTCGGGCCCGTGGAACCGCCGCACCGCCGGCACCATCCTGTTGTTCGGCAACACCGGAGACCCGGCCACCTCCTACCAGAGCTCGGTCGCGCTGTCTCACGAGCTGGCCCGGGCACGCCTGCTGACGATCGACGGGTACGGGCACACCGAGATCAGCAACCCCAGCACCTGCGCGATCGATTACGGGATCCGCTACTTGCTCACCGGCGCCCTGCCCCCAGCGGGAACCGTCTGCCCGCAGAACGCCACCCCGTTCCCTGGCGGCTGAGCTGAGTACCATGCTCGGGTGGCCAGATCCGAGCCAAAGCCCGCGCCGACCTCGGAGCGGGAAGGACTGACCGAGTTCCTGGACCGCCAGCGGGACATCCTGTTACGCAAGGTTGACGGCGTCACCGACGAGCAGGCCAGGACGGCGCCGACCGCGAGCTCACTGTCGCTGCTCGGGATCCTGAAGCACTGCGCGCTCTGGGAACGTCGGCGACCACGACACCGTCGAGCACTGGCTCGGCTTCTACCGGGAGCAGGTAGCGGAGTCGCGGCAAATCGTGGCCGCCGCCGGCCTCGACGCGCCGTGCGCCATGGAGCCCGACCACAACCTGCGATGGGTGCTGCTGCACCACATCGAGGAGGTCGCCAGGCACGCCGGGCACGCCGACATCATCCGGGAGACCATCGACGGCAGCACCGGGGAGTGACGCGGCGGCCGGCTAGCCGCCCCCGGACGGGGCGAAGCGGCGCAGCAGGTACCAGGAGAAATAGCTGCCGTATCTGCGCTGCAGTTCCGGCAGCTGCCAGTCGCGGCCGCTGATCGTGCCACGGCACGATGGCGTGCCGCAGCTGCAGACCATCGGGTCGTCCTCGTCGTCGAACAGCGCGTAGTCGGTGGTCAGCTCCTCTCCCGCGGCCACGTCCCGCATGGCGACCAGCACGATGTTGCCGGCGAACCCGACGTTGGGCTCGCAGGAGTGGTTGATGAACAGCATGACCGGCTCGTACTCGGCCTCGTCGAGGGCCACCAGATAGAAGCCGTCGGCAATCTGGACGTTGGAGTTGCGCAGTCGTTCCGGCAGCGTGTTCAGGGTGCCGGTGTCGACGAGGTGACCGCCCTTGATCGCCACGATCTCGCCGGCGGCTATCGGCGCCACCGCCATCAGCCCGCGGCCCGCGATCTCGCTCGGCCGGCCCTTGACCGCCTTGGGCGAGATGTAAGTGGAAACGATCACGAACGCTAGGTCTCGGCCGGCAGTGGCGGCAGTTCCCCCGTGGCCTCGTAGTCGGCGATCTCCGCCAGCCGCCTGGCATGCCTCGACGCGCCGGAGAAGTCGGTGCTGACGAAGACCCGCGCGAACGACATCGCGTCCTCGATGGAGTACATGCGGGCCCCGAGGCTGAGCACGTTCGCGTTGTTGTGCAGCCGGGCGAGCTGGGCCGTTTCCTCGCTCCAGGCGATCGCGGCCCGCACCCCGCGTATCTTGTTCGCGGCGATCGCCTCGCCGTTTCCCGAGCCGCCGATGATGATGCCCAGGCTGCTCGGGTCCTTGACGGCGGCGTCGGCCGCGCGCATGACGTACGGCGGGTAGTCGTCGTCATCGCGCTCGGCGTCCGGGCCGCAGTCGACCGGATCGTGGCCTGCCTGCTTCAGCCACTCGATGAGGTGGCCCTTCAGCACGAAACCCGCGTGATCGGATCCTAGGTAGACGCGCACGGGCACCAGTCTGTCAGAACCGCCGGGCGCGGGTGGCCCGGGGATGGGGGCCGGTGGCCCGGGGATGGGGACGGGTGCCCCGGGGACGGGGACGGATGCCCCGGGATCAGGTGAAGATCGGGTCCCTGGTGCGGCTGCGCTTCAGCTCAAAGAAGCCGTCGGTCCCGGCAACGGCGAGCACGCCGTCCCAGAGCCTGGCCGCGGCGTCGCCGCGCGGGATCGGTGAGACCACCGGACCGAAGAAGGAGACGCCGTCTACCGAGATCACCGGCGTGCCGACCTCGTAGCCGACCCGGTCCATGCCGTCGGCGGTCGACGCCCGGAGCGCCTCGTCGTACGACGGGTCGTCCATCGCGTCCGCCAGGTCCGCCGGCAGGCCCGCCTCGGCCAGCGCGGCTTCGATCGTCGCCCGGTCCTTCGGCGCCTGCTCGTGGTGGAACCTGGTGCCGAGCGCGGTGTACAGCGGCAGCAGCGCCTCGGGGCCGAACTTCTGCTCGGCGGCGATCGCGACCCGCACCGGTCCCCAGGCCTGGGCCATCAGCTCCTGGTACTGCTCGGGCAGGTCCCTGCCCTCGTTGAGCACGGCGAGGCTCATCACGTGCCAGCGCGCCGCCACCGGGCGCACCTGCTCAACCTCGAGCAGCCATCGCGACGCGATCCACGCCCACGGGCATAGCGGGTCAAACCAGAAATCGACGGCGGTTGGCTCCTGCTGGGCCATGAATACTCCTCCGGGGGCGGGCTGACCCTGCTGATAACCGGGGGGCTGGCCCGGTCATTCCACGGGTTGACGTGCGATCATTCTCCGAACGCCAGCCCGGGAAGGGGCCACCGCAGTGACCAGCAATCTCACGCGCGATGAAGCGCGGGAACGCGCCCGACTACTCGACGTGGAGTCCTACCGCGTCGAACTGGACCTGACCGGCGGTGACAGCACGTTCGCCTCGGTGACCACGGTCAGCTTCCGCTGCTCCAGCCCCCGGGCGTCGACGTTCATCGACCTGACCGCGCCGGCGGCCCGCGAGATCACGCTCAACGGCGTCCGCGTCGCGCCGGAGAGCTTCGACGGGAACCGGATCAGGCTGGACGGCCTCGCCGCGAGCAACGAACTGCGGGTCGCTGCCGACTGCGCCTATTCGCGCTCGGGCGAGGGCCTGCACCGGTTCACCGACCCCGCCGACGGCGGCGTCTACATGTACACCGATCTCGAGACCTTCGACGCGCATCGGGTCTACGCCTGCTTCGACCAGCCGGACCTGAAGGCCACCTTCCAGTTCGAGGTCACCGCCGGGCAGGGCTGGCAGGTGGTCTCGAACACGGCGCCGGAGACGGTCGCGCAGGCGCCGCAGAACCAGACGGCGCTCTGGACGTTCCCGCCGACGGCGGTGCTGCCGACCTACATCACCGCGGTCGCGGCCGGCCCGTACCACGTGGTACGCGGTGAGCACGACGGGATCCCGCTGGGCATCTTCTGCCGCCAGTCGCTGGCCAGCTACCTGGACCCGGACGAGATCTTCGAGGTCACCAGGCAGGGCTTCGACTATTTCCACGCCACGTTCGGGGTGCGTTACCCGTTCGGCAAGTACGACCAGCTGTTCGTCCCCGAGTTCAAGGCCGGCGCGATGGAGAACGCGGGCTGCGTCACGTTCCTCGAGGCCTACGTGTTCCGGTCGCGCGTGACGGACAGCTACCGGGAGGCGCGCGCCGAGACGATCCTGCACGAAATGGCGCACATGTGGTTCGGCGACCTGGTCACGATGCGCTGGTGGGACGACCTGTGGCTGAACGAGTCGTTTGCCACCTGGGCCGGCATCACGGCGCAGGCCGAGGCCACCCGCTGGAGCAGCGCCTGGACCTCGTTCGCGCAGACCTGGGAGGCGACGGCGTACCGGCAGGACCAGCTGCCTTCCACGCACCCGGTCGCGGCCGACATCCCCGACATCGAGGCCGTCGAGGTCAACTTCGACGGGATCACCTATGCCAAGGGCGCGGCAGTGCTCAAGCAGCTCGTCGCGTACGTGGGCGCGGAGAATTTCCGCACCGGGGTGCGCCGTTACTTCGGGCTGCACGCGTGGGGCAACGCGACGCTCGGCGACCTGCTCGCGGCGCTGGAAGAGGCGTCGGGACGTGATCTCGCGGGCTGGTCGAAGTTGTGGCTGGAGACCGCGGGGGTGAACACGCTGCGGCCGGAGTACGTGCTCGACGCCGACGGCAGATTCGCCGAGTTCGCGGTCCTGCAGGAGGCGCCCGCCAGCCATCCGGTGCTGCGCCCGCACCGCATCGCGATCGGGCTGTACGACCGCGGCACCGAGGGTCTGGAAGGCCCCGGCCTGGCCCGCAGGCAACGGGTCGAGATCGACATCGACGGCGAGCGCACCGAGGTGCCGGAGCTGATCGGCCAGCAGCGGCCCGACCTGGTCCTCGTCAACGACGACGACCTGACCTACACCAAGATCCGGCTGGACGCCCATTCGCTGCGCGCGCTCATCGGCGGCAGCGGCCAGTTCGCCGAGTCGCTGCCGGCCGCGCTGTGCTGGGCCGCCACGTGGGACATGTGCCGGGACGCGGAATTCCCCGCACGTGACTACGTGCGCCTGGCCCTGTCCGGCGTGGACGCGATCGAGGACATCACGGTCCTGCAGACCGTGCTGCGCCGGGCCGCGACCGCGGTACGCCGGTTCGCCGATCCGGCCTGGCGCCGCGCCGGGCTCGACCAGATCGCCCGCGCCGTGCGGGATCTGCTGTATCGGGCCGGGCCAGGCTCGGACCGTCAGCTCGGCTACGCCCAGGTGTTCACCAGCGTGGCCACCTCCCCCGACGACCTGGCGCTGCTGGCCGGGCTGCGGGACGGCTCAGCGGCGATCGAGGGTCTCGCCGTCGACACCGACCTGCGCTGGCAGCTGCTGTACCGGCTGGCCAGCCGCGGCGCCGCCGGGCTCGGCGAGGTCGACGCCGAGCTGGCCAGGGACGCCACGGACGCGGGTGCCAGGCACGCCGCGGCGTGCCGCGCGGCGTTCCCCGACCCGGCGGCCAAGGCGGTGGCCTGGGACCAGATCACCAGTGGGAGGCTGTCGAACGCGACGTTCCGTGCCACGCTCAGCGGGTTCGCCGACCCGGACGCGGAAGAGCTCCTGGAGCCGTACGTGAGCCGGTACTTCGACGTCGTGCCCGGCATCTGGCGGGACTGGAGCTCGGACATGGCGCAGCACTTCGTCGAGTACGCCTACCCGTCGTGGAAGATCACGCCAAAGGCCATCGCGGCCGCCGGCGATTACATCGAGCGGATGGCGGCTCCGGCGGCGTTGTACCGGCTGCTGACCGAGGGCAGGGACGACGTGGCCCGCGCGCTGCGCTGCCGCGAGCGGGACGCCCAGGCAGGCTAGCCTCGGCGGCCGCGGCCACCGCGTACGGGAAGGGTGCTGACGCCTGGTATACGGACGCCGCAGATTCGGCCACCTGATCCAAACCCAGGCCCGTTCTAGACGCGCCAGGCCGCTACATTCCATGATCTTGGTGGCTGAACCCAAGTACCTAATGGATACCTAATGGGGGCCATGGCAAATCCGAAAAGATCATCACCACCGACCTCTGCAGGCGCCTGACCATCGAGTGGACCTCACAACTACCGCCCGCGCGGCGTGGTTCCGTGAGGCGTTGAGCCTGCCACTGGGCGGCTGGCCTCGCGCACAATCGTAACGTCAGCCGCCGCTTAGGCGGGAAGATCAAACTCCAGGAAGGAACACTGCACCAAGCGCAGGCAACAGCACGAAGTGTCCCGCCCAAGGCCGACGACCATCGGCCCGGCAGCTAGCCCTAAGCGCAAGCCCGCAAGACCAGGCGCCGGCTGGGCCGTAGACGATCATGATCGCGGATTCCCGCCCCCGAAAACCCCCCGGCCGCCACCCCTACATAGACGGCCTTCGGCCGATGTCTGAGTGTTATCCCAGATGCGCCAACTGCCCCAGCCGGTACTGTCAGTACGTGACGGACCCGCCGAAGTGGCTAATCCACGGCGAACGCCTAGTGGACGACACCCCGCACATCCGCATCAGCCTGGCCGACGTCGAGCTACCCAACGGAGTGCAGTTCACCCAGTACGTTTTCCGGATGCGCCGCTGCGCCATGACCGTAGTC
>JASHOI010000083.1 GCA_030041195.1 Streptosporangiaceae bacterium | reverse complement strand
CACTCGGGTGACCCGGTCACGACGTCGAGCGTAACGACCGGTCCCTGGTGTTCAGGTTGAGGGTCGATGGGACCGTCTGGCTGGTCACCGACAGCAGGTGACGATCGCCTCAATGCACACCAGCAGATCGGGGTGGCCCGATCCAGTCGATTATACGGACGACCTGGATAGATAGATCTATGTCGGTTCTCTTGTTCGTTGTCGACTAACTGGATACCATTTGTATACAAGTCGTGTACTGGATGGGGGAAGGGTGAAGCTCGTAGTTCCTGACTTGGTCTCGCCGTCGTACTTCCCGGCCATCGCGGCTGTGGAGATGGGCTGCATTGAGCGCCGGGGGGCTCAAGCCGAACTCGCGCTGCATTTCCCCGTGACCTCCGCGGTCGAGGCTCTGCGTGACGGGGAGGTCGCCGTGGTGGCGGGGGCCGCCCACGCGCTCTTCCACGGCGCACCCGACGGCGGCGGCGTCAAGCTAATCGCCGCGATCTCCCGCTACACCTACTGGTTCCTTGTCGTACGTAGCGACCTCGGTATCGAGAGAGACACTCCGCTCTCGAAGCTGCACAGCCTGCGCATCGGTGCTGCCCCCGGGCCGCGCGAGGCGCTCGTCCAGCTACTGGCCGACTCAGGTGCCGATCCGGCGTCGGTCGAGATCGTCCCGGTCCCGGCGGCTGCGGGCGGGGGGAACTCGTTCGGTGTCGCGGCAGCGGAGGCCCTGGCTGACGGGAGCATCGACGGCTTCTGGGCGAACGGCATGGGCGCTGAGGTCGCGGTGCGAAACGGGAGCGGGAGGGTCATCGTGGACAGCCGCCGCGGCGACGGCCCTCCTGGCTTGCGGCACTACACCTTCGCGGCCGTGATTACGACGGCCGAACACGAACGAGAACGGCCGGACGAGCTGGCGGCGGTTGTGGCCGGCCTCGTGGACGCCCAGCAGCAGCTCAAGGCTGATCCGGGCGCCGCCACGCCGGTCGCGAGGCGCCTCTTCCCGCCGATGGAATCGGAGCTCATCGCCGACCTGATCGCTCGCGACGCGCCGTTTTATGACGCGGCGATCGGGTCCGAAGCGGCCGCCGGCCTGGTCGGCTTTGCCCGGCAGCGGGCCCTCGCCAACGGGTCGGTTGATGCGGACGGGATCGTCTCAGCCGGATTCAGAGATCTCTGGACTTACCAGCCAGTTGAGGAAAGAACCTGATGGCAGAGCATGGGGCACCGCTCGGCGGCTCCGCAGGCAGCGTGAAGAACGATGGCCAGGGGAGCCAGCGGGTCAGCGCCCAGCAGCGGGCTTACGAGCACCTTAAGGAACAGATAACGCTCGGCGCCTTCGCCGGAGGTGGATTCTTCACCGAGAGCGTCATCGCGGCGGACCTCGGCATGTCGCGGACGCCAGTCCGTGAGGCCCTCTTCCGGCTCGATGTCGAGAATCTCGTCCGGCTCATCCCTGGCCGGGGCGCCTTTGTGCCCGAGATAACCGAGCGGACCATCCGGGAGGTCATGGAAGTCCGGGTCATCATCGAGACCTACGCGGTCACCAAGATCGGTCTCCCCGTCCCTGACGGCCTCATTGCCGAGCTGGACGTCCAGCTGGGGCAACAGCAGCGAACCGAGGGCGAGCCCGCGGACTTCATCCGGCTCGATCGGAGCTTCCACCAGACGATCGTCGACGCTTGCGGTAGCTCCCTGATCTCGGACATCTACGGCAGCATGCGGGACCAGCAGATGCGCATGGGCGTACACGCCGTCGTGAGGCACGAGGGCCGGTTCGAAGCGGTGATGCACGAGCACCACGCGATTGTCGAGGCCCTCAGAACAGATCAGGTGACAGGGGCGGTGGACGCCGTACGCAGCCACCTGCACAACACACTCGAGGCACTGCTCGGCAGGGAGAGGCCGTGACGACGCTGCGTCTCGACGTCCTCGGCAGCCCTGAGCGGCTGGAGGTCGCGGTTCGGCGCATCCTCATCGCCGGCTTCACGGGCCGGGACTCCACCGCCGTCCAGGCTCATCTCGATGAACTGCAAGAGCTCGGGGCTCCGGTCCCGGACACAGTCCCGATCATCATCCCCCTAGGCGCCAACCGGCTGGCCGTCACCGAGCACCTGTACGTCGACGGAGAGTTCACCTCCGGCGAGGCCGAGCCGGTCGTCGTCTTCGACCGCGGGCGGCGCTTCCTCACCGTCGGCAGCGACCACACCGACCGCGAGGTCGAGCAGGAGAGCATCGAGCTCGCCAAGGAAGCGTGCGACAAGGTCGTGGCGGGTGCGGTTATCGATCTTGACAGCCTCGGAGACCTGGACACGGTCGAACTTGAGAGCTTCGTAGACGAGGACGAGAACGCCTACCAGCACGGCTCGCTCGCGCACCTGCTGCCCCTTGGGGATATCGAAAGGACAGCCGAGTCGCTCGGCTGGGAACTTGGCGACGGCGACGTGCTGTTCATGGGGACCCTGCCGGTTTCGGGCGGCCCGCTGCGCCCGGCCCGCCGATTCCGGGCGATCCTGCGGGATCCCAGGTCCGCCCAGCAGATCGAGCTCGACTACACGGTGTCAGTCCGGACGGGGGTAGCCGATGCCCAAGCCTGAGATCGAGTTCACACCGGCCGTGGACGTCGAGTGGACACCTGCGGACGCCCGGGTGCCGGGCCTGACCGAGCGAATCCTCGCTCGTGACCCGGATACCGGCGTGGCTACGCGCATGCTGCGCTTCGCGCCGGGCACCGACACCTCGGCCATGGGTGCCCAGTCACACGAATTCTGGGAGGAGGTCTACATCCTCTCCGGGGAGTTCTTCGACATCGAGCTCGGCGAGACGTTCGTCGAAGGCAGTTACGCCTGCCGGCCACCCCGCATGACACACGGCCCGTGGCGGACGGCCGCTGGATGCACGACCTTCGAGGTCCGTTACTTCCGCGACGCAACGCGATGAGCTCTTAACCGGATCGCGTGGGGAGGAGGTGTGGCACGTTGCGCTTGATCGTCGTTGGCGCCGGACCGTCCGGCGCCTTCGCGGCTATGGACGCGGCCCGGCGTGGCTTCAGCGTCACTCTGGTCGAAGCGGGGCGACGGGTCGACACCAGTCCCCGGGCTGCGACCTTCCATCCGTCCACGCTCGAGATGATCGACACCCTGGGGATCATGGACGACTTCGTCGGCCTCGGGCTCGTTGCGCGGTATTTCGACTTCTGGGACAAGCCGACTCACTCGCTGATCGCTCGCTTCGATCACGAGGTGCTGCGGGATGACACCCGCTTCCCCTTCGTCGTGCAGGTCGAGCAGCACAAGTTCGTGCGGCTCGCCTTGGACCGGCTCAAGAGCCATCCGAACGTGACCGTGCACCGCGGCGCCAGGGCGTTCGGCCTGACGCAGGACGAGCGCGGCGTGACTCTGCACGCTGAATTTGATGACGGACCGAGGGAGATACCGGGCGACTGGCTGATCGGCGCCGACGGCGCGCGCAGCACGATACGCAAGTCACTCGGAATAGAGTTCGAAGGGTATACGTGGCCGGAACGGTTCCTCGTCCTGACGACAACCTTCGACTTCGAGTCGGCTCTCGGCTGCTCCTATCGGAGCTATTTCGCCGATCCGCACGAGTGGGCGAACGTCTTCAAGGTCGCGGGCGACGACGACCGGGGCCGGTGGCGGGTGGTCACGGCCACCCACCCAGAGGAGTCGGACGAACAGGCCCTCGGGGACGCTGCGGCCACCCGCCGGCTCCGGGCTCTTTCTCCCGAGGCCGGGGTCAGGCACGTCGATCACCGGAACCTCTACAAGGTCCACCAGCGGGTGGCCTCGGGTTTCCGCGCCGGTCGTGCGTTCCTCGTAGGTGACTCCGCCCATGTCAATAACCCCATCGGCGGCCTCGGGCTCAACTGCGGCATCCACGATGTGGTTGAACTGCTCGACCTGCTGGCGGCCGCCCATGAGACGGGCGATGCGTCCGTCCTCGACCAGTACGAGTCACGCAGGCGCGAGATCAACATCCGGTACGTGCAAGAGCAAACGGTCGCCAATAAGCAGCGTCTCGAGGAGAGGCAGCCGGAAAAGCGGACGGCACGCCGGGCCGAACTCGAGCGTATGGCGGCCGACCCTTCGAGCCAGCGGTCGTGGCTGCTGCGGACGTCGCTGCTGCAGAGCCTGCGAGAGCCAAGAGCAAACAACGCGGTTTGAGAGCTGTCAATGCCCGAGATGCAACTAATGCCCGAGATGCAACAACCCGGGAGGGAGTGAGGAGACCATGCGCCGAGCGAGGACGTCCTGGCGAAGACATGCGAAGCCCATTCATGGGAGAGGTGTCAGAGCCAGGCCCGCCCAGCACCGGGGGCCCGTCTTGCTACTGCTGTCCGTCACGGTCCTCGGCCTGGCCGCGACCGCCTGCGGCTCCAGCAGTCCGTCGGCGTCCGGCACGGCCGCCAAGGCATACACGATCACCGGTGTCGGCGCCGTGCCGAAGGACGCGGCCCTGGCCAGCCAGCTGAACTCCGAGTTCAAGCCGCTCACGTTCGTGTTCGACCCTCCGTACCCGCCGTTCGAGCAGTTCTATGACGGCACAAAGGTCGAAGGCTCCAATGTCGACTTCGTCAACGCCATCGCCGCCACGCTGGGCACGACGGCGCAGATTGACACCACGACCTCGTTCACGAGCGAGGTGCCGGGGGTTGCATCAGGGAAGTACGACGTGATCGGTGACACGATCGGAGATGAGGGAGCGGCCCGGATCAAGATAGTCAACTTCATCGACTACGTGAGATCGCCGGGCTTCATCCTCGGTGTGCCGAAGGCGAACCCAGACCACATAACGAGCTGGGCCGATCTGTGCGGCAAGGCGCTCGCCGGAGAGTCTGGCGACATCGTCGCGGCTCTCATCCCCACGTTGAACAAGGATCTCTGCACGTCAAAGGGGAAGCCAGCGTTCTCGTTCCAGGAATACCCGACTCAGCCGGATGCCCGCCTGGCGGTGCTCGCCGGGCGTGAAGCCGCAGTCACCCTCAACGCCTTCGCCTTCTTGGGGAAGTCGAGCGAGTCGCAGCAGTTCAAGGAAATCATCGACCCGCAGGAGGTCGCCATCGCCAACGCGGCGGGCGTCGGAGGCCCGGCTTATTTCGGCCTCGTGGTGGCCAAGAACCAGCCGGCGCTAAGCAAGCTGGTGTTCGAGGCCGTCGAGAAGCTCAACGCCGAAGGCCTCTACCAGAAGATCTTCGACAAGTGGGGGCTCGGCTCGTTCCTGCTCAGCCCTCCCCTGTTCAACCACCCCCTGACCAGCGTGCAGGCCCACGAAGGCTTGCCGTAAACCGTCACGCGAGGAACGCAGGAAAGGAACCCACACATGTCCCCCACTGTCACTGAGCTCCTGCCCGGGTTCGGCGCGCGGATCACCGGCATCGACATCCTGGCGGAGGATTCGGTCGGGACGATCACCGATCTCTGGCACCAGCACCAGGTGCTGGTGTTCCCCGGGCTGGACCTGACCACGGAACAGCAGACGCAGTTCGCCTCTCGCTTCGGCGACCTGGAACAGCTGCACAAGATCGACCCCAACGCCGAGCCGGAGTATGTCCTGTTCGTCTCGAACCGGCCCGAGGAGGGTCAGCGGCAGACGGCCACGCCCGACGGCGAGCTGTCGTTCCACATGGACCAGTCGTACCTGGCCGCACCGAGCAAGGCGACGCTCCTGTACGGGCTGGCGGTTCCGTCGGAGGGCGGGTCCACCCTCTTCGCCAGCATGATCCGTGCCTACAACGCCCTGCCGGAAGATCTCAAGCACCGCCTGCGGGGCCTGAACGCCATGCACGCGGACTTCGGGATCGAACGTGTCCACCCGCTCGTCGTGCGCCATCCAGACACCGGCCAGGACATCCTGTACTACGGCCGGAGCGTGACCGATCGCATCATCGGGATCGGCGACCGCGAGAGCGACGCGCTGGTGAACGAGCTGCTGGCTTACCTGGAGGACGAGCGTTTCGTCTACGAGCACCACTGGACGGTTGGCGATCTCGTCATGTGGGACAACCGGTCAGTCCTCCACGCCCGTACCAACTTCAACCCGAGCCAAGCCCGCATTCTCCGGCGGGTGACGGTTCGCGGCGAAGAGCTGGAGGCGGGCGGCCTGGCCGCCTGAGCCATAACGCGGCGCCGTCCTGGCAGCACCGGGATTGAGCAAGAAGGGACAGCAGAGATGAGCCAAGCCGACGCACAAGCGATAGCGGGCCTGGCCGATGGCGATTCGGGGATGACGTGGGAGATCCATCCTGCACGGCATCCGTGGAGGAAGGTGACGGCCGCGATAGCTGCCATCGCGGCCGTCGCCGTCGTCGTCTCCCTGGCCAAGAACCCGAACGTACAGTGGAGCGTAGTCGGGCAATACCTGTTCGCCAGCCTGACCCTGCACGGTCTGCTGGTAACCCTCTATCTGACCGTCCTTGGGGTGGTCATTGGCGTCGCCGGCGGAGTGATCGTGGCCGTGATGCGGATCTCCCCCAACCCAGTGCTCAGCACGATCGCCCGGGTGTACGTCGAGCTGTTCCGTGGCACCCCCCTCCTGGTCCAGATCATCTTCTGGGGCTACATGGGGGCGCTGTACCACAACATCATCATTGGCATCCCCGGCACCGGCGTTGTCTTCTTCCGGGAACAGACGACGGCACTCATCGGAGCGACGGTGGCCGCCATCCTGGCGCTCGGCCTCAACGAGATCGCCTACTCCTCCGAGATCGTGCGCGGCGGCATAACCGGGGTCGACCATGGTCAGCGGGAGGCTGCTCTCTCCCTCGGCATGACCTCCCGCCAGGCCATGCGTAAGGTGATACTCCCGCAGTCCCTGCGGATGATCATCCCCCCGCTCGGCAACGAAGTGATCTCCATGCTGAAGATGACCTCGCTCGTGTCCGTGATCGCCGGTCACGACCTGATGACGAACCTCGAGGACGTCTATTCCCAGACCTTCCAGGTCATCCCGCTGCTCATCGTCGCCAGCATCTGGTACTGCACCTTGACCATCGTCCTCGGTGTGTTCCAGCGTCGGCTTGAGGCCCACTTCGGTAAGGGCCACGGCGCGATGGTCCCCGCGCGATGAAGATCAAGCTAGGGGCGATAAGCCAGGGTCTCTACAGGGCCCCGGGAGCTCCGCCCGGGCCAGAGCCCCAGGAAGCCGCGACCGGGTCCCTGCTCCAGGTGATAGACGTCCACAAGCGCTACGGCAGCCGGCCGGTGTTGAAGGGCGTGAGCCTCGACGTCCGTCAGGGAGAGGTCGTGTGCGTGTTCGGCCCGTCGGGCGCGGGCAAGAGCACGCTCCTTCGGTGCGTCAACTGGCTTGAGAAGATCGACTCGGGACGGATCTACGTCGCTGGCGAGCTCATCGGCGTCCGGCCGGACGGCCACCACCTCCGCGAGCTCCCGGACCGCGCCATAGCGCGCCAGAGGCTCAGCGTCGGCATGGTCTTCCAACGCTTCAATCTCTTCACCAACATGACGGCGTTGAAGAACGTCATGGTCGCTCCCATGGTGGTGAAGGGGGCCTCCGAAGCAGTCTCCGAGCAGCGGGCTCGCGAGCTGCTTGGGCGGGTCGGCGTGGCCGAATGGGCCGACAGCTACCCGAACCAGCTTTCCGGCGGTCAGCAGCAACGAGTGGCAATCGCCCGGGCGCTCGCTATGCAGCCGAAACTGATGCTCTTCGACGAGCCCACTTCGGCACTCGACCCCGAGCTGGTGGGCGACGTCCTCACGGTGATACGAGAGCTGGCACAGAATGGAATGACGATGGTGGTCGTCACCCACGAGATCGGCTTTGCTCGCGAAGTAGCCGACCGAGCCGTCTTTATGGACAACGGCGAGATCGTGGAAGAGGGCGATGCAAAGGCCGTCCTTCTCTCACCTAGCGCCGAGCGCACGAAAAAGTTCCTCTCGAGCGTCCTCTAGCCCGAAGTTCCCCCCTGAGCACTGGTCCTTGACAGTCCGATTACTGCTGTAGCCAGGCAAGACACGGCTGACTAGCAGCAGATACCAAGCTGGCCATCGCCCGCGGGCTGGCCGAGGCGACCGCCGCCAGTTCGCTGGGCGAGGTCCTGCACCTGGGCGGCCGTGATGAGGATGACCTGTACGGCGCGATGGGCTGGCTGGCCGCCCGGCAGGACCGCATCGAGGACGCGCTGGCGGCCCGGCACCTGCCCGCTGGGTGCCATCGGCCACCCCAAAGACGGGGTCCGCGGCCGGCTGCAGATCGTCTACGGGCTGCTCACGTCCAAAGACGGCGTCCCGGTCGCCATCGAGGTGTTCAAGGGAAGCACTGGTGACCCGAAGACCGCCGCCAGCCAGGTGGCCAAGATCAAGGACCGGTTCGCCCTCACCCGCGTGGCGCTCGCCGGGGACCGGGGGATGCTGACCGCGGCAAGGCTGCGTGAGGACATGCGGCCCACGGGACTGGACTGGATCACCGCGCTGCGCGCCCCGCAGGTCAAGGCGCTCGTCCACGACGGCGCGCTCCAGCTGGAGCTCTTCGATGAGATGGACCTGGCCGAGATCAGCTCCCCGGACTATCCCGGTGAGCGGCTGGTCGCGTGCAAGAACCCGTTCCTGCAAGCCGAGCGGGCCGCAAGCGTGAGAGCCTTCTCCAGGCCACCGAGGCTGACCTGGCCAAAATCGCCGCCGCAAAGTCGCCAGGCACTTCACCACCAGCGTCAGTGCCGAAGGCCTGGACAGCAGCGAGGTCGTCTCCCCTGCAAGGCTCTCGCCCACGTCGAACGCGCCTTCTGGGCCTTCAATACCGACCTGGACATCCGGCCCATCCGCCACCGCACCAAGACCCGGGTCCGCGCCCACGTGTTTTTGCGGATGCTGTCGTACTACATCACCCGGCACATGCAGGCTCGCCTGGCACCCATCCTGTTCACCGACGACGACAAGGCAGCCGCCCAGGCCACCCGCCCAAGCCCCGTCGCTCCCGCCGCCCGCTCCGCGCGCGCCCTGGCCAAAGCAGCGGCCAAGCACACCGAAGGCAACCTTCCCGTGCACAGCTTCGACAGCCTGCTCACCGACCTGGCCACGATCTGCCTCAACCAGATCCAGCCCGCCGACTCGACCTCCTCGGCGTCAGCCACCGCCTCGGGACCACGTAGTCACCAGCCCGCCCACCACCACCCCGAAACCCCAGGTAAACGGCCACACGCACGGATCATCGTGGGGAACTTCGGTCTAGCGAAGAAGTCGAGGTAGGCCTTGGCCAGGGCGGCGGGGTTTTCCAGCGCGATGTTGTGACCCGACTCGGTGATGACGGCGGCGCTGACGTCGGTGGCCACGTGCGCCAGCTGCGCGGCCACCTGCTCGCCGAGATAGGCCTGCCCGCCGACAGCCAGGACCGGGCAGCCGATCGGGTCGGCGTAATGCGGGCGGTTCTGCTCGGCGTCGAGCTCGCGGGCGCGGTACATCGCCAGGATCGCCCTGGTCCCGCCCGGCTGCTCGACCGAGTGCACCATCTCGTCGATGTCGTCTTCGGTGAGCGCGCTGGGGTCCCACATCTGGCGCCTGGCGAAGTAGGTCCAGAACGG
>JASHOI010000691.1 GCA_030041195.1 Streptosporangiaceae bacterium | reverse complement strand
GACTGGTACGCCGGCAACCGCTCCTGGTGGGAGCCGCTGAAGCAGCGCGCGACATGACCCGGTGGCTGGTCACGGGATCGCACGGGATGCTCGGGTGCGATCTCGTCGCCGCCCTCGCCGGCTGCGGCGAGGATGTGCTCGGGCTGTCCCGCAAGGAACTCGACGTCACCGACGAAACGGCCGTCGCCGCCGCGATGACCGACCGCCGGCCCGATGTGGTGGTGAACTGCGCCGCATGGACCGCCGTTGACGACGCCGAGGCGCACGAGGACGAGGCGCTCGCCGTCAACGGAACCGGCGCGGCCCGGGTGGCGGCGGCGATCGCTGCGGGAAGCGCCGCGCCCGGGTGCCGCCTGGTGCACCTGTCCACCGACTACGTGTTCGGCGGGGACGCGGCGGTGCCGCATGCGGAGCACGACGCGCCCGGGCCGCGGACCGCGTACGGGCGCACCAAGCTGGCCGGGGAGCAGGCCGTGCGCGCGCTGCTGCCGCGGGCCGGCTACGTGGTGCGGACGGCCTGGCTCTACGGGGCGCACGGGCCCAACTTCGTGCGCACGATGATCAGGCTGGAGCGTGACCGGCCCGGCGTGGACGTCGTCGCCGACCAGCGCGGCCAGCCCACCTGGACGGCCGACGTCGCGCGGCAGGTGATCGCGCTGGCCGGGTCACCGGCGCCGCCCGGCGTCTACCACGCGACAAGCTCGGGCGAGGCGACCTGGTTCGACCTGGCCCGCGAGGTGTTCCTGCTGCTCGGAGCCGACCCGGACCGGGTGCACCCGGTTCCCAGCAGCGCGTTCCCCCGCCCGGCTCCGCGCCCGGCTTACAGCGTGCTCGGCCACGACGCCTGGGCCGCCGCCGGCCTTCGGCCCATCGGGGACTGGCGCCTCTCGCTCCGGCGCGCCTTCCCCCTGCTAGCCGCCTGAGCTCGGTGCCCGGCTGCGCCCCGAGCCGTGCTCACCGGCCGCGCCTCGAGCCGAAATGATCTTGATGGTGGGAAGTTTGCTGTTGCTGTTTCAACAGCGGGGGACCCTTCACACTGTTCGGCGGAGCCGTCAGTCGCCGGCGCGCAGCTTCGCGAGGTAGGCCTGGCACTCGCCGTAGTCGGGAAGCAGGCCCGCCGCCCGCGCGTGCGCCAGCGAGGGGGCAGCGGCGTCCTTGTCGGACAGCACCCTGTCCATGTCGGTCGGCCAGGCGATCCCGATCGCGGGATCAAGGGGGTGCACGCCGTGCTCACGGGACGGCGCGTACGGGGTGGAGCACAGGTACAGCACCGTGGCCTGGTCGCTCAGCGCGACGAACGCGTGGCCGAGCCCCTCGCCGATGTAGAGCGCGTGCCGGTTCTCGTCGTCGAGCCGCTCCGCCTGCCAGCGGCCGAAGCCGGGCGAGCCGACCCTCAGGTCGACGACGACGTCGATGATCGCGCCGCTGGCGCACGTGACGTACTTCGCCTGGCCCGGCGGGACGTCGGAGAAGTGAATGCCGCGCACGACCCCGCGCCGGGACACCGAGCAGTTGGCCTGGGCCAGGTCCATGCGGTGCCCGGCGTCCGCGCGGAACTCGGCCTCCCGGAACCACTCAAAGAAGCTGCCCCGCCGGTCCCCGTGGACCTGCGGGGTGAACAGCCAGGCGCCGTCGATGTCGAGAGCCTTCATGGGGGTCAAGGTACCGTCCTGCGGCACCGAGCCGCACCGAGGTCGGCGCGAGTCCTCCCCGTCGAGGATGCCAGGCCGGAGGGGTGACAGCCAGGTCACAGAATCCGTGACGGCGGCTGTGGTAACTACGCCGCAGGCATGTAGCATGCCGCCCAGTCGCTGGCTGAGGTGCGAGGTGAGCTGTCATGGGCACTGCTGGGCCGGGTGGCGCCGGGCAGGCAGACGACCCGTCTGCGGAGGAAGCCCGCGAATATGCGCGGCGGCTGCGCTCGTTTCCGGTCGATCAGGTTCTGCGGGATTTCTTGTTCAGCCTGCTCGAGGCCGCGCGCGTGAAGCTGGGTCGGCGAGACGCCCGGTTGCTGATCGACGTGACGGCGGTGGCGCACGAGCACGCCCGCCCGCATTTGCCGGGCGAACTCAACGGGCAGATCGATCAGGTGCTTGGGCAACTGCGGATGGGCCAGGTGAGCGCGGAAGGTCAGGCCAGCAAGCAGGGCCAGCAAGAGGCGAACGACCTGGACACGGCTCCGGTCCCGCCCCCGGCGGGCACGGGCTAAGCGCCGGTCAGCAGGTCGGCCGGGATGTCGGCGTACCGCGATCGCAGGTACTCGCCGAGGCCCTTGGCCTGCGGGTCCGGCCGGGTCGAGGCGGCCACGCCGAGGCCAAGCAGGCCGACCACGACGAAGTTCAGCGCGCACAGGTTCGGCAGCTCGTACCGGCGCACCTCCAGTCCGGCGGCCTCGGGCAGCAGCTCACGCAGCCGCGCGACGTCGAGGTAATCGCGCAGCCAGCCGTACGCTTCCGGGCGTCTGGCCCACAGGCCGACGTTCGCGTTGCCGCCCTTGTCCCCGGACCGTGCACCGCAGATCAGCCCCAGCGGGGCCCGCCGGGCCGGCCCGGCGGGCGCGGCCGGCCCGGCCGGCGCCCGGTCCGGTGGCGGCTCGCCCGCCGCGGCAGCGGCGCGGCCGGCCGGCGGCGGGATCACCCGGCGGCTGCCGTCCGGCAGCACGACCACGTGCTCAACCACGGTGGCCGGCACGAACGTCGGCCAGTACACGCCGTACCCGGTTTCCGGCGTCGGCGGCGTCGTGGTGTGGAACCCGGCGTATGAGGCCAGCGCCAGCTCGATCGCGGCGCCCGAGAACGACCGGCCGACCTTGGCCGGGTCCGGGTCGGCGACCGTGATCCGCAACTGCGCGGTGGCCTGCTCGCTGGTTGGCGCGTCGGGCCGGTCGGTGCGGATCAGCCGCACGTCGGCCTCGCCGAACCGCTGCTTGCCGCCGAGCAGGTCGAACAGCATCGCCTCCGCCCTGGCCGCCTTTTCCTCGATGTCCAGGCCGGTCAGCACCATCGTCATCGTGTTGCGGTAGCCGCCGAGGTAGTTCAGCGCGACCTTGAGGTCGGACGGCGGCGGGCTGCCGCGGGTGCCGCTGATCCGCACCCGGTCGGGCCCGTCGGCGTCCAGCCGCATCGTGTCGAAGTGCGCGACGACATCGGGGTTCGCGTACGCGGGCTCGGCGATCTCGTACAGCAGCTGGGCGGTGACCGTGCCCGCCGACACCACGCCGCCGGTGCCCGGGTGCTTGGTGATCACACTGCTGCCGTCGGCGGCCACCTCGGCGATCGGGAACCCCGGATAGCGCAGATCGGGCAGCTCGTCGGGGAACGGGTAGTTGCCGCCGGTGGCCTGCGGGCCGCACTCGATCACGTGCCCGGCCACCACGGCTCCGGCGAGCGCGTCCAGGTCGTCGGGGCCCCAGCCGTGCCAGGCCGCGGCGGGGCCGACGACCAGCGAGGCATCGGTGACCCGCGGGCAGACCACGACGTCAGCCCCGGCGCGCAGCGCGGCCGCGATCCCCCAGCCGCCGAGGTAGGCGTTCGCGGTGACCGGCGTGACACCGGCCTTGGCCAGCGGCTCGCCGGTGTCGGCGTGGGCCAGTGCGTGGCCCGCCTCGGTGAGCTCGCCGAGCCGGCCCAGCAGGTCGTCGCCTTCCACGTGGGCGATCTTCGGTGCCAGGCCGAGCCGCGCGGCGATGTCCCGCAGCCGGCCGGCCAGCCCGGCCGGGTTCAGGCCGCCCGCGTTGACGACGATCGCGATGCCACGCTCCAGGCAGGAGCCGATGACCTGCTCGAACTGGCCGAGAAAGGTCCGGGCATAACCCCCGGAGGGATCCTTCTGCCTGGCTTTCCACAAGATCAGCATCGTGAGCTCGGCCAGGTAGTCGCCGGTGAGCACGTCGATCGGCCCGCCCTCGACCATCTCCCGCGCCGCCGCGGCCCGGTCCCCATAAAACCCGGAGCAGTTGGCGATCCGCACCGCCCGCCTCACCCCGGCCTCCGCGTCACCCGGGCCCGCCGCGTCTTTTACTCCGAACGGTGTGGACATTTAGTGCATATCACCCCTGGAGATGACTCAACCGGAGTAAAAGTGGCTTCCTGGCTTCCTGGCCTGGCGGGGGGTTGTGGGGGTGGCCGGATGGGGCGACACGTGGCGTTAGTTCAGCATGCGCTGCCAGCCGGAGGGGACACGGCCGGCTGGCCCGGGCACCGGCTGGTCAAGCGGGTGGTGCTCGGGCGGGGTGAGGTCGGGACCGTCGTAGGCCTCATCGGTCTGGTAGCTGTAAAACCACGTCTCGCCGGGCTCGAAGCTGCGGATAAATGGATGGCCGGTGGCCTTCGCGTGCGCGCTCGCGTGCTGCGAGGGCGAGGTGTCGCAGCACCCGATGTGCCCGCATTGCGCGCACCGGCGCAGGTGCAGCCACCACCCACCGGCCGTCTCGCATTCCACGCAGCCGGTCCCGCTCGGCGGGACGGCGGGGTCGATTCCGGGCACCTCGGTCATCTGGCCTCCTCGTTGTTGGGTGGCGTTGCGGAGCCAGTCTGGAGGGCGGCGTCGCGTTCCGGCCCGATATCGGGCTCGGTGGCGGTCAGCGGGAGTCGGACCCGGAACCGGGTGTCACCGGGAACGGACTCCACCTGCAGATCCCCGTGGTGCTTGTTGACCACGATCCGCCAGGAGATGTCGAGCCCGAGCCCGGTGCCCTCGCCCACCGGCTTGGTGGTGAAGAACGGCTCGAAGATCCGGTTGCGGATCTCCGCTGGCACACCGGGGCCGGTGTCGCCGAACTCGATGACCGCCTGGTTCCGGTCCCGGTCCAGGCTGGTGCGCACGGTGAGCGTGCCGGTTCCCTTCATCGCCGACACCGCGTTGTCGATCAGGTTCGTCCATACCTGGTTGAGCTCGCCGGCGTAGGCCGGGATCGGGGGCAGTGACTCGTCGTAGTCCTTGATCACCGTGATCCCCGGAGGGATCTTGCCCCCGAGCATCATCAGCGTGCTGTCGAGGAGTTCGTGCACGTTCACGTCCTGGTGCGGGGCCCGGTCGAGCTGCGAGTACTGCTTGGCCGCTCCGACGAGGGTCGAGATCCGGGTCGTGGAGTCCTCGATCTCGTTCATCAGCAACTCGGTCTCGACCGTGTAGCCGAGCCAGCGCAGCGCGCTGTCCAGCGTGGCCTCGTCCACGGTCGCCGCGACGTGGTCGAGCCACGGGACGTCGAGACCGGCCTGGACAAAGATCGGGGCCAGGTCCCAGCCGCCCGCGACGTTGTGGTCGTCGAACCAGTCGGTGATCGCGTCCTCGCGGTCGGACGCCTCCAGCGGGGTCAGCGTTGGCGCCTTCGCGACGAGCTCGACCGCGCGCTCCTGGAGCTGGATCAGGGTCTGCATGGTCTCCGGGGTGAACTTGCCGACCGCGATCATGCCCAGCTTGTGCCGCATCCCGGCGACCCGCTCACGCAGCGCGGCGGTGGCCCGCACCGCGGCGGCGGCCGGGTTGTTGAGCTCGTGGGTCAGGCCGGCCGACAGCGAGCCGAGAGCCAGCAGCCGCTCCCGCTGGCCGATCGCGTCCTGCGTCCTGCGCTGCCCGAAGAACAGCCCCTCGAGCAGGTGCACGGCCATCGGGAACCACTGGTGCATCAGCTTCGCGAAGTCGCTGGCGTCCAGCACGAAGAACTTGGACGGCACCGGCACCCGGACCGAGTTGTTGTAGACGTGGGGGAGCTGCTCGATGTACGCGTTGAACGCCCCCGAGTACGTGCCGCGGCCGGACGTCCGGTTCACCTCGATATCGTCCCCGCCGACCCGGCGGTACATCACGACCTCGCCCTCGATCAGCACGTAGAAGCACGTTGCGGGGTCGCCCTCGGCGTAGACCAGCCCCGGCTCGATGAGCTCGACATGGCCGTGACTGCACAGCCAGGCCAGCTGCTCGTCGGTCAGCTTCTCGAAAAGGAACAGCGTGCGCAGTTCCTCGGGGCTGCACGTCATCTGCTCGCCCTGGGCGCTGCACGCCGGGGCCTGCTGGGTTTGCTCGGTCACAGTTTCTCCAAATAGCGGTGCACGAGCATGACGGCCATGGCGCCCTCGCCGACCGCCGATGCGACGCGCTTGGCCGACTCCGCGCGTGCGTCGCCGGCCACGAACACCCCGGGGACGCTCGTCTCCAGGTGATAGGGGGCCCGGTCCAGGGCCCACCCCCTCGGCTGCTGCCCCTCGACGGACAGGTCCGGGCCGGCGACCACGAAGCCGTTGGGGTCGCGCTCCACCACGCCCTCCAGCCAGTCGGTCAGCGGGGCGGCGCCGATGAACAGGAACAGCCACTGCGCGCCGACGGTCTCGGTCTCGCCGGTCGAGGTGTCCCGGAGCGTCAGCCGCTCCAGGTGATCGGTGCCCTCGGCCCCGATCACCTCGGTGCAGGTGCGGACCGAGATCGTCGGGATGTTCCTTATCTGCTGGACCAGGTAGTAGGACATGGACCGTTCCAGCGACGGCCCGCGCACCAGGATCGTCACCGATTTGGCACTCCGGGACAGGTACACGGCGGCCTGCCCGGCGGAGTTCGCGCCGCCGACGATGAACACGTCCTGCCCGGAGCACGCGGCGGCCTCGGTCAGCGCGGAGCCGTAATAGACGCCGCGCCCGGTCATCTCGTCCATGCCGGGCGCGGCCAGGCGGCGGTACGAGACGCCGGTCGCCAGGATCACCGTGTGCGCGTCGATGCCGGTGCCGTCGGCGAACCGGACGCTGCGCGCCGAGCCGTTGACCTCGAGGCCGATCACATCGCGCGTGGTGAGCACCTCGGCGCCGAATTTGGCGGCCTGCCGCCGCGCCCGGCTGGTCAGCTGGGCCCCGGACACCCCATCCGGGAAGCCGAGGTAGTTCTCGATCCGTGAGCTCTGGCCCGCCTGGCCGCCGGTCGCGGTGCGCTCGACCAGCACGGTCCGCAGCCCCTCGGACGCGCCGTACACCGCGGCGCCCAGGCCGGCCGGGCCGCCGCCGATCACGATCAGGTCGTAGAAGTCCTTGGACGGCGTGGTGGCCAGCCCAACCCGGCTGGCCAGCTCGGAGTCCTCCGGCTCCACCAGCGCCTCGCCGTCTGGCGTGATCACCACCGGCAGCCTGTGCCCGTCGGCCTGCGCCGCCTCGAGCAGCCGCTGGCCCTCCGGCTCGTCCGAGGCGTACCACCGGTATGGCACCTGGTTCCGGGCCAGGAACTCACGGACTTCCGACGACCGGGCCGACCACTTGTGGCCCACAACCTTGGTCTCGGGCACCCGCCGGTGATCCGACGCCAGCCACGCCTCAAGCAACCCGTCGACCACCGGGTAGAGCTTCTCCTCCGGCGGGTCCCACGGCTTGAGCAGATAGTGGTCCAGGTCGACCACGTTGATAGCGTTGATCGCGGCGTCGGTGTCGGCGTAGGCGGTCAGCAGCACCCGTTTTGCCCCGGGATAGATGTCCATGGCCCGCTCGAGGAACTCGATCCCGTTCATCTGCGGCATCCGGTAGTCGGCGAGGATCACCGCGACCTGGTCGCCGCGCAGCTTCATCTGCCGCAGCGCGTCCAGGGCCGAGTCTCCGGACTCGGCCCGCACGATCCGGTGCTGCTCGCCGTAGCGGCGCCGCAGGTCACGGGCGACCGCACGGGAAACGCCCGGATCGTCGTCAACGGTAATGATCGCCGTGCGTGGCGCCTCGTCCGGTGTGGTCACCGACATACGTATCCCGCCAGGTTCTGAAGCGTGCGGCCTGCCCTGCCCATGCTCCCCATGCTAAGTACTCAGACCCGTGGTAGCGCTAGGTGCCGGGGTCACCGCGGCCTCGCGGGGGTCAATCGGCGGGCAGCACATGCCGGGCGGCAACAGCGTTTGCGCCCCGGCCGCCGCGCGGTCATGCGCGGCCTCGGCGGCCTGCGTGGCCCGGGCGCGGCGGATGCCGATGGCCAGGCCGGCCGCGGCGAGCAGGTCCAGCGCCGCGACCGCCAGGCCGTAGACCTCGGCGGTGTCCCGCAGGCCCACGTGGCTCGCCGCGATCCCGGCGGCGATTACCGGCAGGCTGAACGCCAGGTAGGAGACGATGTAGATCGCGGTGATCAGCCCGGCCCGGCCGGCCGGCGGGGCCAGCGCGACGAGCGTGCGGAACACGCCGAGGAACGCCAGGCCGAAGCCGGTCCCGGCAAACGCGGTACCCACGAAGAACCCCGCCGCGCTGCCGGCCGCGATGGCCGCCACCGTGCCGCCGACCCCCACGGCGAGCAGCACACAGCCCACGCCCATCGCGGTCGGCGGGTTCCACCCGCGGCAGACGATCGAGGTGACCGCTCCCACCCCGGTCAGCAGGAAGATCACCGCCCCGCCGGCCACCGGGTTCGCCGAGTGCACCAGCTCCGCGGCGAGCGACGGCCCCAGCGCGAGGTACAGCCCGCCCAGCGCCCAGCCGGCCGCAAGCGCCGGTACGCCCGCCGCGAACGCCCGCCGTGCGGCGCGGGGCACCCCCACCTGCGGCCGCAGCGACGCCAGTGCGCCGGGGCGGCGCTGCCCGGGCTCGGCAATGCCGAGCGTGCCCGCGATCCCCGCCGCGAACGCGGCCAGCAGCAGCCAGTACACCAGGCGCATCGGTGCCGGCCCGTACTGCACCAGCAGGCTCGACCCGAGCGCACCCACCGCCAGGCCCATCGTCGGAGCCGCGCTGTTGACCAGCGGCGCGAGCTGTGGGTTCCGCCGCGGAGCCAGGTCGACCAGCGCCGCGCTGATCGCGCCGGTCGCCATGCCCGTCGCGACCCCCTGCACCACCCGTGCCGCGTACAGCCAGCCGGTCGAGTCCGCCGCGGCGAAGCAGGCCATCGCCGCGGCCTCGATGAGCAGCGCCGCGACAATGACCGGCTTGCGGCCGAGGTGATCGGACAGCCGGCCGGCGACCAGGAACGCGGCGAGCAGTGCCACGGCGTAGACCGCGAACACCGACGTCAGGGTGACGGCCGAGAAGTGCCAGGTCGCCTGGTACACCCCGTACAGCGGTGACGGCGCGCCCGCCGCGAGCATGAGGCTCCCCAGCAGCCCGCCCATCAGCCAGAACGCAAACCCGCGCCTCAGGCTCATGGGCCGGCCTCCCTTGCGCTGTACGTATTCAGGTTGCGTTGCCCAGCGGTGAGGTAGGAGTTGGGGGTACGCGTTGCCAGGCAGCAGGAGGTAGCAACATGCGCATCGGTGTGGTATTCCCGCAGACCGAGATCGGCGGCGACGTGGGCGCGGTGCGCGCCTACGCGCTCCGGGTCGAGGACCTCGGATACCGCCACGTGCTGGCCTACGACCACGTGGTGGGCGCCGACCCGGCCGTGCACGTCGGCTGGCAGGGCCCCTACGACGTGACGACCACGTTCCACGAGCCGTTCGTGCTGTTCGGCTACCTGGCCGGGATCACCGAGCTGGAGCTGGTCACCGGCATCATCATCCTGCCGCAGCGGCAGACCGCGCTGGTCGCCAAGCAGGCTGCCGAGGTGGACCTGCTCACCCGCGGCCGGTTCCGGCTCGGAATCGGCCTGGGCTGGAACGCGGTCGAGTACGAGGCGCTCGGCCAGGACTTCACCACCCGCGGCCGGCGCGTCGAGGAGCAGGTGGACCTGCTCCGGCGGCTGTGGACGGAGCGCTCGGTCACTTTCCAGGGCAGCTTCGACCGGGTGACCGGCGCCGGGCTGGCGCCGCTGCCGGTGCAGCAGCCGATCCCGGTGTGGTTCGGTGCCCAGTCGGAGCGGGCCTACCGGCGGGCCGGGCGGCTCGCCGACGGCTGGTTCCCGCAGGTCCGGCCGGGCCCGGAGCTCGACGAGGCGCGGCGGGTGGTGGAGCAGGCCGCGGTCGAAGCTGGCCGGGACCCGGCGCGCCTCGGGATGGAGGGCCGGGTGAGCTGGCGCGGCAGCCCCGAACAGCTCGCGGAGCACGCCGCGAGCTGGCGCGACGCGGGCGCCAGCCATGTGTCGGTGAACACCATGGGCGCCGGCCTGCACACGGTCGACGAGCACCTCGACGCGCTGGAAGCCGCGGCCGAGGTGCTGAAGCCGTCCGGCGACTAGCGCCTGCCCTGGGCCGGATGGCGGGTTTCCGTCCGCGCCTGCTCACCGGCCTGGGCCGTGCAGCCCGAAGATCAGTTTCGGGTCGCCGGGCCGGAACGTGCCGGTGAACTGCGAGCTGTCGCCGATCTCCCTGGTTCGGGCGAGCAGCTCCCGGCCCACGCTGAGCTGCCGCCGCTGCCACGCGTCCAGCGCCGCCGGGACGTCACCGCCGCTCGCCGCCAGTTCGTCGGCGAGGGCCCACCCGTCGTCCGCCGCCTTGGCCGTGCCGGCCGCCGC
>JASHOI010000690.1 GCA_030041195.1 Streptosporangiaceae bacterium | reverse complement strand
ATCTCGTTCGGTGACACGACCGGGATGGCCACGCCGGGCCGGGTCCGTGCGCTCGTCGGCGCGTTCCGCTCGGCCCATCCCGGGGTGCCGCTGAACCTGCACTTCCACAACACCCGCGGGACCGGTTTGGCGAACGTCCTGGCTGCTCTGGAACTTGGGGTCAGTGATTTTGACGCGTCGGTCGGCGGGCTCGGCGGGTGCCCGTACGCGCCGGGCGCCACCGGCAACATCGCCACCGAGGAACTCGTGCACATGGTCGAGGACATGGGCGTGGCGACCGGGATCGACCTGGACGCGATGATCGACGCCGCCGCCGACGCGGAGCGGATCATCGGGCGCCGTCTCCCGTCCCAGGTGCTCCGGGCCGGCCCGCGAACCCGAACAATTCCGGCATAGCGGTACTTCCCGCCGCCGCCCGGCCCGCCGCCGCCCGGCCCGCCGCGGCTCGGCCCGCCGCGCTAAAGATCTAGGAGGCTCGCGTGCATATGCCGCCGCTGATCCTCCTACATCTTCTTATGAGCGGGCCACGGGCCCGCCTGACGCTCCCGGCTCCGATCACCAATCCCCCGACGAGCTTCGGGAGTTGCCGCGCTGAGCGATTATGCCGCCCGGTGGCGTGTGCCGGTGGGCCCGCGCCCGGCGCTCCGGTACGCTCGCGGGCGTGGCTCACCCCCAAGCCGCGCGGGCCGAAGTCGGCCAGGCTCCGATCATCGCGGTCGCCAGCGGTAAGGGCGGCGTCGGCAAATCCACGGTCGCGGTGAACCTGGCGCTGGCGCTGCGCGCGAGCGGCCGCAAAGTCGGCCTCGTCGATGCCGATCTGTACGGCCCGGACGTGCCGCGGATGCTGGGCCTGCGACGGAAGCGGGACGCGTCGAGCGTGACCCTCTCGGCCGCCAGGGGGCTGAAAGGCTCCCGCCTCGAGGTCATCGAACGGCATGGCATCCAGTTGGCGTCGGCCGGGTTCCTGCTCGGCGAGAGGCAGGGCCTCGGCGTCCAGGCGGGCATCGCCCAGCTGCTGGTCCACCGGCTGATCGCCGGCGCGGCCTGGGCGGACGTCGACTGCCTGCTCGTGGACCTTCCACCGGGCACCGCCGATATCCAGCAGTTCGTCTTCGGGCTGGGCTCGCGGCCGGTGTACGTGCTGATAGTGGTCACCCCGCAGGTGATCGCCCATCAGGACGTGCGCCGGCTGATCGCCGACCTGGGGCGGCACCGCGCGGTCAGCGTCGGCGGCGTCGAGAACATGAGCGGCCAGATCTGCCCGAGCTGCGGGGAGACCACCGAGCTGTTCCCGCCGGCGCCCGCGGAGGAGAGCGTCTGGAGCCTGATCCCTCGGCTGGCCAGCGTGCCGTTCAGTGCCAGGGCGGCGAGGGACGCGGATCAGGGTCTGCCGGTCATGATCACCGGCGCCGTGCCGGAGCAGGTGGCGGCGTACCGTTCCCTGGCCCGCGAACTGGACCAGCGCATCGGCCAGGCAGATGCCGTGTGAGCCGGAGGCTCAATTCGACACAGTACGCTCGCGAGCGTGAGTGAAGAACTGAAGGACGCGGCCGCCGCCGCCGCAGACGGCGAGGTCGGCCACCCCGAGCTCGCCGAGGTCAGGGCGCGGATCGAGAAGGGCGGCGCGCCCAAGTATCACGAGTCGGCCGCCGCCCAGGGCAAGCTGTTCGCGCGGGACCGGATCGCGCTGCTCGTCGACGACGGCAGCTTCACGGAGGACGGCGCGTTCGCCAACGTCCTGGCCGACGGCCTGCCGGCGGACGGGGTGATCACCGGAACCGCGGCCGTGGATGGGCGCTCGGTGGCGCTGATGGCGAACGACTCGACCGTCAAGGCGGGCTCGTGGGGCGCGCGGACGGTCGAGAAGATCATCCGGATCATCGAGAAGGCCTATGTGCTGGGCATCCCGATGATCTACCTGGTGGACTCGGCGGGCGCGCGGATCACCGACCAGGTCGAGATGTTCCCCGGCCGCCGCGGGGCCGGCAAGATCTTCCACACCCAGGTGCGCGCCTCCGGGTCCATCCCGCAGGTGTGCGCGCTGTTCGGCCCGTCGGCCGCAGGCGGTGCTTACATCCCGGCGTTCTGCGACTACGTGGCGATGGTGGACGGGAACGCCTCGATGTACCTGGGCAGCCCCCGGATGGTCGAGATGGTGGTCAGGGAGCAGACCACGCTCGAGGAAATGGGCGGCGCGCGCATGCACTGCACGATCTCTGGCTGCGGCCACCACCTGGCCGAGTCGGAGCATGACGCGATCGGCGCGGTTCGCCGGTTCCTGTCCTACCTGCCCGAGAACTGGCGGGAGGCGCCGCCCGGCGGGCCGGCTGCCGAGCCGGTCCCGACCGACCTGCGCGCGCTGGTCCCGGCGAGCGAACGGCAGGCGTTTGACATGCGCAGGTACGTGCGCGGCCTGGTCGATGCGGACTCGCTGTTCGAGATCCAGGCGCTGTGGGCCCGCGAGCTTATCGTCGGCTTCGCTCGGCTCGACGGACAGGCCGTCGGCGTCGTGGCGAACAACCCGATGTTCAAGGGCGGCGTGCTGTTCGTGGACTCGGCGGACAAGGCAACGCGCTTCATCCAGCTGTGCGACGCGTTCAACGTCCCGCTGCTGTTTCTGGCCGACGTGCCCGGGTTCATGGTCGGCACGGCGGTAGAGAAGCAGGGCATCATCAGGCACGGCGCCAAGATGATCAGCGCCGTCGCCGAAGCCACCGTGCCCAAGATCTCCGTGGTGGTCCGCAAGGCCTACGGAGCGGGCCTGTACGCCATGGCGGGCCCCGGGTTCGAGCCGGACGCTACGCTGGCGCTGCCGACCGCCAAGATCGCGGTGATGGGCGCCGAGGCCGCGGTCAACGCCGTGTACTACAACAAGCTGGCCGCGATCGCCGACCCGGCCGACCGGGAGAAAGAGACCGAGCGGCTCCGCGCGGCCTATGACACCGACATCGACGTGCTCCGCCTGGCCGGGGAACTGGTGGTCGACGACGTCGTGCAGCCCGAGGATCTGCGCGGGGAGCTGATCCGCCGGTTCGCGGTCGCGCGCGGCAAGGATCGGTCATTCTCGCGGCGCCGCCACGGCGTCACGCCGGTGTAAGGGCACCGAATCGCGTCTTTGGCGCCGGGTTGCCGCAGCGTTACGGAATGCTATCTAGGCAGTTCCTGCGCGTGGAGCGACGGAAATAGTTGCCTGCCGCCATACGATCAGTACATGACCAGCGTTTTGCTAGCCGAGGATGACCCCTCCATCTCGGAACCCCTGGCGCGCGCTCTGCGCCGCGAGGGTTACGAGGTTGGCGTTTCCGCCGACGGGCCGGCCACGATCGAGGCCGCCTGCGGCGGCGGGATCGACCTGATCCTGCTTGATATCGGCCTGCCCAAGCTCGACGGACTAGAGGTCTGCCGGCAGATTAGGTCCGCGGGCCACGCGATCCCTGTGCTCATCCTGACCGCGCGAGCGGACGAGGTGGACACGGTGATCGGCCTAGACGCCGGAGCCGACGACTACGTCACGAAGCCGTTCCGGCTTGCTGAGCTGCTCGCCAGGGTCCGGGCCCTGCTGCGGCGCGGCGCCACCGAAAGCCGGGTCGTGCAGGGGGTCCGGGTCGACGCCGACGCCCGCCGGGCGTGGCTGGGCGAGTCCGAGATCGATCTCACCTCTAAGGAGTTCGACCTGCTCTCCCTGCTGGTGAGCGAGGCGGGCAAGGTGGTGACCCGGGAGCAGATCATGCGGCAGGTCTGGGACAGCAAGTGGTGGGGCTCAACCAAGACCCTGGACATGCACGTTTCCTGGCTGCGCCGCAAGCTCGGGGACGACGCGCACAGCCCGCGTTACATCACCACGGTCCGGGGTGTCGGCTTCAGGTTCGAGCGCGGTGACTGACTGCCGCGCCATGGGTAGACCGATGGCGGCCCGCGGTTGGGTCGGCACGGAGAGCCGCGCCGCAGCCGCTGGCGGGCGCGGGGGCTGAGCCGTGCAGCGCCGCCTGCTTATCTCCACGCTCGTGGTCGCCGTGGTGGCGGTGGTGCTGCTCGGTTTGCCATTGGCGTTCGACCTGAGCCGGCTGCGGACCGGCCAGGCCTCACAGGAGCTGCGGCACGACGCCACCACGCTCGCAACCGGCCTGCAGGACCGGCTGGACTCCGGGCTGCCGCCGGACGCCACCGACTTCGGCAGGTCACTGACCAACCGCTACGTGACGATCGTCGAGCGAGGCGTCGGCAAGTTCACGGTGGGCGTCAAGCCGCCGGCGCGCCACACGATCACGGGCAAGGACAGCACTAAAGACTTCACGGTCACCGTTGCGGCCGACAACTCGTTCGTCACCGGCCAGGTGACCAGCGGTCTGCTCATGATCGGCTGGCTGGCCCTGGGCGCCATCGCGGTCGCGGTGGGCCTCGCCCTGCTACAGGCCCGGCGGCTCAGCCGGCCGCTGCGGGAACTGGCGGCCGCCGCGGATCGGCTCGGCTCCGGCGATGCCCGCCCGCTCGGGCGCAGGTACGGGGTGCAGGAGCTCGACCGGATGGCCGAGGGGCTCGACGGATCCGCGAAACGGATCAACGACCTGCTGACCGCGGAGCGCGACTTCGCCGTGGACGCGTCGCACCAGCTGCGGACCCCGCTGACCGCGCTGTCGATGCGGCTTGAAGAGATGGTCGCGGCCGCGAATTACCCCGACGTCGTCCGCGAGGAGGGGGCGGCTGCCCTGGCCCAGACCGAGCGGCTCGCCGAGGTGGTCGGCCAGCTGCTCGGCCGGGCCCGCCGGTCGGTGTCCGGCGCACCGACGCTGGCCAGCGTCGACGACATCGTCGCGCAGCAGATCGTGGAGTGGGACCCGGCGTTCCGGCGGGTGAGCCGGAAGCTCGAGGTGATCGGGGAGAAGGGCCTGTTCGCCTACGTCACGCCGGGCACCGCGGCGCAGGTCATCGCGACGCTGCTGGACAACGCGCTGGTACATGGAGCGGGCACGGTCACGATCCGGACGTCGCAGACGCCCCGGTCGGTCGTGATCGAGGTCAGAGACGAGGGCAAGGGCGTGCCCCCGGAGTTGGTGCCGCGAATCTTCGAGCGGAGCGTCAGCGGGGCGCCCGGCGGAACCGGGCTCGGGCTCTCGCTGGCCCGCACGGTCGCGGCCGCGGACGGCGGCCAGGTGGTGCTGGTGCGGCCACGCCCGGCGGTATTCGCGCTGTTCCTCCCGCACGGAGTCCCCGAAAAACCACCGGACGAGCCCGTGGTGACCGGCCCGGCCTGACCCGGCTCAGGCCGGTGAGGCCGGCTTGACCGGCTTGGCCGGCGGGCGGCGGCCGCGGCGTTCGGCAACCACGAGCAGGATCGTCGGCGCTGCCGCCGCGGCGGTCACCGCGAGCACCCACCAGAACGCGGTGCCGAACGCCGCCGCCTCGGCCCCGGGTGCTGCCGCTGCACGGCTCAGGCCCTGCTGCAGCACCACCGCGAAGACCGCCGTGCCGACGGAGCCCCCGATCCGCTGCACCATGCTGAGCTGCGGGGTGGCGTCCGCTACCTGAGTCGGATCGAGGATGCGCAACGCCGCGGTCATGGCCGGCATGGCGGACAACCCGATCCCGAAGCCACGCACGCATATCGCGGCGTTGATCGCGACGTAGCTGGTACCCGGCCCGATCAGGACCAGTGGCAGCGTGCCCAGCATGCTGATCACGCTTCCGGCCAGCGAGGTCAGGCCCGCGCCGAAGCGCTCGGTGGCGCGTCCGGAGAGCCGCATGGCGACCGCAGCGCCGACGCCCTGCGGGGCGAGCAGCAGGCCGGTGACGAGGGCGTCGGCGTGTCTGACGATCTGGTAGTAGAGCGGCATCAGGATCATGCCGCCGAAGATCGCGGCCCCGTAGCAGAGCGTGGTGACCGACGCGGCCCTGAAGACCGGGTTCCGGTAGAGCCGGACATCCAGGAGCGGCTGCCCGGACCGCAGCTCCCACCAGGCAAACGCGGCGAACAGCGCCACCCCGGCGGACAGCGGGATCAGCGCGCCGGGGGCGGCCAGGTGGCCGGTGCCGCCGATCTGCGCCAGCCCGTACGTGACGCCGCCGGCGGCG
>JASHOI010000082.1 GCA_030041195.1 Streptosporangiaceae bacterium | reverse complement strand
TTGCAGCGGCTTGGTCACGCCGGCCTCGTCGTCAGCGACGGCCACGAACTCGCCTCGGTCACCGCGTGCGCCGGGACGACCTGCGCCAAAGCGCTGGCGGACGTGCGCGCGATCGCGACCCCGGTTCCCGGGCTCGGCGCGGTGCACTGGGCGGGCTGCGCCCGCCGGTGCGGCCTGCCCGCCGACGCCACCGCGGTGATCGCCACGCCCGACGGCCGGTTCACGCTCGGCGACGACGCGGTACTCGGCGCGAGGCCGGCATGAAGACGAGATATGAACGCGACGGCGCCGCGATCTACCGCGAGTCCTTCGCCACCATCCGCCGCGAGGCCGATCTGTCCGGCCTGCCGCCCACCCTGGAGCGCGTGGCGGTGCGGATGATGCACGCCTGCGGCATGACCGACCTAGCCGACGACATGGCGTGGTCGGCGGCGTTCGCCGGGCAGGCCGAGGCCGCGCTCCAGGCCGGGGCACCGGTGCTGTGCGACTCGTCGATGGTGGCCGCGGGCGTCACCAGGTCGCGGCTGCCCGCGGGCAACGAGGTGCTGTGCACGCTGCGCGACCCGCGGACTCCGGAGCTCGCCAGGCAGCTCGGCACCACCAGGACGGCGGCCTCGGTCGAGCTCTGGCGCGACCGCCTGGACGGCGCGCTGGTCGCGGTCGGCAACGCGCCCACCGCGCTGTTTCACCTGCTGGAGATCGTGGCCGCGGGAGCACCCCGGCCGGCGGCCGTGATCGGCGTTCCGGTCGGGTTCGTCGGCGCCGCCGAGTCCAAGGCCGCGCTGGCCGGCAACCCACACGGCCTTGAGTTCCTGACCGTGCACGGCCGGCGCGGCGGATCCGCGATCGCGTCGGCCGCCGTGAACGCGCTCGCGAGCGCGGCGGAGTGACCGCGATGGCAGCTGGCAGGCTGTACGGCATCGGGGTGGGCCCCGGCGACCCCGAGCTGCTGACCGTTCGGGCCGCCCGGCTGATAGCCGAGGCCGACGTCGTCGCCTACCACTGCGCCCGGCACGGCCACAGCGTCGCCCGCGCCGCCGCCGCTCCCTACCTTCGCCCCGGGCAGGCCGAGGAGGTGCTGCGCTACCCGGTGACCACCGAGGAAACCGATCACCCCGGCGGTTACGCGGGCGCGCTCGCCGACTTCTACACCGACGCCGCCGCGCGCCTCGCCGCACACCTTGAGGAAGGCAGGACCGTCGTCGTGCTGTGCGAAGGGGATCCGGGCCTTTACGGGTCCTACCAGCATCTCCACGTCCGCCTGCGCGATCGGTTCGGTTCACAGATCGTGCCCGGGGTCTCGTCGGTTTCCGCCGCAGCTGCCGCGATCGGCGAGCCGCTGGTCCAGCACGACGAGTCGCTCACCGTGCTGCCCGGGACCCTCCCCCCGGAACTGTTGCGCGCCCGGCTGGCCGGCGCCGAGGGGGAGGCGGTGGCGATCCTCAAGCTCGGCCGCACCTTCGGCAAGGTGCGCGAGGCCCTCGCGGACGCTGGCCTGCTCGACCGGGCCTACTACGCCGAACGGGCCGGAACCGGCGCCGAGCGGGTCGCGCCGCTCGTCAGCGTCGATCCCGCCGCGGTGCCGTACATGTCGCTGGCGCTGGTGCCCGGGCGGGGCCAGCGCCCGCAGCTTCGGCCCGGCGTGACCGTTGTCGGGCTCGGCCCCGGCGACCCGGCGTGGCTCACGCCCGAGTCGGCGGCGGCGATCGCCGCGGCCACCGACCTGGTGGGCTACCGGGGTTACCTGGACCGGGTGCCGACCCGGCCGGGGCAGCACCGGCATGCCTCAGGGAACACCGTCGAGGCCGACCGGGCCGCGCTGGCGCTCGACCTGGCGGCGAAGGGTGGCCGGGTCGCGGTGATCTCGTCCGGCGACCCCGGTGTGTTCGCGATGGCGTCGGCGGTGCTGGAGCAGGCCGCGTCGGACCCGGGACGGTGGGCGGAGGTCGGCATCGAGATCCTGCCGGGTGTCACGGCGGCGCAGGCGGTGGCGAGCCGGGCCGGTGCGCCGCTCGGCCACGACTACTGCGTGATCAGCCTCTCGGACCGGCTGAAGCCGTGGCAGGTCATCGCCGACCGGGTGGCCGCGGCCGCAGCGGCCGACCTGGTGCTGGCCCTGTACAACCCGGCGTCCCGCACCCGCACCTGGCAGGTCGGCGCGGTTCGCGACCTGGTGCTGCGGCACCGCGCGCCGGACACGCCGGTCGTGGTCGGGCGCAGCGTCGGCCGGCCGGGCGAGCAGCTGAGCATCATCACGCTGGCCGGCCTCGGCGCGGCGGCCGTCGACATGAACACGCTGCTGATCATCGGGTCGAGCATGACGCGGGTGTTCGAGCAGGGCGGCCGGCCCGCGGTGGTCACGCCCCGGCACTACCCCGGCTAGCAGTTCTCCGGCGGCAGGAAGTCGCGCGCCCACCGGGCGATCAGGTCAAGGGCGGGCATGAGGGCCCGGCCGCGGTCGGTCAGCTGGTATGTGACGGTCACCGGGGGGCCGTCACGGACCATGCGCGCGATCAGCCCGCCAGCGGCCAGGGTGGCGAGCCGCTCGGACAGCACGGAGTCGCTGATCCCGCCGATCCCGCGGGACAGTTCGCGGAAGCCGGCGGGCCCGTGCGACAGATGGCCGAGGATAACCGCGGTCCATCGCCTGCCCAGGAACCCGAACGCGCGGGCCAGGTGCTCGGCCGCTGGCTCGCACTGCTCGACGGAGACGTCTTCAGCGGCCACGGCACGCTCCTGAAGGAATATTGGCTTCGATTCTAGAAGTTACTATGTTCCAGGATAGTCGATATCAGGAGAGTAGCGATGGCTGACTACGGACATGATCTCGTCTTCGGCACCTTCGTCACCCCGCAGAACTCCGAGCCGCGGGCACCCGTCGCCCTTGCCAAGCTGTCGGAGCGGGCGGGCCTGGACCTGGTGACCTTCCAGGACCATCCCTACCAGCCCGCGTTCCTGGACACCTGGACCCTGCTGTCCTACGTCGCGGCGAGCACGGAGCGGATCAAGATCTCCGGAAACGTGATCAACCTGCCGTTGCGCCCGCCGGTGCTGCTCGCACGCCAGGCCGCCAGCCTGGACCTATTGTCCGGGGGCCGGTTCGAGCTGGGACTCGGCGCGGGCGCCTTCTGGGACGCGATCGCGGCGATGGGCGGGCCAAGACGCTCACCCGCCGAGGCGGTGGCCAGCCTGAGCGAGGCGATCGACATCATCCGGGCCACCTGGGACGCCGGCCGGCGCGGTGGCGTCTTCACCGACGGCCCGCAGTACCGGATCCGCGGCGCCAAGCGCGGCCCGCAGCCCGCGCATAACGTCTCCATCTGGCTCGGCGTACTCGGGCCGCGGATGCTGCGCCTGGCCGGGGAGAAGGCCGACGGCTGGCTGCCCAGCCTGGCCTATCTCAAGCCCGGAGACCTGGAACGCGGCAACGCGATCATCGACGAGGCCGCCGCCGCGGCCGGCCGGGATCCGCGCGAGATCCGCCGGATGCTGAACATCACGCCGGACGTGGCAACGGCCGACGACCTGCTCCCGTTCGTCATCCGTGACGGCGTGTCAACGTTCATCCTGGCAAGCGACGACCCCGGAGCCATCCAGGCCTGGGGCGAAGAGGCAGCCCCGGCACTCCGGGAGGCCGTCGCCCGGGAGCGGGAGGCGGCCGGCACGCGCACCGGGGAGGTGGTCCGCAGCCCAAAAGCCCTGGCCCTGCGGCGTGACGGCATCGGCTACGACGCGGTGCCGGCCGCGCTGAGGGCCACCGCGGTTGAACCCGGGGACAAGGCCTACGCCAGGGTGCGCTCCACGTACCTGCGCTCGGGCAGCCCGGGACTGGTGCTGCGGCCGGGCAGCGCGGCGGAGGTCGCCGAGGCGCTCGCGTTCGCGCGGCGGCAGCAGGTCCCGCTCGCGGTCCGTTCCCGTGGCCACGGCATCAGCGGCCGGTCCACCAACGACGGCGGGATCGTCATCGACCTCGCCAGGCTCGACAGCGTCGACGTGACCGGCACCCGCCTGCGGGTCGGGCCCGGGGCCAGCTGGGGTCACGTGGCCGAGTCGCTCGCGCCATCCGGGCTGGCAATGAGCAGCGGCGACTACGGTGACGTCGGTGTCGGCGGGCTGGCCACAGCGGGCGGGATCGGCTTCCTGGCCCGCAAGTTCGGCCTCACGATCGACCACGTCACCGCCGCGGAACTGGTGCTGGCCGACGGCCGGATCGTCCGCGCCGACGGCAGCGAGAACCCGGACCTCTTCTGGGCACTGCGCGGCGCCGGCGGCAATCTCGGCATCGTCACCGCACTGGAGCTGGACGCCTATCCGGTCGGCGACGTGGTCTTCGCGCAGATGCTCTACGACGCCACCGACACCGCCGCGCTGCTGGACCGCTGGGGCAAGCTCGTCGAGGCCGCGCCGCAGGAGCTGACCAGCTTCCTGTACCTGTTCGCCGGGCGGGGCGGCTCGCCCCCGGCCGCCCAGGCCGTGACGATTTGGGCCGACGACGACACCGACGCCGCCGTCGGGGCGCTGACGCCGCTGCTGTCGGTCGCGCCCGTGCTGGACCAGCGGGCACAGGTCGCCCCGTACGCCGCGATCGTGGCGCCAAACGACGCCATGCACTACGGCGGTCAGGCCGATCCGCTGATCAGCAACGGGTTTGCCGTGCACCTGGCACCGGAGCTGAACGATGCTGTCACGGCCGGCCTGCGCACCGGGGCGACCCCGTGGATCGCGGTCCGCGCGGTCGGCGGCGCGGTCAACGACGTGGACCCGGACGCCACCGCCTACGCGCACCGGCACCAGAACTTCAACGTCTCCTCGGTTGGCCGGGACGCCGAACGTTTCCACGCGTACTGGGACGAACTGCGGCAGTACCTCGACGGCCTTTACCTCAGCTTCGAGACAGACCAGCGCCCGCAGCGGCTGCACGACGCGTTCCCCGGCCAGACGCTGACCCGGCTCCGCGAGCTGAAGGCCAGCTACGATCCGGAGAACGTCTTCGACCAGAACTTCCCGATCACGCCGTGAGCGCGCTGGGGAACCGGGTCTCGAAGTCCAGGATCCCGACCCACGTCGGCGTGATGGCGATGCGCGCCACGTCCGTCCACGCATAGGCCAGCCGAGCCGGGATCGTCGCGCGTGGGCGGCAGACCGTCCAGCGGGCCGACGCATCAGATCAGGAACCACCCTGGGTGCAGAGCAGGTAATCGGCCTCGGCGGCGACCATCGGAGACACGACGAGCGGCCCGGTCTCGGTGGCAGCCGCATTCCATGATCTTGGTGGCTGAGTACCGCATAGCGGTATTGATCAACCAGGATCATGGAAGGCCCACATACAAGATCAAGCCTGCGTATCGAGGCTGCCCGAAAATGGCGCTCAACGACCAGTCTGTCGGCCGCGGGCGTGGCGCGGTCA
>JASHOI010000689.1 GCA_030041195.1 Streptosporangiaceae bacterium | reverse complement strand
GGCGCCGGCGGCCGCGCCGGCCGACGGCGCCGCGAACATCAGCCCCACCGCCCACGGGGCGTGCAGGCCGGCCGCGATGAACGGGAACAGCGCGTTCGGGTACGCGAGCGTCATCGCCGCCAGGTCGACCAGGTAGGAGCCGACGAGCTCGGGACGGCTGCGCGCGTACGCCAGGCCGGGGAGCAGGCTGCGCAGCCCGATGTGGTGCGCGCCGCCCGCGGCCGCCGGGGCAGGAATCGGGCCAAGCCGGCCCAGGAACCCGAGCGAGACCGCGAAGCTCACGGTGTCCAGGAGGTAGACGGCCCGAGGTCCGGGCGCGGCGGCCAGCACGCCGCCCAGCGTGGCGCCCGCGATGAAGCTCGCGTTCGACGACAGCGACAGCAAGGCCGAAGCCGCTGAGAGCTGGTCCCGGCCGGTGATCCGGGGAACCGAGGCGTCGAGCGACGGCCGCTGCAGCGCGGCCAGCGCCATCGTCGACGCAGCCAGGACGTACAGCGGCCATGCGTGGGGATGCGGCAGCGTGGCGTTGACCACCAGCAGCGCCGCGCAGCAGGCCAGCCCGGCCTCGCAGCACCGGATCAGGCGCCTGCGGTCGACCCGGTCGGCGAGCGCGCCGCCGTACAGGCCACACATCACCAGCGGCACCAGTTCGGCCACGCCGAGCAGACCCACGGCGACTGCCGACCCGGTGAGCTGCCGGGCCTGAACGAGCAGCGCCACCGCGGTCGCCTGGCTGCCGAACAGCGTGACCGTGCGGCTGCCGAACACCAGCCGGAAGTCGCGCGAGGCGTGCAGCGGCGTGAGGTCCGCAGCCAGCCGGCCCAGCCTCGGGCGCATCCGGCCACGGTTTTTCCTTTTCCCGGTCATCTCGGTCTCCTCGACGTCTGGAGGGCATGCGAGTGCGCTGCGAAGACCGAAGAGTGGCGATGACGACGGGATCAGCCGCGTTGCTCAGCGTTAAGGCAAGATGCCCACGCCGGCCTGTGGCGCGCGAGCCGGTTTACTGCCGACCGCCGGTCAGGCCACCCCACGGTGGCCCGGAACGATGACCTCGACCCCCGGTCCGGCCCGGTACGACCCGGCGGTCACGCGCCGGAGGCCTGCGGTGGTCGGCCGAATGGTCAGCACGCAACAAAAATATCAGCGGCCGCAACCCCTTTCGGGGCTCAGGCCCATACCTCGGCCGCGGTTTCCACGATCAGCCGGAGCTTGGCGGCCTGCTCCTCGGGCGTCAGCACGTTGCCTTCGACCGTGGAGGAGAATCCGCACTGCGGCGACAGGCACAGCTGGTCGAGCGGCACGTACTTGGCCGCCTCGTCGAGCCGCCGCTTGAGCGTGTCCTTGCTCTCAAGCTGCCCGCGCTTGGTGGTGACCAGGCCAAGGACCACCATCTTGCCCGGGGGCACGAACCGCAGCGGCTCGAAGGTGCCGGACCGCTCGTCGTCGTACTCGAGGAAGAACCCGTCCACGGCCAGGTCGCCGAACAATGCCTCGGCAACGAAGTCGTAGCCGCCCTCGGCGGCCCACGACGAGCGGAAGTTCCCCCGGCACAGGTGCGTGGTCACCGCCATGCCGTCCGGCCGGGACGCGATCGCTGCGTTGACCTGCCGGATGTAGCGCAGGTGCAGGTGCTCGGCGTCCTCGCCGCGGCCGGCGATCTCGGCACGCTGCGCCGGGTCGTTCAGGTAGGCCAGGCTGGTGTCGTCCAGCTGCAGGTAGGTGCAGCCAAGGCCGGCCAGCCGCCGCACCTCCTCGGCGTAGGTCGCGGCCAGGTCGGCCCAGAACTCCTCGACGTCCGGGTACACGGCGGGATCGATGGCCGCCGGGCCGCCCCGGTAGTGGACCATGTTCGGAGACGGGATCGTGAGCTTCGGTGTCGCGGTGGTGACCACCGACTGCAGGTAGCGGAAGTCCGGCTCGAAGATCGTGTGGTCCAGGTGCAGCTTGTCGCCCACGTGCAGCGCCGCCGGGGTCCACTCGATCGTGCCCGCGGCGTTGCGGAACTTCACCGCGAGGTGGCCCGGGGCCTTGCTGATGCCGCCAAGCTGGTAGATGAAGTCCATGTGCCAGGTAGCGCGGCGGAACTCGCCATCGGTGGCCGACTGCAGGCCGAGCCCCTCCTGCATCGCGACGGCCGCGGAGATCGCCTCGTCCTCGATGGCTCTGAGCTGGGCCGCGTCGATGCGGCCGGCCGCGAAATCGTCGCGCGCCGCGTGCACCTGCGGCGGGCGGAGCAGGCTGCCGACATGGTCGGCGCGGAACGGCGGTGTGCTGCGCATAGCGATCATCGTGGTGCGGCCCGGCGGCGCGCGTCAATGCCTGACCGCCCAAACGGCGGCCCGCTGGGGTGGTGCCCTCGCACAACCAGGCCGGGAAGGTAGGTTGGGCGCATTGGGCGCGCATCGTTCGCGCGCCGGGCACGCGACGGGAGGACCGTGAGCATCGGCAGCCTGGTCAGTTCCGGGCCGCTCATCCTGGCCGTGCCGGTTGCGGCGGCGGCCGGGGCGGTCACGTTCCTGTCGCCGTGCTGCCTGCCGCTGGTCCCCGGTTACCTCTCCTACGTGACCGGAATGTCCGGGGCCAGCGCGTCCCGGGCCGGCGCCCAGACTGCCGGCGCCCAGCCTGCGGAGGCGCAGCTGGCCAGCGCCCAGGCCGTCGCGATCCAGCCGGGAGCGGCGCGGCCCGCCGGGGCCGCGCCGGTCAGCGTCGG
>JASHOI010000688.1 GCA_030041195.1 Streptosporangiaceae bacterium | reverse complement strand
CGGGCCGCCGCCGCGCTGCGGGCCGCGATGCTGGCCAGGACGCTGCCCGCGCTCGGCCTGGCGCCCGACGCCCGGCCCGGCGAGGTGGCGGCCGCATTTTCGGCCCGGTCGGGTAGCGGCCAGGCCCGGATCGAGGCAATGCTATTCGGGCCGGCGCCACGCGACGATGCCGCGCTCGTCGCACTCGCCGACGACCTCGACGCGCTGGAGAGAGAGGTACGGACGCGGTGAACGGCGAATACCAGGCACCAGCGGGCCTCGCGGCCGCTGGAAACCCGGAGGGCGCGGCCGAAGGTTTCCCCGTGGCAGCGCCATGGCCGCCGCCCGGGCAGTCCGGCCAGCCCGACCCGCGGGCCGCGCTCGGCGCGGTCCGCGCCGAGGTCGGCAAGGCGGTCGTCGGGCAGGACCCGGTCGTCACCGGGCTGCTGATCGCGCTGCTGTGCCAGGGGCACGTGCTGCTGGAAGGCGTTCCCGGGGTGGCCAAGACGCTGCTGGTCCGGGCGCTCGCCGCGTCGCTGCGACTGCAGAGCAAGCGGGTGCAGTTCACGCCCGACCTGATGCCGGGGGACGTGACCGGCTCGCTGATCTACGACGCGAGGACCGCCAGGTTCGAGTTCCGCGACGGCCCGATCTTCACGAACCTGCTGCTGGCCGACGAGATCAACCGGACGCCGCCGAAGACGCAGGCCGCGCTGCTCGAGGCCATGGAGGAGCGCCAGGTCTCGGTCGAGGGCACGCCGCGGCGGCTGCCCGAGCCGTTCTGCGTGGCCGCCACCCAGAACCCGGTGGAGTACGAGGGCACCTACCCGCTGCCCGAGGCCCAGCTCGACAGGTTCCTGCTGAAGCTGACCGTCGCCGTGCCGGACCGGGAGCAGGAGATCGGGATCGTGACCAGGCACGCCTCGGGATTCGACCCCCGCGACCTGGCCGCCGCCGGACTCAAGCAGGTCGCGGGCCCCGACGACCTGGCCGCTGCCAGGGTCTCGGTCGGCCAGGTGCACGTCTCGCCCGAGATCACCGGCTACATCGTGGACCTGTGCCGGGCGACCAGGCAGTCGCCGTCGCTGCTGCTCGGCGTCTCGCCGCGCGGCGCGACCGCGCTGCTGGCGACCAGCCGGGCCTGGGCCTGGCTGTCCGGCCGGGAGTACGTCACGCCCGACGACGTGAAGGCGCTCGCGCGGCCGACGTTCCGGCACCGCGTCCAGCTCAGGCCCGAGGCCGAGCTCGACGGGACCACCGCGGACGGCATCCTGGAGGCGGTCCTCGCCTCCGTCCCGGTGCCCCGGTGAAGATCCCGGAACGCGACGCCACCGGGCCGGCCGGGCAAGCCCGATGGTGCTGACCGGGCGGGCGGCCGCTGCCGCGGCGGCCGCGGTGCTCGTCGTGCTGGCGCTGCGCACCGTCGCGGCGCTGCTCGCCGTCGACGCGCTGATCCTGGCCGCGATCGGGTTTGACCTGGTCGCTGCCGCGCCGGTGCGCGCGCTGCGGCTGGCCCGGTCCGGCGACACCAGGATCCGGCTCGGCACCACCGGCGAGGTCACGCTGACCGTCGCCAACCCGAGTGGCCGCGCGCTGCGTGGCACCTTGCGGGATGCCTGGCAGCCGAGTGCCGGGGCGGAACCAGGGCGGGCGGAGGTTAGCGTTCCGGGCGGCGGTGCGATGAGCGTGACAACGACGCTGACACCGCGGCGCCGGGGCGACTTCAACGCGGACAGGGTGACGGTGCGCTCCCTGGGGCCGCTGCGGCTGGCCGGGCGGCAGGGCGGTCACCGGGTGCCGTGGTCGGTCCGGGTGCTGCCGCCGTTCGGCAGCCGCAGGCACCTGCCGGAGAAGCTCGCCAGGCTGCGGCAGCTCGATGGCCAGCACGTCTCGCTGCTGCGCGGCCAGGGGAGCGAGTTCGACTCGCTCCGCGAGTACGTGGTCGGCGACGACGTGCGCTCGATCGACTGGCGCTCGTCGGCGCGGCGGGTCGACGTGATGGTGCGGACCTGGCGGCCCGAGCGGGACCGGCGCGTGCTGATCGTGCTCGACACCGGCCGGACGGCCGCCGGGCGGGTGGCCGGGGTGCCCCGCCTCGACACGTCGATGGATGCCGCGCTGCTGCTGACCGCGCTCGCGTCGCGGGCCGGTGACCGGATCGACATGATCGCGGTCGACCGGCAGGTGCGGACCCGGGTGATCGGCGCGGGCCGCACCGAGGTCCTCTCCGCGATCACGAACGCGATGGCCGTGCTCGACGCCGAGCTGGTCGAGTCCGACGCGGGCCTGATGGCCGCGGCCGTGCTGGGGACCGCCCGGCAGCGCTGCCTGGTGGTGCTGCTCACGGACCTGAACCCGACCGCGATCGAGGAGGGCCTGCTGCCCAGGATTCCGGCGCTGGCGTCCAGGCACCGGCTGCTCCTCGCCGCGGTCGCCGACCCGCGGCTGGACGAGATGGCCGCCGCGCGGGGGAACGCCGCCGCGGTCTACGACGCCGCGGCGGGCGAGCGGGCCAGGTCCGAGCGGGCCCGGATCTCCGCCCTGCTCCGCCGGCGCGGCGTCGAGGTCGTGGACGCCCCGCCGGACCGGCTGCCCGCCGCCCTGGCCGACGCGTACCTGAACCTGAAGGCCGCCGGGCGGCTCTGAGCCATCCCCCGCCGCGTCAGCCGGCCACGGGGACCACGTCGGGCGCCTCCTCGATGTCGGCAGACAGCCCGGCGGCGGCGGCGCGGCGGCCAAACACGATCACGTAGGTCAGCAGGGTCGCCTCGGCGATCGCCCCGATCCCGATCCGGGCCCAGGTGGGCAACGGCGACGGGGTGACGAAGGCCTCGATAACCCCGGACACCAGCAGCATCCCCATCGCGCCCAGCGCGAGCGTGATCGTCTCCCGGCCGGCCACGGCCAGGGCCTGGGACCGCGGCAGCGGCCCGGGATCGATGATCCGCCAGCCGAGCCGCAGCCCGGCCGCCGCGGCGAGGAACACCGCGGACAGCTCGAGCATCCCGTGCGGCAGGATCAGCGCGAAGAACTCGACACCCCGGCCGTGCGCGACCATCAGGCCGCCGTCCACCCCGATGTTGGCCGCGTTCTCGAGCAGCACCACCAGCGTGGGCACGCAGAGCAGGATCCCGAAGACCAGCGACTCGAGCGCGACAACGGCGTTGTTGAGCCACACCTTCGCCGCGAACGAGGCCGCCGGGTACTGCGAGTAGTAGCCGCGGAACTCGGAGTTCACCAGCTGCCTGACCTGTGCCGGCGGCAGCAGGCTGGCCTGCACCGCGGGCGACTTCGCGATCCACAGGCCGATGATGAAGGCGACCAGCAGCGATCCCGTCGCGGTCGCCAGCCACCACCAGCGCACCCGGTAGGCCATGAGCGGAAAGGACACGGCGACGAACCGCCCGACCGAGTGCCAGGCCGGGGTGTGCGCGCCGGTCACGGCGGAGCGGGCCCTGGCCACCCTCGTCGACAGCCGCGCGACGAGCGCGGGGTCGTACCCGGCGGTGCGCAGAGTGGATAGGTGCGTCGCGGCCCGCTGATAGGCCGTGACCAGTTCGTCGGCCTCCTCGCCGGACAGGTGGCGCCGGCGGGCGACGAGACGGTCCAGCCGGTCCCACTCCGCCTGATGCGCGGCGACGAACGCGTCCACATCCACGACAGGAGATTACTGCCCAAGACTGGATAGCCTTGGCAGTGAAGCGGGAAGCGGTGGCGGGCGGGGGCACCCGGAAGCGAGCGGGAGATACGGCATGACCGAGGTGGTCACCGGCGAGGCCGTGGTCCTCGACGTCCCGTGTGCGCGCTTCCCCAGCCGCATGGTCGCCATCATCATCGACATGGCGGTCCAGCTCGTCATGGCCGCCGTGGTGTTCGGGGTCGTCGCCTCGACGGCCGGCCACCTGAACGCGGCAGCGCTGGCCGCGATCGGGATCGCGGCGTTCGTGCTGATCTTTGTCGTCTACCCGACCACGTTCGAGACGCTGAGCCGCGGCAAATCGCTGGGAAAGCTGGCCCTGGGGCTGCGGGTGGTCAGCGACGACGGCGGCCCCGTGCGGTTCCGGCAGGCCTTCTGGCGGGCGAGCGCGGCGCTCCTGGAGATCTGGTTCCTCACCGGTGCGCCCGCACTGATCTGCTCACTGCTGTCCGCCAAGGGGAAGCGGCTCGGCGACCTGTTCGCCGGGACGTTCGTGATCCAGGAGCGGCTGCCGCGCAGGCCAGGGCTTCCGCCGGCGCTCGCGGTCGTGCCGCCCCCGCTGGCTGGCTGGGCGCAGGCGCTCGAACTGTCCGGGCTGAGCGACCAGACCGCGGAGCAGGCGAGCAGCTACCTTCGCCGCTTCTACGAGCTGACACCGGCCGCCAGGGACGAGTTCGGGCAGCGGATCGCCGCGGCGGTGGCCGCCCAGATCACCCCGCCTCCGCCGCCGGGCACCCCGCCCGCCGCCTTCCTGTCGGCGGTGCTCGCCGTGCGGCGGCACCGGGAAATGGCCCGGCTCACGGCCATGCAGGCCACCGCGGCCGGACCGTACCCCGGCTGGCCGCCCGCCCCGGTGCCGGGCGTTCCCGGCGGCCCGGGCGTGTCCGGTGACCCGGGCGTACCCGGCGGCCCGGGCGTACCCGGCGGCCCGGGCGTGTCCGGTGACCCGGGCGTAGAAGACGGCTCCGGCGTACCTGGCGGCCCGGCTGTGCCCGGGCCGACGGTGCCCGCAGGGCACGAGCCGCCCGCGCATGGCGGCTTCGCCCCGCCCGTCTAGCCCCGGCGAATCCGGCCGGCCGCGCGGCTACGAGCCCTGCCGCCAGGAGTCCAGGTACTCCTGCTGAGATGGCGTGAGCGCGTCGATCTCGGTGCCCAGCGACGCGAGCGCGAGCGCCGCGATCTGGGCGTCGATCTCGGAAGGGACCTCGTGCACCCCCGGCGCCAGGGGGTCCTGCTCGTTTCCAAGCCAGGCCAGGGCGAGCGCCTGCACCGCGAACGACAGGTCCATCACCGCTGCCGGGTTTCCCTCGGCGGCGACGAGGTTGACCACCCGGCCCTCGGCCAGCAGGATTAGCCGCCTGCCGTCGTCCAGCAGGTACTCGTCGGCGTGCGGGCGCACGGAGGGATGGACCGCGACGGCAAGCTCGGCCAGCCCGCGCACGTCGATCTCGACGTCGAAGTGGCCGGCGTTCGCCAGGATCGCGCCGTCGCGCATCGCCGCCATGTGCCCGGGTCCGATCACGTCACGCGAGCCGGTCGCGGTGATGAACACCTGCCCGAGCGGCGCGGCCTCGGCCATCGGCAGCACCCGGAACCCCTGCATGAGCGCGTCAAGGGCCCGGTCAGGATCGACCTCGGTGACGATGACCTGGGCGCCGAGCCCGCTGGCCCGCGCCGCGATCCCGCTGCCGCACGACCCGAAGCCCGCCACCACGACCACCTGGCCGGCCAGCAGCGTGTTGGTGGCGCGAAGGATCCCGTCGATCACCGACTGCCCGGTGCCGAGGAAGTTGTCGAACCGGCGCCTGGTACGCGAGTCGTCTGCCGCAACCATCGGGAACGCGAGCGTGCCCTCGGCCGTCATCCGGCGCAGCCGGGCCACACCCGTGGTGGTCGACTCGCAGCCGCCGCGCACTCCCGCGAGCAATTCCTGGCGCTCGGTGTGCAGCGTGTTCACCAGGTCGCAGCCGTCGTCGATGACCAGGGCGGGCCCAGCGTCCAGGGCCCGGTGGATGTGCTCGTAGTAGGTGCGCCGGTCCACGCCCGATCTGGCGTACACCTTGACCGCCGCCGAAGCGGCCAGGGCCGCCGCGATGTCGTCCTGGGTGGACAGCGGGTTGGACGCGGCCAGGTGCAGCTCAGCGCCTCCGGCCGTAAGCAGGTTCACCAGCACCGCGGTTTCCGGCGTGACATGCAGGCACGCCGCGACGGGGAGCCCGGCGAACGGCTGCTCCCGCTCGAACACGTCCCGGATCAGGCCCAGCACGGGCATGGCCCGCTCCGCCCAGCCGATCCGGGCCTGGCCGGCGGCGGCCTGGCCCGGATCGGGAAGCTCGGCCTGGTTGCTGCCGGACATGCTCAGTAGCGGTAGTGGTCCGACTTGTAGGGACCATCGATCGGGACGCCGATGTAGTTCGCCTGCTCCTTGGTCAGCGTGGTCAGCCGCACGCCGAGCGCGTCCAGGTGCAGCCGGGCCACCTTCTCGTCCAGGTGCTTGGGGATCACGTGCACGCCGAGCGGGTACTCCTCCTCGCCCCTGGTGAACAGCTCGATCTGGGCGATGACCTGGTTGGTGAAGCTGTTGGACATCACGAAGCTCGGGTGCCCGGTGGCGTTGCCCAGGTTCAGCAGCCTGCCTTCGGACAGGATGATCACCGAGTGCCCGTCCGGGAAGGTCCACTCGTCCACCTGCGGCTTGATGTTGGTCCGGCGCACGCCAGGCAGGCGGGCCAGGCCGGCCATGTCGATCTCGTTGTCGAAGTGACCGATGTTTCCCACGATCGCCTGGTGCTTCATCTGGCTCATGTGCTCGGCGGTGATGATCTGGTAGTTGCCGGTCGCGGTGACGAAGATGTCCGCGGTGGCCACCACGTCTTCCAGCCGCGCGACCTGGAACCCGTCCATGGCCGCCTGCAGCGCGCAGATCGGGTCGATCTCGGTGACGATCACCCGCGCGCCCTGGCCACGCAGCGACTCCGTGCAGCCCTTGCCCACGTCGCCGTACCCGCACACCACGGCCACCTTGCCGCCGATGAGCACGTCGGTGGCCCGGTTGATCCCGTCGACCAGCGAGTGCCGGCAGCCGTACTTGTTGTCGAACTTCGACTTGGTCACCGAGTCATTGACGTTGATCGCCGGGAACTTGAGCGTGCCGGCCCTGGCCATCTCATACAGCCGGTGCACCCCGGTGGTGGTCTCCTCGGTCACGCCCTTGATCTCGTCGGCCATCGTGGTCCACTTGCGCGGGTTGGCGGCCAGCGAAGCTCGCAGCGATGCGAGTATCACCTGCCATTCCTCGGGGTCGTCGTCGGCGGGCTCGGCCACCGCGCCCGCCGCCTCGAACTCCGCGCCCTTGTGCACCAGCAGCGTGGCGTCCCCGCCGTCGTCGAGCAGCATGTTCGGTCCCGGCTGCCCCGGCCAGGTGAGCGCCTGCTCGGTGCACCACCAGTACTCCGCCAGCGTCTCGCCCTTCCAGGCGAACACCGGGATGCCCTTCGGGTCCTCCGGCGTGCCGTCCGGGCCCACGGCGACCGCCGCCGCCGCGTGATCCTGGGTGGAGAAGATGTTGCAGCTCGCCCACCGCACCTGGGCGCCGAGCGCCACCAGCGTCTCGATCAGCACCGCGGTCTGGATGGTCATGTGCAGGGACCCGGTGATCCTGGCGCCGCGCAGCGGCTGGGAGCGCGCGAACTCCCCGCGCACCGCCATCAGTCCCGGCATCTCGTGCTCGGCGAGCCGGATCTCCTTGCGGCCGAACTCGGCAAGCGACAAGTCGGCGACCTTGAACGGGACGGCTTCAGTGGACATTGCGCGCTCCTCCAGGCTGGGTTTCCCCTCGGATGACACCACGACGCTACGGGACACCAGCGCTTGATCGCACGCCAGAAGGGCTGTTTCTGACAGAACTTTGTTAGATTAGGCTGCATGCGCATCACGGAGGCCGCGCGGCGCCTGGGCACCTCCCCGCGAATGCTCCGGTACCGGGACGCTCTGGGCCTGCTTCCCGGCCTGCGGCCGGCCGCGGCCACCACGGGCCCGGCCACCGCAGCCACGGGCCCGGCCACCGCGGCGCACCGGCAGTTCGGCCAGGACGACCTGGACGCGGTCGCGCTGGCCCTCGCGCTCGAGCAGCGCTACGACATCTCCCCGGCCGCGCTGGCCTTCGGCCTGCGCGTGCTGGCCGAGCCGCCGGTCCGGGCCGAGGTCGCCGAGCTCGGCCGGCGGATCGGCCGCATCCCGGCCCCCGCCGCCCGCGCCCTGGACTTCGAGCAGGAGCGCGCCCTCCGCCTCCTGTCCATGCCCCGCCGCCAACCACCCCTCCGCGCCCCCGCCCGTCCGACCAGACCTTGATCATCGCAACATTTCACGGGTTCCGTTCATGATCACGACCGATATGACCCACTTTGCGGTCACCGAACCCGTGAGAAGTGGCGGTGATCATGGTGCCCAACGAGGCCGTGGCTGCTAGCCGGGAGGGGGGTCGCGGGGGGCGGGGCGGGGGGCGGGGCGGGGGGTGGCGCGGACGGCCGGGCGCGGCGATGAG
>JASHOI010000687.1 GCA_030041195.1 Streptosporangiaceae bacterium | reverse complement strand
CCTGAACGCGCCGCCGGGCCGCTACGGTGTGGTCCGGCACGGCGCGGCCCAGTGGCTCCTCACCCACGTCGTGATCAGCTCGAGGACCTCGGGGCTGACCGGCTGGCGCACCGCGCGCCGGTAGCCGCGCGGGCCGACCGGACCGGGATCGGGCCGGAGCAGATGGCTCAGGTCGCCGGCAACGTGCCCCTCGAACGCGCGGACAGCAGCACGGCGCCGGCCACGGCTCCGTCGGCCGCGAGCCGCGCGGCGTAAATGGTCCCCTCGCTGTGCCCGATGGCCAGCAGCGGCAGCCCGCCGGCCCGGGCGGACAGCCAGCCGAGCGCGGCGCGCGCGTCGGTGAAGTCCTGGGGTATCCCGGCCGAGTAGTAGTCGCCGCCGCTGGCACCGACGCCGCGCTTGTCGTAGCGCAGCGACGACACGCCTGCCGCGGCGAGCGCCTCCGCGATCGCCTTGGTTACCCCCGTGCGGAGGGTCATGCCGAGGGACAGCCGCGCGTCCGAGTTCCTGTCGGTCCGGCCGGACCCGACGATGAGCAGCGCGGCCGCCACCGGGCCGGACGGCCCGCCCGGCTCGGTAAAGGTCCCCGAGATCGTGGTTCCGCCGCTGTCGAAGCTCACGTCCTCGCTGTGCACGAGCATGCCTTCCCGCGCCGGTCAGGCGGCCTTGTCGCCGGGCAGCAGCACAAACGCGATGATGCGGCGGTGCCGCCCCTGCCCTGGGGCGTTCGCCATCCGGCGCTGCAGCGCCCGTTCCAGGTCACGTGCCATGCGCGCGTACTCGGCGTCGTCCAGCCACAGGCCCGCGATCCGGTAGCTCACGCTGTCCCGGAACAAATCGATGTCGCCGCCGGCCAGGTAGCGGTCGAAGTCGGCGAGCAGCCCGGCGGTGAAGGCCAGGAACGCCTGGCGGTGATCCTCGGCGCTCATCGCGGCAAGGTCGTCCGGCTGGACCGCCTCCGCGGGCAGCCGCAGCATGTAGGTCCGCTCCACGGCACCCCGCACCTTGTGCTCGGACACGACCTCCAGCACGCCCGCGCCGACCAGGCGGGCCACGTGCCGGTACAGGCTGGCGGCCGGAACGTCGGAGAGCTCCGCGCCGAGCTGCGTGGTCGTGAGCGGGCGCTCGCCCAGGAACGCCTGCACGATCCGCAGCCGAACCGGGTGCAGCAGCAGGTCCGCGGAGTTCACCACGGCCCAGAGACTATCTCATTTATGTGAAGATTATCAATATGGATAATTGAGGTCGCTGCCTCGGGCTTCACGCGGCCGCCACACACATCACATTCGCTCTGCAGCCCGGCCGGCTTTGCTGCGCTCAGTGACCAGATTCCGCGAGTCAGGCAGCGGCGGTGCCCGCCGGTGACCGGCCTGTACGCGCTGAACATCGGCTCGCCGGTCTCCTACATCGTCGCGGTGCTGCTGCCCGCGCTTGACGTGCTCCTCCCGTGGCTGCCGAGCGAGACCGTGGTGATCGCGCTGGGGGCCGTGACCGCCGGCAGCACAGACCCCAGGATCGGGCTGCTGGTGCTGCTGGCGGCTATCGGTGCGTTCCTGGGCGATAACGCCGCCTACCTGGTCGGCAGGCGGTTCGGGCCGGCCGTGGACCGGCGGCTGTTCGCCGGGGAGCGGGGCGCCCAGCGGCGGGCCTGGGCCCGGCGCTCACTGGACCGCTTCGGCATGCGCATCATCGTCGCCTGCCGGTTCATCCCGGGTGGGCGCACCGCGGTGACGCTCACCTGCGGCCTGATCGGCTACCCCCGGCGCAGGTTCGCCGCCGCGACCGCCGTGGCCGCGATCGTGTGGGCCAGCTACGCGTTCTTCCTGGGCCGGCTCGGCGGCAAGGTCTTCGAGGACCGGCCGTGGATCGGCCTGCTGCTCGCGCTGGGGCTCGGGCTGGGGATCAGCCTGCTCATCGAGGCGGCGCGGCGCGTCTGGCGGTGGCGCGCCGCCCGCGACCGCGGTTGGCCATGGCGCCGGCCCGCGTCACCATAGGTCGCCGCCGGTGAGCACGTAAAGGAACGGCACGAGGGGGATGAGGCCGAAGATGGCCCAGGCCAGCTTGGCGCCGGTGCGCATGTCGTTACGGGTGGCCAGGTCGATCCACATCAACACGACCGCGATCGGATGCAGGAAACACACGAGCAGCTCGAGTAGCTTCTTCATCCGACCACATCTACCCATTCTGGGCGGACGCTACCCCGGGATGCGACTCACGCCAGCCCGGTCTGCGCCTCGACCGCCTCCGGGCCCACGCGCTCCTTGCGGCCTCGTTCGGAGACGAAGAAGATGACGAGCCCGATGCCGATCGACGCCACCGTAATCGCGCCCACGGCCAGCGCCCACCCGGACCGGGTGAAGATGGGTGCCCACGGAGCCCAGAACAGCAGCACCACGGCCGCCGCGTCCGCGAGGACGCCGACCGCCCCGCACAGCGCCAGCACACCCCACGGAGTCTGCTGGACCTGCTTGAACTTCTCAGGGAACGCACGCCGGACAAAGAACACGTCGCTGAACAGCAGCACCATTGACGTGCACCACACCACCGTCACCGCGGCGAGCAGCACCAGGTAGACCTTGGTGGCGTAGTTCGAGCTGGCCGACTGGATCGGGAAGTAGATGATTGCGGTCGCGACCGATGCAATTAAGGTCTGGCCGAGAACGGCGTTGGCCGGAACCTTGTTCCTGTTCACCCGGCCGAATTGGTGCGGAAGCCGGTGCTCCAGGCCCGAAACGAACATGAGGCGCGCGAACGAGTAATTATAGACAACCGTGTCGGATATAAAGATGAGCACGAGGACGAACGCGACCCACGAGCCCAGCGTGTGGCTGAGCGCGATCTGCACGGCCTGGACCACGCCGTACGTCGCGTTGTTATGGGCCACCGGGACGACCACCATGGTCGAGAAGGTGGTCCACACATAGGCGACGATAACGACCAGGCAACCCCAGAACAGGTAACGTTTGATGGACCTCTCACTCTTGATCTCGACGCCCATGTTCAACGGCACCTCGATGCCGAGGAGGGCGAGAATCACGGTCGAGAAGAACGTCCACTGGCCCCATCCGCTCAGGCCAGAGGCATGGAATGCGAACGAGTTGGCCGTGTGATGCCCCTTGGCCAGCCAGATGAAGCCGGAGATCCCGATCAGGAGAATGCAGGCCGAGTACAGCACGAATTGAACATTCACGTAGTTCTGGGTCAGCCGGAAGCGAAGCGACCCGAGAAGGCACGAGAACCACAGCACGGCCAGCACGATAAGCCCTTGCTGCCAGGGCTTGGTGAACAGGCTGGAATTGATCGCCTGGGAAAGCGACACGACGAGTGACCCCGACAGAATCATGACCAGGACGCCCGGCCACCACGCGGCGAACCCGGCGAAGAAACCCCAGAACGAGCCGAGGGCCTTATGGGTCCACACGTACAGCGAGCCCTCTTCGGGAAACATTCGCCCAAGCTGCGCGGTGACGAAGGCCCCGGGGATGAGGAACGTCAGGAACCCGAGGACCCAGAACACATACGATGCGGACCCGGCGAACTGCACCGTCGACGAGTTCGATATGAACAAAACCAGGGCCACGAAGATGACCACGAGGTCAAAAGAGTTGAGCACCCTGGAGACCAGGGTGGGAGCCACCTTCTCGGAGATCATGGCCCGGTCGTCGGACATGTCAGCGGCCATGGAGCACCTCCCATGAACATCCGCCGGGAACCCTGGGCCGCGCCAACCTGGCGCGGAAGGCGAGGTACGGCAGGGCGCAGCAGCCTCGACATGTGCTCTTGTTACAGACGTAGCTTCTCACCGCGGCGGCCCGCTGACCACCCTCAGCACTCCCGGCCCGCTTTTGGCCGGATAGCCCGCTGCAGCGTCGTCAGATGACCGATGCTGGCCCTGGGTTTTGGGTAGACACTCGGACGGGGACAGCCGGTGAACGCAGACGACAGCGCGAGGATGCGAGACCTCCTTGCCAGCCACCGCACGATGCTCGCCTGGATCCGGACCGCGCTCTCGTTCGCCGGGCTCGGCTTCGTCGTGGCCAGGTTCGGCCGGAGCCCGGACATGATCCGGTTTTCCGGTGCCCTGGGGATCTTCATGGCCGTCGTTGGGCTGCTGTTCGCGATCATCGGTTACGCTCAGCACCGCGCGACCTTGATCGTGGAGGGGGCTCCGCCCGGTGCACCGGCGCCGACGCGGTGGCCAACGGTCCTGGCGGCCGCCTGCTGCGCCGTGACCTGCGCGCTCGTTGCCGCGTACCTCGCCGTGAGCATCTGAGCCCGCGCGCGGAGCCGACTGGCAGAGGAGAGCAAGCCGTGACCGAAGACAACGATGCTGGCGTCGTCACCAAGCTCAGCCCGCGATCGTTCGCCGACACCGTGGCGCGGCTGAAGGACCTGCTCGCGGCGAAGAACGTGAAGCTGTTCTCGGTCATCGACCAGCGCGCCGAGGCCCGCGAGGTGGGGCTGGACCTCCGGGACACCACACTCGTGATCTTCGGCAACCCGGCCGCGGGCACCCCGGTCATGGACGCCTTCCCGCTGTCCGCGCTCGACCTGCCGCTCAAGGTGCTGATCTGGGACGATGCGGGCCAGGCGAAGGTGTCCTACGTGGCGCCGTCCGCGCTGGCCGCCCGGTACCACCTCAGCGCCGGCCTGGCGTCCGGGCTGGCGGCCGTCGACCCGATCACCGACGCGCTCGTCGCGCCGTAGCGTCAGCCGCCCCAGGCGATCTTCCTCGAGGCCTGGGACCTGATCATCGACGGCTGTCCGTAGCGACGGCCTGCTGAGCGGCGAGGCTCGGCGGCGCGTCCAGGCCGCAGTGCAGGTTGCCCGGCGCGGCGGCCGGCTGCCCGGCCCGGCGCGGGTTCCTGATGGTCAGCGCGGCGAGCACGCCGGCCAGGACACACAGCCCGGACGCGATGAGCACCGCGGTGCGGAAGCCCGCCGAGAACAGCCCGGGATGGAGGTAGGAGGTGCCGGTGAGCCCGGCCGCGGCCGGGAGCACCGCCACCGCGATCAGGCCGGCCGCCCTGGCCACGTCGTTGTTGACGGCCGAGGCCATGCCGGCTTCCTCGGCCGGAGCGGCCGCCAGCACCGTGGCGGTCAGCGGCGCGACGTTGATGGCCAGGCCGAACCCGAAGACCAGCACCGCGGGAAGCACCTCGGTGAGGTAGTTTCCCGACGGGCCGATCCGGGCGAACAACAGCAGCCCCACGCCGATCACCACCGGGCCCACGCTCATCTGCAGCCGGGGCCCGATCCTGGCGGCGAGCGCACCGGACCGCGCCGACAGCAGCAGCATGATGAACGTCACCGGGAGCAGCGAGATGCCGGCCTCGAGCGCGGTATACCCCGACACCTGCTCGAGCTGGATCGGGAGCAGGAACAGCGCGGCGCCCAGCGCGCCGTAGACCACGAACGTCACCACGTTCGCCGCGCTGAACTCGGCCGAGGCGAACATGCTCAGCTGCAGCAGCGGCGCGCTGGCGCGGCGCTCCCTGAGGACGAACCCGGCGAGCAGGGCCACGCCGCCGGCCAGGGCGACCACCGTGAGCGGCCTGCCCCAGCCGGACGAGCCCTCGATGAGCCCGTAGGTCAGCCCGATCAGGCCCACCGTGACCAGCACCGCCCCGGTGACGTCGAGCCTTCCCGGCGCGTCGGGAGCACGGGACTCGGGGACGTGCCGCAGCGCGACCGCGAGCACCACGGCGGCGAGCGGCAGGTTGATGACGAAGATCAGCCGCCAGGACACCGCGGCGATCAGCCAGCCGCCGAGGAACGGGCCGATCGCGGTGCCCACGCCGGCGAAGCCGGTCCAGGCCCCGATGGCCTTGCTGCGGTCCTCCGGCCGGAACGACGCCTCAAGGATCGCCAGGCTGCCCGGGGTCAGCAGCGCGGCTCCGATGCCCTGCACGGCCCGCGCCAGGATCAGCATCGGCGCGTTCACCGCGATCCCGCACAGGGCCGAGGCCAGCGCGAACCAGGTCACACCGGCCAGGAAGATCTTCTTGCGCCCATACCGGTCGCCGAGCGCGCCGGAGAACAGCAGCAGGCCGGCCAGCGTCAGCGTGTAGCCGGTCACCACCCACTGCAGCGCGGCCAGGCTGGCGTGGAAGTCGCGGCCGATGGCCGGCAGCGCGATGCCGACCACCGTGGCGTCGATCGAGGCCATCGCGGAGCCGAGGACGGTGGCCAGCAGCACCCAGCGGCCCCGGCTGCTGACGTAGCTCAGCGCTGCCTGGCTGCTGGACGTGACCGCCATACGCTCCAATATCCTCCTGCTACCGAAACGATTCCCGGAGGGTCATGGCTAGCCAGCATGTCGCGCCGGATGCCGGCCAGCCGCCGGCCCCGGTTTCACCCTGGGCGCCGCTGCGCCATCCGTGGTTCGCTGCGATGTGGAGCGCGCAGTTCGTCAGCAACATCGGCAGCTGGATGCAGACCGTCGGCGCGCAGTGGCTGATGCTGACGCTGACCGGCTCGGCCACGTACGTCGCGCTGGTCCAGACCGCGTCCAGCGTGCCGGTGGTGCTGTTCGCCGTGTTCGCCGGCGTGGCCGGCGACCTGTTCGACCGCAGGCGCCTGCTGCTGGTCTCGCAAGCGCTGATGCTGCTGGCCGCGGCGGCCCTCGGCGGCCTGGCCCTGGCCGGCCTGGTCACGCCGTGGGTGCTGCTCGCGCTGGTCTTCGCCGTGGGCACCGGCTCGGCGCTCACGGCGCCCACCTGGCAGGTGCTGCAGCCGACGCTGGTGCCAGCGGACGAGCGCCAGCAGGCGATCTCGTTCGGGTCGGTGAACCAGAACCTGGCCCGGGCGGTCGGCCCGGCGATCGGCGGCCTCGTACTGGCGGCGAGCAGCGCCGGCACCGACTTCCTGATCAACGCGGCCTCGTTCCTCGTGGTGATCGCCGTGATCTGGCAGTGGCGGAGCACCCGGCCCGCCCAGACGCTGCCACGCGAGCACGTCGGCGAGGCGATCCGGGCCGGCGGGCGGTACGTGGCCGCCAGCCCGGTGCTGCGGGTGATCCTCATGCGCGCGTTCCTGTTCATCTTCTTTGCGGCCTCGATCTGGGCGCTGCTGCCGCTGGTCGCGGAGCGGCAGCTGCACCTCGGCTCGGGCGGCTACGGCCTGCTGCTCGGCTCCGTCGGCGTCGGCGCGGTGACCGGAGCCGGGGTCCTGCCGCGGCTGCGCGCCCGGCTGACCGCGGGAGGGGTGCTGACCGCGGGATCGCTCGGCCTCGCGGTGGTGACGCTGGTCCTCGCGTTCGTGCACGTCACGGCCGTGGTCGCGGTGGCTCTCGTGATTGGCGGGCTGGCCTGGATCCTGGCCCTGTCCACGCTGAATTCGCTGTACCAGCTGACCCTGCCCGGCTGGGTCAAGGCCCGCGGCATGTCGTTCTACCTGGTCGTGTTCCAGGGCGGCAACGCGGTGGGCGCCGCCGTGCTCGGCGTCTTCGCCGAGCACATCGGGCTGTCGCCAACGCTGCTGATCTCCGCGCTGGCGCTCGCGCTGGGCCCGCTCGCCGGGCTGCGCTACCCGTTCCAGACGATTCCGCCGAAGGACCTGCTTCCGGCCGGAGACTGGCCGGACCCGCACCTCACCAACGGCGACGAGGCGAGCGGGCCGGTGCTGGTCACCGTCGAGTACCACCCGCGCGATGGGCTCGCCGGCCAGATGCTGGCGGCACTGCGCGACGCGAGGTTCAGCAGGCGCCGGACCGGGGGAAGCGCGTGGCGGGTCTGGCAGGACGCGGCCGACCCCGGCCGGATCCTCGAGCGGTTCGTGGTCGCGTCCTGGGAGGACCACCTCCGGCAGGCCGAGCGGGTCACCAAACGAGACCAGCAGCGGCTCGACAACATCCGCGCGATGAGCAAGCCGGACCAGCCGCCGAACGTCACCCACTGGGTGACGCCGCCGGCGAGTTAGGCGCGTCACAAGGTCTGCACCAGGCCGCCGTCGATCGCGAAGCTCGCGCCGGTGATGTTGCCGGCGCGCTGACTCACCAGGAACAGCACCAGATCACCGACCTCCTCGGGCCGGGTGAAGCGCCCGGTCACCATCTGGCCCGCCGCCTGCTTTGCCACGTCACCGGGATCGGCGCCGGTGGCCGCGCCGACCGTCGCGGCCACGCCGGCCTGACCGAGCCACAGGTCGGTCGCGACAGGTCCCGGGCTGACCGTGTTCACCCGGATCCCCCTGGGCCCCAGTTCCTTGGACAGCGCCTTGGAGAAGTTGGCCAGCGCGGCCTTGGCCGCGCTGTAGTCCATCACCGCCGGGTCCGGCAGGTACGCGTTGACCGAGCAGGTGCTCACGATCGCACCGGTTCCGGTCATGACCGGCAGCGCCGCGCGGGTGGTCCGGACGGCGGACATCAGGTTGAGCTCGATCGTGGCGTGCCAGTCCTCGTCGGTGATGCTGAGGAAGCCCTTGGTCCTGGCCGGAGCACCGCCGACGTTGTTGACCAGGATGTCGAGCGGCTGGCCGGCCGCCTCGATCAGCCGCGCCGGGCCCGAGGGGGCGGCCAGGTCGGCCAGGACGATCTGCACCTGGCCAGCCCGCGCCAGCTCGTCCAGGTCCGCCGAGCTCTCCCTGGCTCCGGCGACCACGTGCGCGCCGTTCTCGGCAAGCCCGCGGACCACGGCCAGGCCGATGCCCTTGCTCGCGCCGGTCACCACGGCGGTCTTCCCGGCAAGCCCAAGATCCATGACTCGACCATAGGCACGCCCGGCAGCCGCCGCTTCAGTCAGGTGACTGAAGCGCGCGGCGGGGCGGGCCGCGCACGATGACGCCAGACCCATATCAGCAGATGAAAGGCACGAACCATGACCAACGGGAAGGCTCCGGTCGTCTTCATCCATGGCCTCTGGCTGCACGCATCGTCCTGGGCACCCTGGCTGGACCTGTTCGCCGAGGCCGGCTACCAGGCCGTCGCGCCGGGCTGGCCGGGCATACCGGATACGGTCCAGGAAGCCAGGGCGAACCCGGACAGCATCGCCGATCACGGCATCGACGACGTGACCGACCACTACGCGGCGATCATCGACAAGCTGCCGCAGCGGCCGATCCTCATCGGCCACTCGTTCGGCGGCATGATCGCCGAGAAGCTGCTCGGCATGGACTACGGCGCCGCCGCGATCGGCATCGACGCCGCGCAGATCAAGGGCGTGCTGCCGCTGCCGCTGTCGTCGCTGCGCAGCACCCTGCCGGTGTTCAAGAACCCGGCCAACATCCACAAGGCGGTGTCGCTGACCGCCAACGAGTTCCACTACAGCTTCGGCAACACGCTGTCCGACGAGGAGTCCGACGACCTCTACGATCGGTGGACGATCCCGGCACCGGGCAGGCCGCTGTTCGAGGCCGCCGAGGCGAACTTCAGGCTGCACTCCCCGGACAAGGTCAATACCGGGAACGAGGGCCGCGGGCCGCTGCTGCTGATCATGGGCAAGCAGGACCACACGGTTCCCGAGGCGATCACCAAGTCCACGGTGAAGCAGTACCGGCACTCCAGCGCCGTCACCGACCTCGAGGAGTTCGACCGCGGGCACTCGCTGACCATCGACAGCGGCTGGCGCGCGGTGGCCAGCGAGTGCCTCGCGTGGCTCGCCAAGCAGGGACTCTAGGGGTCTGGCTGGGTCACCCCCGGCGCTGCCGCCGCGATCGCCTCCTCGATCGCGGCCTGCACCTCGCCCGGACGCTCCATGTGCGGCATGTGCCCGGCGCCGTCGAGCAGGTGGACGGCGGCGCCGGGCACGGCCTCGGCCTGCCCGGACGGGATGATCCGGTCCTCGGTGCCCCAGACCACGGTGACCGGCACCGCGCCGTCGATCGCGGCGACCGCCGCGGCGGCGTCGATGCCCTGGGTCTCGCCGTCCGGCGAAAGCAGCGTGCCGAGCAGCGTGTGCAGCGCCTCGTCGACGCCGTCGAGCCGCTTGTAGGCCAGCAGGTCGTCGACCACCTGCCGGGTGACCAGGCTCTCGTCGGCGAACAACTGGCCCACGACCGGCTTGAGCTCGCGGCGGGTCTGCGCGTCGGCGAAGCCGCGCAGGTATCCCGCGTTGATCTCCCGCCCGAACCCGGCCGGGGCGATCAGCGTCAGCGACCGGATCCGCGCCGGGTCTCTGGCCGCGGCCGTGAGCGCCACGACGCCGCCCAGCGAGTGCCCGGCCAGGTGTGCGCTGTCGGCGCCGATCGCGTCGAGCACGCCGATGACCGCGTCGGCCAGCAGGCCCACGGAGCCGTCGCCGACGTCCTTGGACGAGGTTCCGTGCCCGGGCAGGTCCAGCGCGTACACCCGGTGCTTGCCCGCCATCGGCGCCTGCAGGAACAGCCAGGAGTTGCGGTCGCCGCCGTAGCCGTGCACGAGCAGCACCACGTCGCCGTCCTGTCCTGCCCCGACGAAGCGAATGTTGCGCCCGCCGACCTCGGCGGTCTCGACCACCGGCTCGCCGGCGGCGTCGTCGGGCACCCCGGCGTCGATCACCGCGCGGGCCTGCTCAACGGCCGCGTCCAGGTCGGCGTCGCTCACGCCGGCCGGGGCGATCAGCGCGATCGCCCCGCCGACCGGCACCTCCTCGCCCGCCCGGGCGACGATCCGCCGCACGGTCCCCGCGTCGGCCGCCTCCAGGGTCCCGGCGATCTTGTCGGTCTCGATGTCAGCCAGGTCGTCGCCGACGCCCACCTCGTCGCCCTCGGCCACGGTCCAGCCGGTGATGGTGCCGAGCTGCATCGACAGGCCCCACTTCGGCATCGTCACCGGCACGATCCGGTCGTCGGTCACCGGGCCCACCCGGTCACGGCCTTGACCGCGTTCACGATGCGCTGCGCGTCCGGGATATAGCGGTCCTCGAGCGGGCTGGAGAACGGCACCGGGGTGTGCGGCGCCGTCACCATCTCGATCGGGGCCTGCAGCGCGCCGAACGCCTGCTGCGCGATCAGCGCCGAGATGTCGGTGGCGATCGAGCACCGCGGGTGCGCCTCGTCGACCACGACCACCCGGCCGGTGCCCTGCACGCTCTCCAGCACGGTGTCGGTGTCCAGCGGGCTGGTCGTGCGCAGGTCGACGACCTCGCACTGCACGCCGCCGGCGGCGAGCTGCGCGGCCGCGTCGAGCGACGTGTGCACCATCCGGCCGAGCGTCACGATCGTGACGTCGCCGCCCTCGCGGACCACGTTCGCCTCGCCGAACGGCACCGTGTAGCTCTCCTCCGGCACCGGCCCGGACGTGTCGTACAGCGCCTTGTGCTCGAAGAACATGACCGGGTCGTCGTCCCTGATCGCCTGGATCAGCATGCCCTTGGCGTCGTACGGCGTTGCCGGGAGCACCACCTTGAGCCCCGGGATGTGGGTGAACAGCGGGTACAGGCACTGCGAGTGCTGCGCGGCGGCTCGCAGCCCCGCGCCGTACATGGTGCGGATCACGACCGGCGTGATCGCCTTGCCGCCGAACATGTACCGGAACTTCGCGGCCTGGTTGTAGATCTGGTCGAAGCAGACGCCCATGAAGTCAACGAACATCAGCTCGGCCACCGGGCGCATCCCGGCCGTTGCGGCGCCGATCGCGGCGCCGATGAACGCGGACTCGGAGATCGGGGTGTCCAGCACCCGGCCGGGGAACCGGTGGTAGAGCCCCTTGGTGACGCCGAGCACCCCGCCCCAGGCGTCCTGCTCGCCGGGCGCGCCCTCTCCCCCGGCGTTGTCCTCGCCCATCACGATCACGGTCTCGTCCCGCTCCATCTCCTGGGTCAGCGCCTCGTTGAGTGCCTCGCGATAGGTGATGCTGCGTGCCATGGCCGGCCTCCAGGTTCAGTAGCGGACGTACACGTCGGTGAGCAGGTCTGCCTCGGTCGGCAGCGGCGCGGCCTTGGCGCCGTCCACCGCCCGGTCGATCACGGTGGCGACGTCGGCGTCGATCGCGTCGAGGTCGGCGCGGGTCAGCTCACCGGTCTCGGTCACCCGGGCGGCGAAGCGTTCCAGGCAGTCGAGCTCTGCGCGGGCGTGCTCGACCTCCGCGGCCCGGTAGGTCTGCTGGTCGCCCTCGAAGTGACCGAAGTAGCGGGTGAACTTCATCTCGATGAGCGTCGGGCCGCCGCCCCCCCGTGCCCGGGCGATCGCCTCGCTGGCCGCCTCGTGCACGGCGAAGAAGTCGAAGCCGTCGACGATCACGCCGGGCATGCCGAACCCGGCCGCGCGGTCGGCGATGTTGTCGGCAGCCACCGACCAGGCGCTGGCCGTGGACTCGGCGTACCCGTTGTTCTCGGCGATGAAGACCGCCGGCAGGTTCCACACGCAGGCCAGGTTCATCGACTCGAGCGTGGTGCCCTGGTTGCTGCCGCCGTCGCCGAAGAACGCCACGCTGACCCCGCCGGTGCCCTTGATCTTGGCGGCCAGCGCGGTTCCGCAGATCAGCGGCGGGCCGCCGCCCACGATGCCGTTCGCGCCGAGCATGCCCTTGGCCAGGTCGGCGATGTGCATCGAGCCGCCCTTGCCGTGGCAGCTGCCGGTCTTGCGGCCATAGATCTCGGCCATCATCTCTCCGACGTCGACGCCCTTGGCGATGCAGTGACCGTGGCCGCGGTGCGTGCTGGCGATCGTGTCGCGCTCGTCGAGGTTGAGGCACACGCCGGCCGCCGAGGCTTCCTCGCCCGCGTAAAGGTGCACGAACCCGGGGATCTCGCCGGTGGCGAACTCGCGGTGCACCCGTTCCTCGAACTCGCGGATCGTCCGCATGATCCGGTAGGCGTCCAGCAGCTGCTTCCGGGTCAGGCTCTTCCGCTGCAGCGTGTCGGTCATGTGTCTTCCCTCCTAGACGGTTGGCGGTTGCACACCAGGGACGAGCAGGCCGAGGCGGGCGCTCGCGGCCAGGACGGCCGGCACGTCGACGCACCGCGGCCCGTCGGTGCGCAGCCGTACCGTGGGCCGGTCGCCCGGCCCGAACGTGAGCTCGCGCTCGCCGTCCACGGCGATGACCCCGGCCCTGGCGTCGACCGGGTAAGCGGTCCCGGGGACCATCGGCTCGACCTGCGTCACCCCGACCGGCGCGACCAGGCCGGGCGCGATCGGCGCCAGCACCTGCCGCGGCGCGCCGGCCGCGATCCGGGCCAGGACGCCGCGCGGCTCGGCCCGGCTCACCGGGGCAAGCTGCCCGAGGATGCTGGAAAGACCGATCGCGTCGGGCTCGGCGAACGCGCAGAACAGCTGGGTCAGCGTGGCCGGGTCCCAGACCGCGCGGGCCCCGGTGTGCCGCTCGGTGGACACGGCGACGTCCACGAGCGCGGTCTCGGCCCGCCCGCCGACCCTCGCCTCGAGCACCTTGGCCCGCGTGGTCGCGCTCTGTTCAGTGACCGCGCCGGTCGCGACGAGACCGGCGGCCAGGCCAGCGATCGTTGCCTCCCTGACCACGGGGAACACGTTGTTCGTCCCGGTCGACAGCGGCAGCATCGCGGCGTCCCCGATCGCCGTGGCGGCGACTCTGGCGGTGCCGTCGCCGCCCAGGCAGACCACCACCCGCGCGCCGGCTGCCACCATGCGCCGTACCGCGTCGACGGTGTCCCGGGCGGTCTGCCGGATCGGCTGGCCGTCGAGGAACTCCACGTCGGGCAGGCGAATGCCCTGGCTGCGTCGCTGCCCGAGGCCGCGCAGCACGGCCGCCGAGATTCCGCCGAGGTCGGTGGACAGCAGCACCCGGTCCACGCCGACCGCCTGGAACGCGGCGAGCATCCGCTGGATCATGCTGGCCTTCTCGGCCGTGGGAAACACGGACGCCTGCGTGACCAGCCGCCGGATGTCGCGGCCGGACAGCGGGTTCGCCACCACGCCGACGACCGCATCACCCACCGCTGAGCACCTCCTAGGCCCTTACTCTGCGCGTTCTTCCAGCAAAGGGGAATACCCGCGGTGCCGGCGGACCGCGTCCCTGGTCGCTTGATCGTTTCCGGCACTCTTCACGCGTTCGGTTAGTGTTTCTGGGTGATATGCCCGGAATATGCTTACCGAACGGGTGATATGTGCGGCCAACGGCCTTGACGGCCCGAAACCGGATTACGGGCGTCGGCCCAGGCCGGCTCAGAACCAGATCGCGATCGCGGCGCCGCCGCTGCCGGCCTGGGGCGGCTGCGGCAGGCTGGACGCCTGCCCGCTGGCGATGCGGTGGGCGCTCCACGCGACCGCGGCGGCGTCGAGGATGTCGTCGGGCGGAACGTTACCGGCGTCGGCCAGGTTGTCCGGCAGGCTGATGCCCGCCCGGGCGAGCAGCGCCCGCCTGGTCATCTGCCCGTTCCAGGTCTTCTTGCTCGGCGCCACCGGCGCCCCGCCGTTGAGCTCGGCGAACGAGATCTCCGGGTGGACCTCGAACAGCCGGCCCGGCAGCCGGGTCCAGAGCTCGTTCGCTGGCAGCAGCTTCTCCCGCAGGCCCCACGCCTGCCTGCTGCAGCCGGCCGGCGGGTCGGTCAGCTGCCGGCACCGGAGCACGGCCTCCTCGTGCGTGGCCGCCTCCCATACCGCGCGCGGCGGCACCATGAACAGCCGGCTGCGGTGCGCGCCCAGCCGCGCCGCGCCCAGCCGGTCGGCCTCGCGCCAGCCGCGCTCGACGAGCCCGAGCGGCATGTCCACGCCGATCGCGGCGGCATCGGGATTCCCGTCCGTGATCTGGTCCAGGGTGGCCGCCGGCCGGGTGGCGCTGACCAGGCCGTCCTCGAGCACGACCGCGACCCAGCCGCCCCGCCACGCGTCGACCCCGACCACCTGCACCGCTCAATCCTCCCGCCGGATGCCGCAATCATGGACATACTGGCAGACATGGACGTCACGGGCCTGGGCTGGTGCGGGACCCGCACCGACCATGACGACGAGCTGGCGGACTTCTATGAGCGCGTGCTCGGCCTGAAATCGGTGCACGCCGAGCCGGGCTTCCGGGTCTTCAGGCTCCCGGACGGCCGCAACGTCGAGGTGTTCGGCCCCGGCTATCCCGGGAAGGATCACTTCTCCACCGGCCCGGTCGTCGGGTTCGCGGTCCGCGACCTGCCCGCCGCCGTCGACGAGCTGCGGCGGGCCGGGGTCGAGCTGCTCGGCGAACCGGGGCCGACCTGGCAGCACTTCCGCGGGCCGGACGGGAACGTCTACGAGCTCGTCGCCAGCGAGACCTGACCTCGCCGCCGCCCCGCTACCGCCCGGCCTGATATCAATGGGCGCATGTCCGGCCAGGCGAACCGCGCCGCGAGCAGCCCGGGGCTGCTCGACCTGCTGACCCTGGAGCGGGTTGAGGTCAACCTGTTCCTCACCCCCGTGCTGCACGAGGGCCCGTCCGGCCTGTACGGCGGCCAGGTCGCCGCGCAGGCGCTGCGCGCCGCGGCGACAACGGTGGACCCGCAGCGGCACCCACATTCGCTGCACGGCTACTTCCTGAGCCGCGGCGACGCGTCGCGCCCGGTGCTGCTGACCGTCTACCAGGACCGCGACGGCCGCTCCTACTCCAACCGCCGGGTGATCGCGGTGCAGGAGGGCAAGGTCATCTTCAACATGGCGGCGTCGTTTCACGTCGTCGAGCCTGGGGTCGACTACCAGGCGCATGCCATGCCCCGGGTAACGCCGCCGGACGACCTGCCCGACACCGAGGCCCGCGGACCGCTGGTCGGCGTGGACCTCCGGATCCCCGGGCAGCCGCGGTCAGACCAGCGATGGCCGTCGCGGGTGTGGCTGCGGGCCAGGGAAAAGCTCGGCGACGACGTCCTGCACGCCTGCGCGCTGACGTACGTCTCCGACATGTTCACCGGGCTCGCCGCGGCGCCGGGCGTCGACCGGCTCGGCCCGCCGACCAGCATCGACCACGCCGTGTGGTTCTACCGGCGGGTGGCGCTCGACGACTGGGTGCTGATGGACCTGCAGCCGGAGTCCATCGCGGGCGGCCGCGGCATGTACACCGGAAGGATCTTCGCCGCCGGCGGCACGCTGGCCGCCGGCCTGGCCCAGGAGTCGGTCTGGCGGACCGCAGCCCCGCCCGCTGACTAGCGCTTCCCGCAAAGTGCCCGGCGCCGCCGCGAATGACCAGCGTCGCCGACCTCCTGATCTGCTCAAGTAAGTCCCGAACACGTAGGGTTTACTCATGTCGATCGCGATCACCGATGACCACAGGGCGCTGGCCCAGACCGTGTCCGAGTTCCTCGGTGCGCGCGGCGCCCGCGGCACCGCCAGGAACCTGCTCGAGGCCAAGACCGACGGGCTCCCGGACTTCTGGCCGGAGGTCGGCAAGCTCGGCTGGCTCGGGCTGCACCTGCCGGAGGAACACGGCGGATCCGGCTTCGGCCTGCCCGAGCTGGTGATCGTGGCCGAGCAGTTCGGCCGCGCCGTTGCTCCCGGCCCGTTCGTGCCGACGGTGATCGCGAGCGCGGTGATCGCGGCGGCCGCCCCGCCGGACCTGCAGGCCCGGCTGCTGCCCGGCCTGGCCAGCGGCTCGACGATCGGGGCCGTGGCGCTCGGCGGTGACGTGGTGGACGGCACCGGTAACGCCGGCATCGCCGCGAGCGGTCACCTCGCCGACGTGCTGCTCGTGGCCCAGGGCGACGACGTGCTCGTGGTCGAGACCGGCAACGACGCGGTCAAGACCGAGGTCCCGGCCAACCTCGACCCGACCAGGCGGATCGCGCGGGTGACCCTCACCGGCGCGCCGGCCACGGTGCTGCCCGGGGCCCGCGGGCTGCTCACCGACCTGGCCCGGCTGCTGTTCGCCGCCGAGGCGACCGGCGTGGCCAGCGAGGTCACCGAGCAGGCGGCGGACTACGCCAAGATCCGGGAGCAGTTCGGCCGGCCGATCGGCACGTTCGAGGCGGTCAAGCACCACTGCGCGAACATGCTGGTAGCGACCGAACTCGCGACGGCCGCCGTGTGGGACGCCGCCCGCGCCGCCCACGGCGACCAGCTCAGCTACACGGCGGCGATCGCCGCGACCCTCGCCGTGCCCGCCGGGGTGCAGAATTCCCAGCTCAACATCCAGGTGCACGGCGGGATCGGCTTCACCTGGGAGCACGACGCGCATCTCTACCTGCGCCGGGCCGCCGCGATCCAGGCGCTGATCGACGCCGAGGTCGCCGCGATCGACGTGACCGGCCTGGTCCGCGGCGGGGTCAGCCGCGCCGCCGCGATCGACCTGCCGCCCGAGGCCGAGGAGATCCGGGCCTCGATCCGGCCGGAGGTGCAGCGGCTGCGCGACCTGGACGGCGACGCGCGGAAGCGGGCGCTGATCGAGTCCGGGCTGCTGATGCCGCACTGGCCCAGGCCATGGGGCCGCGACGCCAGCGCCGTGGCGCAACTGGTGATCGAGCAGGAGTTCGCCGCGGCCGGGCTGAAGCGCCCGTCCTACGGGATCACCGGCTGGGTGATCCTCACCCTGATCCAGTACGGCACGCCGGAACAGGTCACCCGCTGGGTCCCGGCCGCGCTGAACCAGGAAGTGAGCTGGTGCCAGCTGTTCAGCGAGCCCGGCGCGGGCTCCGACGCTGCGGGCATCAGGACGAAGGCGAGCCGGACCGAAGGGGGCTGGCTGATCAACGGCCAGAAGGTCTGGACCAGCGGCGCGCAGCACGCCGCGTACGGCTTCGCCACCGTGCGCACGAACCCGGACGCGCCCAAGCACGACGGCATCACGATGGTGGTCATCGACATGCACGCCAAGGGCGTCACGGTCCGGCCGCTGCGGATGCCGACCGGCGGCTCGGAGTTCAACGAGGTCTTCTTCGACGACGTGTTCGTCCCCGACGGCGACGTGGTCGGGCCGGTCGACGGCGGCTGGACGGTGGCGAGGGCCACCCTCGGCAACGAGAGCGTGTCGATCGGCGGCGGGGGCGGCAGCCTGTTCACGCTGCCGCCGGACGCGGTGATCGGGCCGCTGGACGCGCACCCGGAGCGGCTGGCCGGCGGCGCCGGGCGGGTCGGCCGGTTCCTGGCCAGCACTCAGACCATGACCGCGCTGAACCTGCGCGCCGCCTACCGCGCGGTGACCGGCGCCGGGCCCGGCCCCGAGGGCAACGTCACCAAGCTGCTGCTGTCGGAGAACGGGCACGAGGCGGCCGCGATCCTGGCCGAGCTGGCCGGCCCCGACCTCGCGTTCCTCGAGGGCCCGGGCAGCATCGCCGGCACGCTGGTGCTGCTGAACCGGTCGATGTCGATCGCCGGCGGGACGTCGGAGATCAAGCGCAACCAGATCGGCGAGCGCATCCTCGGCCTGCCCCGGGATCCCCTGATCCGGTAGACGGGCCGTTACGCGACGCCAGCCGGCTCGCACGGCTCCCCGGAACCCATCGGGCGTCAGGCGGAACTGCGGCGCACCAGCCTGGTCGGCATCATGACGTGCTGCGGACCGGAGCCGGGCATCGCGATCAGCTCGTTCAGGATGCGCACGGATTCGGCGGCCGACTCCTCGAAGGGCTGGTGGATGGTGGTGAGCGGAGGGTCGGTCCGGACGGCCGCGGCCGAGTCGTCGAAGCCCACCACCGCAACGTCCTGCGGTATCCGCCTGCCCGACCCCTTCAGCACCGCCATCGCCTCCATCGCCATGAGGTCGGAGGCCACGAACAGCGCGTCGAGCCGCGGGTGGCGCTCGAGCAACTGCTGGGCGCCCAGCCTGCCGGACGTGGCAGACCAGTCGCCGACGGCCACCAGGCCGCGCGGCGAGCCCGGCCCGACGGCCCGCAGGTAGCCTTCGAGGCGCTGCCGGCCGCTGCTCGTGTTGAGCGGCCCGGTGATCGTGCCGATGCGGCCACGTCCCTGGCCCAGCAGGTAGCTGACGGCCTCGAAGGCAGCCGCCTCATCGTCGACCGCCACCCAGGACAGTTGCTGCTCGAAGCCCAGGGGCTGGCCCTGCACCACCACCGGCAGGCTGCTGCGGGCGACGCGGCTCAGCAGCGCCTCCCCCTCACGCGGCAGGGCGAACAGCGCGCCGTCGACGTGGCCCGCGGTCAGGTAATCGGCGAGGAAGGCCTCTTCCCCGTAATCCTCGGCGGTCGTGACCAGGAGGTGCTGGCCGCGGCTTCGCAGTTCCCTGGAGAAGATCCGTACGAACGCGCCGAAGTTCGGGTCGGCGAAAAGATGCTCGCTCTGCTCTGAGATCACAAAGGCGACCGAGCCGGTCCGGCCGGCCGCCAGGTTGCGGGCGGCCTGGTTCACCGAGTAGCCCAGAGCCCCTACCGCCCTGTTGACCTCGGAAACGACCTCGGGGCGTACGTGGCGACCGCCGTTCAGGACCCGCGAGACGGTGCTCCGGGACACCCCCGCCGCCCGGGCCACGTCCTCGATGGTGGGGCGCCTGGCAGCCCGTTGCGGCCGATCGCTCCCGTCGGGCTGATCGCTGCTGTCCGCAAGCTCTGACGGCCCGGTGATGGCTGCCATCGAGATGCGATCCTAAATCGAGTGGTGGACGCCTTCGCGGCGATCGACGCGTTGAGTATGCCCCCGCCGGGAGCGGAAGTCGAGTCAGCGAAGCCCGGCCCCGCGCGGCGCTGGCCTGCCGCGCTTGCGGTCAGCACCTGATCAGCTACTCGACATTCAGCCGTGTTCGGCCGGTCTTGCCCGCTTGCAGACACTTTCCAGAAGCACCTGGCTTTTGTTACGCTCCGGGCGTTGGGAGCGCTCCCAAGGAAAGCGACAACCGTTGTTGACTCCCGGGAGGAATCATGCAATCCGATCAAACGGTACGAAGATACCCTAAGCGCACCAAGTGGGTCGTCCTGGGGAGCGCTCTCGCGGCGTTGTGTGGCCTGCTGGCCGCGTGCAGTAGCTCATCAACGCCGAGCGCGTCCGGACCGGTCACGCTCACCTGGTGGACCTGGACCAGCAACCCGCAGAAGGTAATCGCCAACTTCGAGAGCTCACACCCGGGCATCAAGATCTCGCCGCCGCCCGACTACGGCTCGGGCGCCACCTTCTACCCCAAGCTGACCACCTCCCTGGCCAGTGGCACCGGCCCGTGCGTCACCCAGATCGAGTACGACCACCTGCCGCAGTACCTCGCCCAGCATGATCTGACCCCGATAACGCAGTACGTGTCCTCCTACCGGAAGGACTTCCCGGCCTGGGTGTGGAACCAGGTCTCGCAGGACGGCCAGGTCTACGCCATGCCCGAGGACATCGGGCCGATGGGGCTGATGTACCAGCCGTCGGTGCTGAGCAAGTATCACCTGCCCGTGCCGGCCACCTGGGCGCAGTTCGCTTCCGACGCGGTGGCGCTGCACAAGGCGGACCCGAGCATGTACCTCACCTATTTCGCGCCCAACGACGGCGACGAGATGGAGGCGCTGTGGTGGCAGGCGGGCGCGTTCCCCTACCAGGTGTCATCCAACGGCAACTGGACGATCAACGTGGACGGGCCGCTCGAGCAGAAGGTCATGCAGTTCTGGGGCAAGCTGGTCAGCGAGGGCGCGGTCGCCGTCGACCAGGACTTCGAGGCCGACTGGGGACACCACATCGGCGAGGACAAATACGCGGCGATGGTGGGCGCCGGATGGTCCCCGACCTACATGGTCGACGCCTACCTGCCGGCCGGCTCGACCCAGCAGTGGGCGATCACGCAGATGCCGCAGTGGACGGCCGGCGGGGACGCCTCAGCCAACTGGGGCGGATCGACCAACGCGGTCACCAAGGACTGCCCGTCCGGCAAGGTCAAGGACGCGGCGCTGTTCGCGGCCTACATCAACACCGCCAAGAGCGGCCTGGCCATCGATGAGAAGCCGGCCACCACGACCGGCGGCGGCCGGGGCCTGTTCCCCGCCGCGCTGGCACGCGCCAGCGTGCCGGAGTTCGACGCCACCGTGCCGCACTTCGCGGGCAACATCAACGCGCAGTTCTCCACGTACGCCGCGAACGTGCCGGTGAAGTTCACGTGGGACCCGTTCGACAGTGAGCTCACCACGATCCTCACCGACCAGATGGGCAAGGCCGCCGCCGGCACCGAGTCCTGGTCCCAGGTGCTGGTGAACACCGAATCGCAGCTGCTCACCTATGCCAAGTCGGCCGGGTACACGGTCTCCCAGTGACCTGCGGCAGGCACGACGACGACACTGGGGGCCCTAGTGCAACTCTCCCGACAGGCACAGCTCGACAGGCGTGAGGCCGGCGCCGCGCCGGCGCCGCAGCGCAAGCCAGCGGCCGGACGCGGCGCCAGGCCGGACGGACGGGACCGGGCCGGGCTGGCGATGACCTCGCCGTTCCTGGTCCTCTATCTCCTGTTCTTCCTGGCCCCGTTCTTCTACTCGCTGGTGATGAGCCTGCGCTCGCCGCGGACCAACGGCTTCGTCGGCCTGTTCAACTACGGCAACGTGGTGAGCAACGGGGTGTTCTGGAGCGCGGTCGAGCGGATGGCGTACTTCGGCGTCATCCAGGTCACCGCGATGATCTGCCTCGCCATCGCGCTGGCACTGCTGCTGGACAGCCCGTACTGCCGCGGCAAGAAGTTCTTCGCGCTCGCGTATTTCTTTCCCTATGCGGTGCCCGGGGTCATCGCGGCGGTCATGTGGGCGTTCCTGCTGGAGCCCGACCTCGACAACGCACTGAACGTGCCGCACCTGCTCGGGGCGACCTCGGCTCCGGTCAATCCGCTCAGCTACCGCCTGGTCCTCTACTCGATGATGTTCATCGTCACCTGGGAGTGGACCGGGTACAACATGACGATCCTGCTGACCAGCCTGACCAGCGTGCCCAGGGAGGTGCTGGAGTCGGCAAAGATCGACGGCGCGTCGGAGCCCCGGATCGCGTGGCGGATCAAGCTGCCGCTGATCCGCCGCACCGTCGCGTTCATCACGGTCATCTCGATCATCGGCACGCTGCAGCTGTTCGCCGAGCCGACGATCCTCAACGACATCGCCAGCATCGGCACGTCGTACTCGCCGAACCAGCTGATCTACAACACCGCGTTCTTTTTCGGCAACGAGCAATTGGCCGCGGCGCAGTCGATCGTGCTGGCGCTGATAACCGTGGTGGCCACCGCCGCCTTCTACGGGATCATGCGCCGCAGGTTCGACATGTTCGGCGCCGTGCGGGGAGGAGCGCGATGAGTGTCGTGACGCCCAGGGCTGACGGCAGACGCGCCCGCTCGGCGCGGCGGGCCAAGACCATGATCGGCACGGCCGTCGCCGCCCTTGCCGCCATCTACGTCCTGGCGCCCATCTACTGGCTCGTGGTGGCCTCGTCGAAGAACACCAGCCAGCTGTTCTCGTCCTCGACGTTCTTGCCGGCCAGCCACCTGTCGTGGGTGAGCAACTTCCGGCTGCTGTTCACCGTGGACGGCGGCTACTTCAAGTACTGGCTCGCGAACTCGGTCGCCTACGCCGTGGTGACCGCGGCCCTGGCGACGGCGGTGTCGACCCTGTGCGGCTACGCGCTGGCCAAGTACCGCTTCCGGGCCCGGAAGCTGGTCTTCGGTCTGGTGGTGGGCTCGCTGATGGTGCCATCGACCGCGCTGGTCGTGCCGCTGTTCCTGCTGGAACACGATGTTGGGCTCATCGACAGCTACCAGGGCGTGATCCTGCCGCTGCTGGTATACCCCTTCGGCGTCTACCTGATGTCGCTGTTCGCCGCCGACGCCGTGCCGGACTCGCTCGTGGATGCAGCGCGCGTGGACGGGGCCGGGGAGTTCCGGGCGTTCTGGAAGGTGAGCCGCCCGCTGCTGATGCCGGGCATGGTGACCCTGTTCCTGCTCGCGTTCATCGGCACCTGGAACAACTACTTCCTCCCACTGGTCCTGCTCGGCACCACGACGCGCTTCCCGCTCACCGTCGGCCTGTCGACGTGGGCCAGCGACCTCAACATGCCGGGCGTCGGCCAGCCGCTGTACCCCGAGGTGATCCTGGGCTCGCTGGTGTCGGTCCTGCCGATGCTGATCCTGTTCCCGTTCCTGCAGAAGTACATCGCGCGCGGGCTGACCTTCGGCGCGATCGTCGGCGAGTGAGCACCCGTCAACCGCTATGGAACACGAGGTAGCAATGCAGTTCAGTGCTGTCGGCCGCCCGGGCGGGCGCCTGTTCTACGGGGGCGACTACAGCCCCGAGCAATGGCCCCGGGAGGTCTGGAACGAAGACGTGCGGCTGATGCGCGAGGCGGGCGTCAACCTGGTCACGGTCGGCATCTTCGCCTGGGCGCATCTGGAGCCGACCGAGGGGAGGTTCGACTTCGGCTGGCTCCGGCAGGTGCTTGACCTCTTGGCCGGGGCGGGCATCGGCGTGGACCTGGCCACCCCGACGGCCGCGCCACCGCCCTGGCTGACCACGCGCTACCCGGACGTGCTGCCGGTGGACGAACGGGGCGCGCGCTACACCCACGGCAGCCGCCAGCATTTCTGCATCTGCAACCCGGCCTACCGGAGCTTCGCCCAGCGCATCGTCGAGCGCGTGGCGGCCGAACTGGGCGACCACGAGGCGCTGCGCATGTGGCACGCGCACAACGAGTACGCCTGCCACGTCCCTTATTGCTACTGCGACCACCACGCCCGCTCGTTCCGCTCCTGGCTGGAGCGTCGCTACGGCTCGGTCGAGGCGCTCAACGACGCCTGGGGCTCGGCGTTCTGGAGCCAGCGGTACAGCGACTTCGCGGAGGTGATGCCGCCGCGGATGACGCCGACCTTCGCCAATCCCAGCCAGCTGCTCGATTACAAGCGCTTCAGCAGCGAGGCATTCTTCGAGGAGTTCCTCGAGGAAAAGCGGGTGCTCAAGGCGGCCAGGCCGGACATCCCGCTGACGACGAACTTCATGGGCTTCCAGAAGGCGCTGGACTACTTCGCCTGGGCACGCGAACTCGACGTCGTCTCCACCGACAACTATCCCGATCCCGCCGACCCGCACAGCACCGCGCTGTCCGCCATGCACTACGACCTGATCAGGTCGCTCAACAAGAGCGCGCCGTGGATGGTCATGGAGCAGACCAGTTTCCGGGTCAACTGGCGGGAACGCAACGTGCCCAAGTCGCCCGGCCAGATGCGGGCCCTGAGCTACCAGGCCCTGGCCAGGGGCGCCAGCGGGGTGCTGTTCTTCCAGTGGCGGGCCTCGCGCGCGGGTGCCGAGAAGTTCCACTCGGCGCTGCTTCCCCACTCCGGGCAGGCGTCGCCGGTCTGGACCGAGGTCACCCAGCTGGGAGGCGAGCTGGCCCGGCCGGAGCCGTGGACCACCGCGGAGGTGCTGGCAAACGTCGCGCTGGTCTTTTCGTATGCCAACTGGTGGGCGGTGGAGAGTTCCACCAGTCCGGCGCACGACCTCAAGATGCAAGATCAGCTCACCTGGATGTACCTGCCCCTGTACCGCCGCTCGGTGACGCTCGACTTCGCCAGCCCGGCGGAGCCGCTCGAGCGGTACCAGGCGCTCCTCGTGCCCAGCCTCTACCTGGTTACCGAGGACGAGGCGGCGAACATCCGGGCCTACGTGGAACAGGGCGGGACGGCGGTCGTGTCCTTCTGGTCCGGGATCGTGGATGAGCACGACCGGGTCCACCTCGGCCCCTACGGTGGCCCGCTGCGGCCGCTGATCGGCTGCGACATCCTGGACGTGGCCCCGCTCGCGCCTGCCGACACCGTCGAGGTGACGTGGGAGGACGGCACCAAGACCGCCGCGACCTTCTGGCTGGACCTCGCCGCCGAGCCCCGGAAGCAACAGGGGACGGTCCTGGCCCGGATCACCAGCGGGCCATGGGCGGGCACGCCGACGGTCGTGCAAAGCCGGTACGGGAACGGCACGGTCTATTACATCGGCACCCGCCTTGACCATGACGGCCTGCAGCGTGTCTACGACCTCGTCCCGGCGCTGCGGCCCGGGCAGGGCGACTTCTCCGCGGGGCTGTCCGACGGCGTGGAGCGGGTGGTCCGCCGCTCCGCCGGCCGCGACTACGAGTTCGTGATCAACCACACCGACAACGACCGCAAGGTCCTGCTTGCCGCTCCCGGTTACGACGTTCTCGGGGAACGGCCGGCCGACGGCACGCTGCCCCTCGGCCGCCGAGGTGTGGCCATCGTGCGGCACGGCTGAGGCCGCGAAAACCCACCCCCCACCTCCGCGAAAGGACGGCCAGAAGTGAGACCCTTAATCGGCCGAAAGCAGGCACCAACGCGCGCCGCTGCCACCGTCTCCGACGCTGACGGCCTGCCGGACCGCCCCCGGCGGGCTCGGCGCTGGGCCGCGGTCCCGGTATGGCTCTCGGCCTGCGCTCTGCTGGTCGCCGCGTCCGCGGCGCAGGTGGGATCGGCCACCGTGGCCAGGGCACAGGGCGCCAGCCAGGTTCCGACGGTCAACTGGGCGCTGTCGGGCACCGCGACCGCCACCACCTCGCAGCCCGATAACCCGCCCGCCAACGCGATCGACGGGGACGCCGCGACCTCGTGGTGCACGGACTCATGGCCCGACACGCTGACCGTGGACCTCGGCCAGGTGCGCAACCTCGACGGCATCGGCATCACCCTCGACAACGCCAGTTCCTCGGCCAACGCCACGATCTCGCTGGCCAGCCAGCCGGGCGACTGGCACACCGTGGCCAACGCCCGCAACATCGCCCTGGACCCGGGCAACCCGATGTACGTGACGCTGGGGCCGACCTCCGGCAGCGGCAGCCTGCCGAGCACTCCCGCGCGGTACGCCCAGATCGAGGTGTGGGACAGCGGCGCAACCCCGGTCTGCATCGGGGAGTTCCGGCTCTTCGGCGCCGACCCGGCGGCGGCCAGCATGATGCTCGGATCAGACCTGTCCTTCACCCCGCAGGAACTCGCCGCCGACGCCGTCTTCACCGACAACGGCGTTGCCGGCAACCCGGCGAACATCACCGAGCAGAACGGCGCGGGATGGGCCCGCCTGCGCCTGTGGGTGAACCCGCCGGCCGGCTACAACGACCTCGCCAGTGACCTCGCCTTCGCCAAGACCATCAAGGCTGCGGGCCTGAAACTGTACCTCGACATTCACTACTCCGACTTCTGGGCTGACCCCGGCAAGCAGTGCATCCCGGCAGGATGGCCGACCACGCTGGCCGGGCTGACCGCGAAGATGCGGTCGTACACCCAGCAGGTCATCGCCGCCTTCGCCGCCCAGGGCACCCCGGTGGACATGGTCTCCATCGGCAACGAGATCACCAACGGAATACTGTGGAGCAAATCGGAGGAGACCGACTGGGCCACGTTCGGCTGCACCGGGCCGGGGGTGGGCGGCCTCACCTGGACCAGCAACACCACCGCCACCGGCTGGGGCAACCTCGCCCAGCTGCTCAAGGCCGGCATCGCCGGCGCGCAGGCCGGCAACCCGCCAGGTCACAAGCTGCTGATCGCCATCCACACCGACCTCGGCGGGAACAACGCCAAGGCGCAGGCCTTCTACTCCAACCTGGAGGCGCAGGGCGTTCCGTTCGATGTCATCGCGCTCTCCTACTACCCCATCTACCAGGGCTCGCTGTCCGCCATGCGGTCCAACGTCGACGAGCTGGCGACACAGTTCGGCAAGCCGATCGTGATTGCGGAGACCGAGTACTCCTGGACGCTGGCCAACGGGGACGCGCTCGGCAACGACACCTGGCAGGCGAGCCAGCTGATCGACGGTTATCCCGCGAGCCCGGGCGGGCAGCTCTCGATGCTGAATGACGAGCTGTCCATCCTGGCCGCCGTCCCGCATGGGCTCGGGGCTGGCATGTTCTACTGGGAGCCGGAGTGGATCCCGGGTGTCTCGTGGGCACCCGATTCCAGCCCGCCTGGCACACCCGATGACAACGAGACCCTGTTCAACTTCCAGGGGCAGGCGTTGCCGTCGATCGGCATGTACCGCGATCCCGTCCAGATCTGCGCGCAGGCGAACCCGTACACAACCCCCTGCGTCATCGGCTCCTAAGGACTAGGCGGCGGCGTCACCGCGCAGGTCGTCGACGATCTGCGCGGTGACCGCGGGATCGACGGCGTACGGCGTGTACAGCGTCATCCGGGTCATCAGGTCGCCGTAGCGGCGCAGCAGCTCGGCGGCGACCGCGCCCGGCTCGGCGACCACGGCAAACGTGTTCAGGACGTCGTCGTCGATGATCGTGCCCATCTCCTGCCACCGGCCCTGCAGCGACAGCTCGTGCAGCCGGTCGCCGAGGCCGGCCCAGCCGTGCAGCTCGAGCACGGGCCGGTAGGCGGGCGTGGACCCGTAGAAGGCGATCTGCTCGCGCACGGCCCGGCTGGCCGCCTCGGCTTCCCCCTCGGTGCGGCCGGTGACCACCAGCGGCGACCCGACCACCTCGAGCCCGGCCTCGCGCCCGTGCCGGGCCAGCGCGGGCATGGTGACCTCGCGCAGGTACCGCTCGGTGGTGAACCCGTGGCAGAGGAACCCGTCGGCCACCTCACCGGCCACCGCGGTCATCGCCTCGCCCACCCCGGCCAGCATCACCCTGGGCGCGCCGTGCGGGTTCGGCCCGGGGTTGAAGAACGGCGTCATCAGCGTGTGCCGGTAGAACTCGCCGCGGAACTCCAGCTTGGTGCCGTCGTTCCAGCAGCCCCAGATCGCCTGCAGCGCCAGGATGAACTCCCGCATCCGCTTGGCCGGTTGCGACCAGGGCATGGAGAAGCGCCGCGTTATGTGCGGCCTGATTTGCGAGCCGAGGCCGAGCAGCAGTCGCCCTCCGGACAGCAGCTGAACGTCGTTTGCCTGGACCGCAAGGGACATCGGGTTGCGCGCGAACGCCACCGCGATCGACGTGCCGAGCTCGATGGTGCCGGTGGCGACCGCCGCCAGGCCGAGCGCGACGAACGGGTCGTGCTTGATCTCGCTGGTCCACACGCCCGCGTAGCCGGCCCGCTCCGCCCCGGCCGCGGCCTCGCGGGCGTCGATGGACGCGCCGAGCCCGGTATCGACCCTCATGCGCCACCTCCGCTGATCTGCGCCCTGTTCCGCGCCATGACCTCGAGCCTGCGTTGCTCCAGGCCGGCCCTTTCTGCCAGGTGCCGCGCCGCGATCTCCCGCTCGGTCGCCAGCACCGGCCCGAGCGCGGCCTGGGCGACGTACATCTCCTTCAGCCCGCGCACGGTGTCCGGCGGCACCTCGGCGATCGCCAGTGCGCACTCCATGACCCGCGGCATGAGCTGGCCGTGCGGCACCACCTCGGTCACCAGCCCGATGTGCTCGGCGGTGGCCGCGTCGATCACCTGACCGGTCATCGACATCCGCCGCGCCCGGGCGCCCCCGACGACGAGCGGGAGCCGCGCGGTCATGCCGCCCCGCGGCAGAATCCCGACCCTGGCGTGTGTGTCGGCGAACATGGCCCGGTCGGACGCGATGAGGAAGTCGCAGCCTAGGGCCAGCTCGAGGCCGCCGGTGAACGTCGCGCCGTTGACCGCGCCGATCACCGGCTTGGCCAGCCGGCCGACGCGGGCGATGCAGTCGGCCGTGCCCGCCCTCCGGAAGTACTCGTCCCCGTCGCGGGCCGCCTCCTTGAGGTCGATGCCAGCGCAGAACGCGGGATCCGCCCCGGTCAGCACCAGGACCCGGACGCCCTCCTCCGCCTCCGCGGCGGTCAGCGCGCCGGACAGCGCCTCGGCCAGCCCGGTGCTCAGCGCGTTCCGCGCCTCGGGCCGGTTCAGCGTCAGCACCCGGACGCCGTCGGTGTCTTCCTGCAGCAGGACGTCGCTCATGCCGTGAACGCTAATTGCTATAACTCTTCGTATGAAGCCCGGTCCGTCACCCGCTGAGCTGCGTCAGCAGGTTCGCGAGCTGACCGGCCGCTGGCGCGCCGAGGGCCGGTACGTCCCGCGCAACGACAGCTGGCTGCGCGGCTTCGACCTGGAGTTCAGCCGGGAGCTCGCCGCGCTCGGGCTGATCGGGCTCACCTGGCCGGTCTCCTGCGGCGGCCGTGGCCTGCCCAACGTCGCGCGGCTGGCGGTCACCGAAGAGCTGCTGCGCGCGGGCGCACCGGTCGCCGCGCACTGGATCGGCGACCGGCAGATCGGGCCGTCGATCCTGCGGCACGGCAGCCAGCGGCTGCGCGAGGAGATCCTGCCCGGGATCATCTCCGCCGACTTCGTGTTCTGCCTGGGCATGAGCGAGCCGGAGGCGGGCTCCGACCTCGCGTCGGTGCGCACGTCCGCCGTTGCCGAGGCCGGCGCCTGGCGGGTGCGCGGGCGCAAGATCTGGACCAGCGGCGCGCACCGCGCCACGCATGCGTACCTGCTCGCCAGGACCGAGCGGGCCGCCGACAAGCATCAGGGCCTGACCGAGTTCATCGTGGACATGGACTCGCCAGGGATCACGTTCGGGCCGATCGTCGATCTGACCGGTGAGCATCATTTCAACGAGGTCACGTTCGACGACGTACTGGTGCCGGGGCACCGGGTGCTCGGGGAGGTCGGCAACGGCTGGCGGCAGGTGGTCGAGCAGCTGTCCTTCGAGCGCGGCGGGCCGGAACGGTTCCTGTCCAGCTATGCGCTGCTCAACGAGCTCCTCGCGGCGGCGGGACGCGGCGACGTGGACCTGCGGGCCGAGCTTGGCGAGCTCACCGCGCGGCTGGCCACGCTGCGCCGCATCGCGTGGCAGGTGGCCACGCGGATGGACGATGGCGAGGCGCCGGTGACCGAGGCGGCCACGCTGAAGTACCTGGGCAACGCGTTCGAGACCGACGTGGTCGAGGTGGCCAGGAGAGCGTTCGGCGCCGGGCGCGGCAGTCCCGGCTTCGGCGAGGCGCTGCTCGCCTCCCCCGGCTTCTCGCTGCGCGGCGGCGCCGCCGAGGTGATGCTCGCGCTGATGGCCAGGCAGGAGACGGCCGGGTGAGCGCCGCCGAGCTGCGCGACCTCATCGCCGACATCGCGGCTGCGCACACCGAGCCGCCGGCCGGAGAGCTTCCCGCGTGCTGGCCCACGCTGGTCGAGCTCGGCCTGCCGCTGGTGGGCATCGGCGAAGACCGCGGAGGTTCCGGCGGCTCCCTGACCGACCTTTCCGTGCTGGTCCAGGCGCTGGGCAGGCACGCGATCAGCACCCCGCTGATCGAGTGCGCCGTCGCGAACTGGGTGGTGGCCGCCGCCCGCGGGGAGGCCGGGCCGGGCCTGCGGACGGTCGCCGTCGAGGGCTCGGCCGGGGCCGCC
>JASHOI010000686.1 GCA_030041195.1 Streptosporangiaceae bacterium | reverse complement strand
GGCATCGCGGGCGCCGGGGCCGCCGAGGCCGGCGTGGTCATCGGCTGCGACGCGCGGCACCGCTCGGACGAGTTCGCCGGCGAGGCGGCGGCCGTGCTGGCCGGCGCCGGCATCCGGGTTCACCTGCTGCCCAGGCGGCAGCCGACCCCGCTGCTCGCGTTCGCGGTCCGGCACCTGCACGCGGCGGCCGGGATCATGATCACGGCGAGCCACAATCCCGCGGCCTACAACGGCTACAAGCTCTATCTCCGCGACGGCGCGCAGATCGTGCCGCCCGCCGACGCCGAGATCGAGTCGGAGATCCGCGGGCTCGGGCCGCTGTCCGCGGTGCCGCTGGCGCCGCCGGACAGCCCGCTGATCGTCCGGCACGGCGACGAGGTGGCCCGCGCCTACCTCGACCTGGTCTGCGCCGCCTCCCCCGCGCCGCCGGATGCCGCCTGGCTGCGGTTCGTCTACACGCCGCTGCACGGCGTCGCGGGCGGGCTGGCCATGCGGGCCTTCGAGCAGGCCGGCTTCACCCCCCCGGACCTGGTGGCCGCGCAGGCCGAGCCCGACCCCGACTTCCCCAGCGTCGCGTTCCCCAACCCGGAGGAGCCGGGCACACTCGACCTGGCGCTGGCCCAGGCCCGCCGGTCCGGCGCCGATCTGCTGCTGGCCAACGACCCGGACGGCGACCGGCTGGCCGTGGCCGTGCCCGGCCCGGACGGGGTGTGGCGGACGCTCACCGGCGACCAGGTGGGCGCGCTGCTCGGCGGCTACCTGCTGGATGTCACCGCGGCCGAGCCGAACCCGGGCGACCGGCTGGTGGTCACCACGATCGTGTCGTCGACGCTGCTGTCCCGGATAGCGGCCGCGGCTGGCGCGCAATACGCGGAGACCCTCACCGGGTTCAAGTGGATCGTGCGGGCGGAACGCCCCGGCAGCCGGTTCGTCCTCGGCTACGAGGAGGCGCTCGGGTACGCGGTCGGCGAGATCGTCCGGGACAAGGACGGGATCGGGGCCGCACTGGCCCTGCTCGGCCTCGCGGCGCGCGCCAGGTCCAGGGGAGGGTCGCTGCTCGACGCCTACGACGCGCTCGAGACCGCGCACGGCGTGCACCTGACCGGCCAGGTCACGGTCGCCACCGCGGCCCCGGGCGGGGTCATGGCGCGGCTGCGGGCGGCGCCGCCGAGGGAGTTCTGCGGTGCGCGGGTGCTCGAGACCGCCGACCTGACCGGCGGGACGCCCGACCTGCCGTCGGCGGACGTGCTCAGCTACCAGCTGCTCGGCGCCCGGGTCGTGATCCGGCCCAGCGGCACCGAGCCCAAGATAAAGGCCTACCTCGAGGTGGTGGAGCCGGTCATCGGCGGGCGGCTGGCCGGGGCCAGGCAGGCTGCCGCGGACCGGATCGGCCCGCTGCGCGACGCCGTGGCGGCCCTGCTGGCGACCTGACCGGGATCAGTCGACCGCCAGGATCACGTCCGACGCCTTGATCACCGCGGTCACCGCGCTGCCCTCGGCGAGCCCGAGCTCCTCGGCGGCCTCCACGGTGATCGAGGCCACCAGCCGGACGCCGCCCGCGTCGATTGCCACGTTCGCGATGGCCTCGCCGTGGATGATGCCGGTCACGATTCCGTTGATCTTGTTGCGAGCGCTGAGCTTCATGCCGCTCATTGTGCCCGATCCGGGGGCGGCGCCAGGTCGCCAAGACCGGCCCCGGCGTGCAAAGCTCGGATTATGAGCAGTGCGCATGATGACCCTTCCTGCGAGGTCGCGCACGGCACCGCACCGGTCCCGGCGGTCGGCGACCGGGTGCTCGTGGCCGTGTTCGCCTCGCCCGTGGCCGGTTTCCTGCTGCGCTACGCGCGGGACGCCGGATACCGGACGGTGCTCGTTGAGCCGGACGCCGAGCGGGCAAAGGCCCTGCTCGACGTCGCGGCCGAGGTGGGCGACGGCGTGCGGAGCTACCCGGACGGGCCGGCCGACGTCGTGGTCACCGATCACCACCGGGCCGAGCTCGGCCCGGTGCTCCGCGACGCGCTGGCCAGCGACGCCCGGTGGGTGGGTGTCCTCGGCAACCCGCGGCACCCGGCTCCGCACATCCCGGCCCTCGCCGAGCTCGGCGTGGCGCCGGAGGAAATCAGCCGCGTGCACCGGCCGGTCGGCCTCAACATCGGTTCCAGGGCGCCCGCCGAGATCGCGATCGCTACGCTGGCCGGCCTGATCGCCGACCGCAACGGCCGGCCCGGCGGGTTCGCCTTCTAGCCCTCCCCCGGCGATGACCGCGCCGCCGCGCAACCGCTACGCGGATCTGCTGCGGGTTCTGGCCATCGGCATGGTGGTGCTCGGCCACTGGCTGCTGACCAGCATCAGCTACAGCGGGGGGCAGCTGTCCGGGGTCAGCGCCATGTCCGACATCAGCTGGTCCGGCTGGGGAACGCTGCTGTTCCAGGTGATGCCGGTCTTCTTCCTTGTCGGCGGTTACGCGAACTCGCTCTCCTGGACGCAGCACCGTGCGGACGGCGCCACCTGGGCATGGTGGGTGCGCCACCGGGCGATCAGGCTGCTGCGGCCGACCAGCGTGTACGTGGCGGTCATCGTGATCGCGGTCGCGGCATTCAGGCTGGCGGGCGTGAGCCTGACGGAGCTGGCGCTGGCGGGCTGGGGTATCGCGATCCAGCTCTGGTTCCTGCCGGTCTACCTGCTGCTGATCGCGCTGACGCCGGCGCTGTACGAGGCGCACCGGCGCTGGGGCCTGGCGGTGCCTGTCGTGTTCGTCCTCGGCGCCGCCGGCGTTGACGCCGGGCTTCTCGGTGCCCGGCTGTCCTGGATCGGTTACCTCAACTATCTGCTCGTCTGGGGCTCGATGCACCAGTGGGGGTTCGCGTGGCGTGACGGGACGCTGACCCGCAGCCGCTGGCGTCCTTACGCGCTCGCCGTGGGCGGCGGTGCCGCGCTCGCCGGCATCCTGGCCTGGAGCCCGTTCCCGCTGAACATGGTCGGAACGACCGCGGTCGGCGTCAACAACACGATCCCGCCCTCCGTCGCCCTGCTGGCCTTCGCCGCCGCCCAGGCCGGGCTGCTGCTCGCCGCCGAGCCGGTCATGTCGCGGCTGCTGGCGCGGGCAGCACGGCTGTGGCAGTGCGTCACCTGGCTGAACGACCGGGTGCTGACCGTCTATCTGTGGCACATGGTGCCGGTTGTCATCGTCGCGGTGGCCTTCTATCCCACCGGCGTGCTGGCCCAGCCGCCCATCGGCTCGGCCGGGTGGTGGGCGCTGCGGCCCGCCTGGATCGCGGCGCTGGCCATCGTCCTGACCCCGGCCGCCATCTGGCTGGCCAGGTTCGAGCGGCCGCTGCGCCGCCGGC
>JASHOI010000685.1 GCA_030041195.1 Streptosporangiaceae bacterium | reverse complement strand
GCGGCGCCCGGCCGCCCAGCGGCGGGCGCGCGGGACGCTGCCAGAGCGGGTGCCGGCCCGCGGCACCCGCCGCGCAACGGTCGGCATGCTGACAGGGTGTGTCCAGCGGGTCCTCTTTCCCCAGGTCAACGCCGCGACCGCGCGGGTACTGGCGGCCGAGGGCTGCGACGTCATCATCCCGGCCGACCAGGGCTGCTGCGGCGCGCTGTCGCTGCACGGCGGCAGGCGCGCCGAGGCCGTCAGGTTCGCCCGGCAGACGATCGAGACCTTCGAGCGCGCCGCCGTGGACGCCGTCGTGGTCAACGTGGCGGGATGCGGCTCGGCGATGAAGGAGTACCGGGACCTGCTGGCCGGCGACCCGGCGTGGAGCGAGCGGGCCGCCGCGATGGCCGCCAAGGTCCGCGACCTGAGCGAGTTCCTCGTCCAGCTCGGGCCCGTCGCCCCGCGTCACCCACTCGAGGCGACCGCCACCTACCACGCGGCCTGCCACCTGGCGTACGCCCAGCGGATCACCGTCCAGCCGCGAGAGCTGCTGGCCGCGATCCCCGGGCTGCGCCTGGCCGAGATCGCGGACGGCGGCACCTGCTGCGGCTCGGCCGGCATCTACAACCTGGTCCAGCCGGAGGCCGCCCGCGAGCTCGGGGAGCGCAAGGCGGCCGCGGTCGCGGCCACCGGGGCCGACCTGCTGGTGTCGGCGAACCCGGGCTGCAGCATGCAGATCGCCTCGGCGCTCGCCGCCCGCGGCACCCCGATGCCGATGGCGCACATCGCCGAGGTGCTCGAAGCGTCGATGCGTGGCATGAGCGCACCCACGTTCCTGGCGTCGCTCGGCTGAGCGGGAGCATCGCGTTCGGGCCCGAAAAGATCACTGGCCTGCGGCGACAGCATGGCAATGTCACTCTGACGCATCGTGACGTCATTCTGCTTTGACTATGACGCCAGATGATGTCACTATGACGTCATGGAGCTGTCAGACTATGTCGGGAAGCTGCGCCGCGAGCTGATGTCGATCACCCGGTTCGCCGGCGAGGACGTGTCGAGGGCCGCCGAACTGCTCACCGAGACCCTGGAATCGTCGGTCCGGCTGACCCTGCTCGACGTGCTGTCGGCCGCTGCCGCGGACATCACGGCACGGCTCGGCGACACCTCGGTCGAGGTACGGCTGTCCGACGGCGAGCCGACGTTCGTCGTGCTGACCGCGCCAGCGGACGAGGGGTACGAGGAACCGGCTCAGCCGGCCGGCGCGGACCCCGAAGCCGGTACGGCGCGGCTGACGCTGCGGCTGCCGGACTCGCTCAAGGCCCGCATCGAGGCCGCGGCCGCGCGTGACGGCACGTCGGTCAACACCTGGCTGGTCCGGATGGCCAGCCAGGTCGTGGAGAAGCCGGGCCGCCCCGCCCAGGCGAGCGGCCGGTGGGGCCCGGGACAGCGGATCACCGGTTATGCCCGGAGCTGACCCGGCAGATCGCGACAATCCGAGAAGGGATGAAACGAGATGAGCTCTTGGGAGTTTCCCACCAGCGACGCTGTTGACCTGCAGGTACGCGTTCCGGCGGGCGACGTGACCGTGCGGGCGGTGGCCACCCAGACCGCCACCGTGACGCTGACCGGAGCCGAGCGGACCCTGGATGCCACCCGGGTGGAATTCGACCAGGGGGCACTGTCGGTCATCGTCCCGGACCGGCTCGCGCTCGGCCGCCTCGGCGACCTCGACGTCAAGGTCGAGGTGCCGGAAGGCTCCTCGTGCCTGGTGCACACCGCCTCGGCGGACGTGCGGTGCACCGGAGAGCTCAGCGCCTTCGATGTACACACCGCGAGCGGCGACGTGAGCGCCGAGCGGGTCAATGGGCTGGCCAGGGTGCACACCGCGTCCGGCGACGTATACGTCGGCGAGGCGGCCGAGGCAGACCTGGAAAGCGCGTCGGGCGACGTGAGCGCCGGGAGCGTCACCGGCCCGGCGACGGTGAGCACGGCCAGCGGTGACGTGCGCATCGCCGCCGCGTCCGGTAACCGGACCGAGGCCAAGTCCGCGTCCGGCGACATCATCGTCGGCGTGCCGCCCGGCATCGGGGTGTACCTCGACCTGTCCACGTTGTCCGGAACGGTCAGGAGCGAGCTCGAGCCCACCGAGGACACCGGGGGCGCCGGCACGACCATGACGCTGAGCTGCCGCACGCTCAGCGGCGACGTGGAAGTGATCCGGGCCGCCCAGCCGGCCGCGCGCTGAGCGCGCCGTGCCATAGCGAAACATAAGGAGAACCAGACATGCACCCGTACCTGATGGAATTGATCGTCAGCGAGCGCACCGAGGAAATGCGCAGGCAGGCGCACCTGGCCAGGCGGCACGTGCGGCGCCAGGCCCCGCGCAACTCGGTCAGGCACCGGGCAGGCTGGACGCTGGTCGAGATCGGGCTGCGCCTGGCTGGCGCGTCCGACGATGCCTGATCCCGCCGGGCCGCTCAGCCCGCCGGCGCCGCTCGGCCCCGGTCAGGCGAACCGGCCGCGCCACTCCCACTCGGCGTGGGCGCGGCCGGCCTCCGCCTCGGCCTCCGCCGCCTCGGCGCCCGGAACCGGGAGCGCTGCCCACACCGCCTTCCTGCGTCCGCCAAGCCTGGTCCAGCCCCACGTGGCGGACAGCGTCTGGACCACGTGCAGGCCGCGGCCCGCCTCGGCGAGCGGGTCCGCGTGCGCCAGCACCGGCGCGCCGGTGCCCGGGTCGGTCACCGCGCAGATGATCTGGCTGGACCGGCGCCACAAGATCAGCTCAATGCAGTCGTAAGCGGGGCCCTCGCGACCGTTCCGGACCTCGACGCCGTGCCGCAGCGCGTTGCTGACCAGCTCGGACACGATCACCGCGGCGTCGTCGGCCAGCACCTCCAAGTCCCATCCCTGCAGCGTCCGTCCGCTGAAGTCGCGCGCCGCCTTGGCCGCGAGGCCCAGGTCCGGCTGGCAGGAGACGACCTGGCGACGCACCCACTTGGCCGCGGGCACCAGGGACGCGGTCATCAGCCACTCAAGGGAGGCACCCGACGACGGCGCCTGGCCGCCGCGACGGCCCGCATGCAAGGCGGTGGCGCGGGGGTGTCCATCGGACATGTCGCAGACCTCGGGGCTGCTTCTGATCGAGCGGACGGCTAGCCGGTACATCCGCTACCATGCCACTCGGGATGTGCATTTGCAAATACTGATGCACGTGCATCCAGGAGTGCACTCGCGTTGCTGGCGGTAGGCGGCCAGTGCCAGTGAGTGAGGTTTCCCCCGCTTTGTCCCTACCCCCCGCAGAAAGGACACCACGTGGACCTGGTGGTTCATGACAGCGCCAATGACCGTCGGCTTGACGGCGTGACCTGGCGCAAGAGCCGGCACAGCAACCCAAGCGGCAACTGCGTCGAGGTTGCCGGGTTGCCTGACGGAGCCGTAGCCATCCGCAATTCGCGGTACCCAACCGGACCGGCCCTGGTCTGCCAGTTGGCCGAGTTTTCCGCGTTCCTGGCCGGTGCCAGGGATGGTGAGTTCGACAGCCTGCTCAGCTAGCAGGCGTTCCGAGGGGCCGGTCAGGGGAGAGCCGGCCTCGGGGGGAAGGCCCGGGGGGAGCCGACCCGGCTGGACTCCGGCCGGGTCGGCGGGGCCGATCAGCACTCCAGACCCCGCGCCCGCAGCGCCGCCCCGCAGCCCCCGCGAGGGCGTTGAGCGACTCGATGAGACGGTCGAACGGCGCGCGTTGCCCGTCCAGGGCGACCGGGACGCCGGCGTCGAAGGCGATCGTCACGTACGCCGGGGCCTCCGGCGCCGACTGCGGCGACCGGGTCCAGGCGTAG
>JASHOI010000684.1 GCA_030041195.1 Streptosporangiaceae bacterium | reverse complement strand
TCAACCCTGAGAACTGGTATTTCGTGAAGTAGCAGGCGGTTGGTGATCCTTGCCGGTCACCGCATACTCTGGCGGGAGTGCCGGGTTGACCACCCGGTGCTCCCGCACAGGCCGCCTGGGGAAGGGGCACGTTGGTTATCTTCATGATCCGCAGGGTGATGCAATCTATTGTGGTGCTGCTGCTGGTCACGGCGATCACCTATGCGCTGCTGCGGATGATCCCGGGGAACGTGGCGGTCGCGGTCATGGGGCCAACGGCCTACCGGAACCCGCTGGCGATCGCGCAGTTCGACCGCGTCTACGGGTTCAACAAGCCGTGGTACTACCAGTACTGGCTGTGGCTTGACCATCTGCTGCACGGCAACCTCGGCTACTCCTGGAAGCTGAACCAGAGCGTGGCCTCGCTGCTGAGCAACCACCTGCCGAAGACCGTATTCCTGGTCGGCGTCTCGATCATCCTCGCGCTGATCCTGGCGGTCCCGATCGGGGTGGTCCAGGCGGTGCGGCGCAACAAGGTCGTCGACCACTTCTTCAACGGGTTCTCGACGATCTTCTACGCGATGCCGGCCTTCCTCCTGGGCATCCTGCTGATCCTGGTCTTCGCGATCAAGTTCCCGATCTTCCCGCCCGAGGGCCCGCAGGGCGAGGGAGTCGCGGTCTTGTTCACGAACTTCAACGCGCTGATCCTGCCGATCATCTCGCTGACCTTGATCACGATCGCGCTGTTCAGCCGGTACATGCGCTCTTCGGTGCTCGACAACCTGACCGAGGACTACGTGCGCACCGCCAAGGCCAAGGGTGCCAGCGAGCGGCGAGTGCTGCTGCGGCACGTGCTGCGTAACTCGCTGATCCCGATCGCGACGCTGCTGGGGCTGCTGCTCCCGGCGGTGTTCGCCGGGGCGCTGATCACCGAGTCGGTGTTCAACTACCCCGGGATGGGCTACCTGTTCTATCAGTCCGCGCTGAACCAGGATTACCCGGTTTTGCTCGGGATTACCGTCGTGGTGGCGGTGGCGACGGTCGTGGGGTCGCTGCTCGCCGATATCGCCTATGCGGTGCTCGACCCGCGGGTTAGGTACGTGAGCCAATGAGTCTCGGGGGCATGCCGCCAGAGCCCGTCCCGACCAACGAGCCATCGCCGGTCGGGGTCGTGATCCCCACCGCGCCGGAGACGGCCTCGGCGGTCGCTTCGGGGATGCTGCCCGCGGGCAAACCGCGGTCCACGTTCCGGCGCGGGCTCGAGGTTTTCCTGGAGAACAAGCTCGCCGTCGCCGGCGCGGGCATCTTCATCTTCATGATCCTGTTCTGCTTCGTCGGGCCGCACATCTACGTCACCAACCAGCTCACCGTGGACTTCGCGCACGAGGAGCTGCCGCCGTCGGGTGCGCACCTGCTGGGCACCGACGCGAACGGGTTCGACGTGCTGGGCCGGCTGATGGTCGCGGGCCAGATCTCGCTGGAGGTCGGGATCGCGGCCGCCGTTCTGGCCACGGTCATCGGCGTGCTGTGGGGCGCGGTCGCCGGGTACATCGGCGGTTTCGTCGACGCGTTCATGATGCGCATCGTCGACGCGATCCTGTCGATCCCGACGCTGTTCCTGGCGCTGGTCGTGGTCTCGATGGTGACCCCGAGCAAGCCGGTGCTGATCCTGGTGATCGCGCTGACCTCGTGGCTGACCACCTCCAGGCTGGTGCGCGGCGAGGCGCTGTCCCTGCGCACCCGCGATTACGTGCAGGCGATGAAGGTGATGGGCGGCGGCAACACCCGTGCGGTGCTGCGCCACATCGCGCCGAACGCGATCGGCACGATCATGGTGAACGCGACGTTCCAGGTCGCGGACGCGATCGCACTGATCGTGTCGCTGAGCTACCTGGGACTCGGGATCCGCCCGCCGCAGCAGGACTGGGGCGGCATGCTCTCGAACGGCGTCCAGTACGTGTACGACGGGTACTGGTGGCTGATCGTCCCGGCCGGATTCTGCATCGTGATCGTGATCGCGGCGGCCATCTTCATCGGCGAGGGCCTGCGCGACGCGGTCGAGGTCCGGCTGCAGCGCCGGTAACGGAGAGCAACCACGAATGGGTTCCAGGCGGGACCGATGAGTAACATACGCACAGACGCGAGGACATATGGCACCGCTGCTAGAGATTGAGGACCTGCACACCGAAATCCGGCTGCGCAGCGCAACCGTCCACGCCCTCGACGGCGTCAGCCTGAGCGTGGAAGCGGGCGAGTGCCTCGGCATCGTGGGCGAGTCCGGCTGCGGCAAGACGATGACCGCGCTGTCCGTCATGCAGCTGCTGCCTCCCGGCGGCCACATCACCGGCGGCAGCATCACGCTGAGCGGGCAGGAGATCTCCGCGCTCGACGACAACGGGATGCGGCACGTGCGCGGCAACGAGGTCGGGATGATCTTCCAGGACCCGATGACCTCGCTGAACCCGACGATGACGGTCGGTGACCAGATCGCGGAGACCGTGCTGCTGCACCGCGGCGCGGACCACAAGACCGCCCTGGCCCGCGCGATCGAGGTCCTCGGCCTGGTCGGAATGCCCCGGCCGGCCGAGCGGGTGAGCAACTACCCGCACCAGCTCTCCGGCGGTATGCGGCAGCGCGTGATGATCGCGATGGCGCTGGCCTGCGAGCCGAAGCTGCTGATCGCCGACGAGCCCACCACCGCGCTGGACGTGACGATCCAGAAGCAGATCCTGGAGCTGATCGACGACCTGCGGCGGCGGCTGGGCCTTGCGGTGATCCTGGTCACCCACGACCTCGGAGTGATCGCCGGGCGCGCGGACCGGGTGGCGGTCATGTACGCGGGCAAGGTGATGGAGACCACGTCCACGGTGCGGCTGTTCGCCAACCCGCGCCACCCGTACACCGAGGCGCTGTTCGGCGCGCTGCCGGAGAAGGCCGCCGACGGGACCGAACGCCTCTACTCGATCCCCGGCATGCCGCCGGACCTGACCCAGCCGCCCGAGGCCTGCCGCTTCGCGGCCCGGTGCCGGTACGTTCAGGACACCTGCCGGGAGAGCGAGCCGCTGCTGGAGGGCGACAGCTGGGACCACGCGTTCCGGTGCTTCTTCCCGGTCGGCCGGTCCGGCGAGTCCGGCGACACCGCAGCGCTGCGGGTCGAGGAGGCGGCGCCCGCCGAGCACCGGGAGCGTGCCATCCCGGAGACCGACGGGCAGCAGCCGCTGCTGCGCACCGACGGGCTGGTCAAGAACTTCTCCGTCACCGCTGGTGCGGTGCTGCAGCGCAAGGTCGGCGAGGTCAGCGCCGTCGCCGGGGTCAGCTTCGCGATCCGCCCGGGGCACACGTTCGGCATGGTCGGCGAGTCCGGGTGCGGCAAGACCACGATCGGCCGGCTGATCGCGGGGCTGGAGAAGGCCACCGACGGGACGATCGTCCTGGACGGCGAGGACCTCACCAAGCTCAGCCGGCGCGAGCGCCGTCGCCGCAGCCCCAAGATCCAGCTGATGTTCCAGGACTCCTACGCCTCCATGGACCCGCGGATGCGGGTCGGGCCGATCCTGCGCGAGCCGCTGGCCATCCAGCGGATCGGCTCACGCCAGGAGCAGCACAACAAGATCGGGGCGATGCTGGACGAGGTGGGCCTGCCCAGGGCAGCGATCGAGCGCTACCCGCATGAGTTCTCCGGCGGCCAGCGGCAGCGCCTCGGCCTGGCCCGCGCGCTGATCCTGCAGCCCAAGCTGATCGTGGCCGACGAGCCGGTGTCCGCGCTCGACGTCTCGATCCAGGCCCAGATCCTCAACCTGATGCTCGACCTGCAGCGCGACCTCGGCCTGACCTACCTGTTCATCTCGCACGACCTGTCGGTCGTGCGGTACATGTCCGAGACCATCGGCGTGATGTACCTCGGCAAGCTGGTCGAGGTCGGCCCGGCCGACGACGTGTACTACCGCCCGGTGCACCCCTACACCAAGGGCCTGATCGACACCGTCCCGGTCGCCGATCCGGTCGCCGCCCAGCACCGGGAGGACAAGGGGGTCGCCGGCGAGCTGCCGTCGGCGATCAACCCGCCGTCCGGCTGCCGGTTCCGCACCCGCTGCCCCCGCGCCCAGGAGATCTGCGCGTCCGACGAGCCGCCGCTGCGCCCGTTCACCGCGCAGGGCCACCTGGCCGCCTGCCACTTCCCGCTCCGCGAGCCGGAGGGCGTGACCGCGACGGCGGCCACGCCGTAGCGCGGGATGACGCTGACCGCGACCGACATCGCGGTCCCGCTCGCCGGGTACGCGCGGCGGCTGCACGCGCTGGCCGGCCCGCGGCACCACGTTGCGTCGCCGCTGGGGGCGTGGTTGCTGCTGGCACTGTGCGCGCCGGCCAGCCAGGGCGAAACCAGGGAAATCCTGAACGAGGTGCTCGGCTGTGATTCGGCCGCCGCAGCGGAACTCGCCGCCGGGCTGCTCGCCGCGCCGCACCCGCAGGTGCCCGCGGCCGCGGCGGTGTGGCACCGGCACACCACGGGCGAGACCATGGCGCGCTGGCTGGGCGGGCTGCCGCCGCAGGTCGAGACCGGCCCGCTGACCACCCAGGCGGCGCTGGACGACTGGGCCCGGCGGCACACGTTCGGCCTGATCGAACGGTTCCCGATCGACATCGGTCCCGCGGTCTACCTGGTGATCGCCACGGCCCTGGCCACCCGGGTGTCCTGGGAGCGGCCGTTCGACCTGACGCCCGGCACCGCGCTGGGCCCGTCGAGCCCGTGGGCCGCGGAGCTGAGCCAGGTGCTGCGGACTCCGGAAGGCCCGGGCCACCAGCAGTTCGTGGCCGCGACCCACGCCGCGGGCGACGTTGCGGTGCACGCCGCCCGAGCCCGGGACGGCCTGCTGGTCGCGTCGGTGGCGGCGGACCCGGGCGTCCCAGCCGACGGCGTGCTGGCCGCGGCCTACGAGCTCGCCCCGGCGCTCGCCACCGGGGCAGGCGTGGCGCGGCGGTCCCTGTTCGACCTGCCGCTGGGCGACGGCCCGCTGTGGGCCATCGGCGAGCGCACCGCGCCGATCAAGTCCGGCGCGCCGCGCGAGGAACGGTGCACGGCGGTGCTGCCCGCGTGGACCGCGCGCACCCAGCTCGACCTCAGCGATCCCAGCCTCGGCTTCGCTGCGGCCGCGCACGCGCTGGCCCCGGACGATCTGTGGCAGGCCAAACAGGCGGCGATGGCGCGGTACAGCCGGACCGGGTTCGAGGCGGCGGCGGTGACCGGGCTCGCCGTGGCCCTGGCCATGCGGGTACCCAGGACGGGCCTGGTGCGCACCGCCGAGCTGCGGTTCGGGCACCCGTACGCGGTCGTGGCGGTCACCGAGGACTCGCCTGGCCGCGGCGATCCTGGGCCGTGGCACGGACTGCCGGTGTTCTCGGCCTGGGTGGCAGATCCCGAGGACGCCGGCCCGGCGTGAGCACCGCGGCCGCGACCGCCAGCGCGACGGTGACCAGCCCCGCGGCCACGCCGAACGCCAGGTGGTACCCGGCGCTGAGAGCCGGCGTCGCCGGATCCCCGGCCGCCTCGAGCACCCCGGTCCGCCACGTGGCCAGCGTGGCCGCGACCGCCACCCCGGCCGCGCCGCCGACCTGCTGCGTCGTGTTCGCCAGCCCGGACACCACCCCGGAATCCTCCGGCGTGACCGCCGACATCGCGAGCGTCGTCACCGCCGGCAGGGTCAGGCCGGCCCCGATCCCGAGCAGCACCAGGACGGGCATCAGCCCGGTGGCGTAGCGTACCTGCCCGTTGAATTGGCTGAGCAGTGCGAGCCCGATGGCCAGCAGCGGGAGGCTGGCGAGGAGCATCGCGCGGGCGCCAAAACGGGTGTTCAGCCGCGGGGCCGCGGCCAGGGAGACCGCCGCGATCGCCACCGTGATCGGCAGGAACGCCAGGCCGGTCTCGGCCGGGCCGTAGTGCAGGACGCGGCGCAGGTAGAGCGGCAGGACGAACTGGAAGCCGAGCATGCCGGCCACCATCAGGGCCTGGGCCAGGTTGGCCCCGGTCACGTCGCGGGACCGGAAGATGCGCAGCGGCAGCAGCGGCCTCGCCGCGGTGGTCTGGCGCCAGGCGAACCCGGCCAGCAGCGCGGCCGCGGCCGCGGCGAGCCCGAGCGTGCGGGGGCCGGCCCAGCCGTAGGAGGTTGTGCCGACGATCGCGCCGACGCCGAGCATCAGTCCCAGCGTGGCCAGCGCGGCGCCGGCGACGTCGATGCCCGCGTGCAGCCCGATGCCGCGGTCCGGCTCGATCACCCGGGCGGCGGCCGCGATCGCGACGGCGCCGACGGGGACGTTCACGAAGAAGACCCAGTGCCAGCTCACCGCCTGGGTGATGAGGCCGCCCGCGAGCACGCCGGCCGAGGCGCCGGCCGCCCCGGCGAAGCTGTACCCGCCGATCGCCCTGGCCCGCAGCGCCGGCTCGGGAAACATCGTGATCACCATGCCGAGGGCCACGGCGGTCGCCATCGCGCCCCCGGCGCCCTGCACGAACCTCGCGATGATCAGCGTGAGCTGGCTGGGCGACAGGCCGCAGGCCAGCGACGCGGCGGTGAACACCGCCAGGCCGGTGATGAAGATCCGCTTGCGGCCGGCCAGGTCGCCGAGGCGCCCGGCGAACAGCAGCAGGCCGCCGAACGCGATCAGGTACGCGTTGACCACCCAGGCCAGGCCGGACTGCGAGAAGCCGAGGTCCTTCTGGATGGACGGGAGCGCCACGGTCACGATCGTGCCGTCCAGGATGATCATCAAGGTCCCGGCGCAGAGCACGATCAGCGCCAGCCAGCGTGGGTCTCTGGTCATGCGTCCTCCCTCTCGTCACAAGTACCGTAACAGATCGTCTACTTTAGAACTATCTGGTACGGGCTTAACCCGGCGCCCACGCGGGGGTCACGGGAATCCGGTAAAGTGCGGCAAATGGACGGCTCTGCCCGGGTGACCGGGCCTGTCCCAGGGCAGCCGGGAATCCTCATGGCGGGCTACGACCTCGGCCATTTCGGCTACACCCTGGAAGAGTTCTTCCTCGAAGGCACCGCGACCTGCTACGAGCCCGCCGGGCCAGCCGGGGCCGACGGGTACTGGGAGGTCACGCCGTCGGGCAAGGCGCCGTTCGCCACGCGCCTGGTGGTGTGCCGGCCCGCCGACCCGGCCGCCTTCACCGGCACGGTCATCCTGGAATGGCTCAACGTCAGCGCGGGGTTCGACGCCCCGGCGCACTGGATGCTGACCCACCGGCACGTGGTCAGGTCGGGCTGGGCCTGGGTCGGGGTGTCGGCCCAGCGGGTCGGCGTCGAGGGCGGCGGCGACATCTTCGAGAACCCGCCGGAGCAGGCCGGGAGCGAGCCCGAGCCCGCGCCCGCGCCCGCGCAGCGCATGATGTCGCTGCCCGCGCTCAAGGAGAGCGACCCGGCGCGGTACGGGTCCTTGCACCATCCGGGTGACGCGTTCTGCTTCGACATCTTCGCCCAGGCCGGGTACGCGGTCCGCCGGGGCGTGGTTCTCGGGCCGCTCACGGCCCGGTGCGTGCTGGCGGCCGGGGTGTCCCAGTCAGCGATCCACCTGGTCAGCTACGTCAACGCGGTGGCGCCGACGGTGCCGCCCGAGGCGGCCTGCGACGGCTACCTGATCGGCTGCCGCACCGGCCGCGCGGCTCCGCTGTCGGGGTGGGGCGGCCAGATCCGGGTCGAGGGGCCGGACGGCGTGCGGGTGCGCACGGACGTCGCGCCGGTGCTGACCGTGCAGACCGAGACCGACGTGACCGGCGTGCTGGCCGGCGTGACCGCGCGGCAGCCGGCCAGCACCTGGTTCCGGTGGTGGGAGATCGCCGGCGCCTCGCACGCCGACACCTACCTGCTCGGCGGCGCATCGTTCAGCGATTCCGGCGAGCTGCCGCCCGCCGAGCTGGCCCGGCTGATGGCGCCGACCGCTGAGCCGCTGGGGATGCGGTGCCCGGCGCCGGTGAACTCCGGGCCGCAGCACCACTACGTGGCCCAGGCCGCGATCGCGCACCTCGACCGGTGGGCGCGCGGCGGCGACCCGCCGCCGCGGTCTCCGCTGCTCGAGGTCGATCCGGACGACCACATGCGGCTGGTCAGGGACGACTCCGGGATCGCCCGGGGCGGCATCAGGACCGGCTGGGTCGACGTGCCGGCCGCCGCGCTGTCCGGGATCGCGCCGGCCGCGGCTGCCGGGGTCGGCATGCTGCTCGGCACGACGCGCGTGTTCGACGCCGCCGACCTGGCGCGCCGCTACCCCGGCGGCCGGGACGAGTACGCCGCCTTGTTCGGCGCGGCCACCGAGCGCGCCGTGGACCAGGGCTTCCTGCTGGCGCAGGACGCCGGCGAGATCGTCGCCGTGGCCGCCGCCGCCTACCCCGGCTGACGCCGCCGCCTGCCCCGGCACAAAAGGCGCAAATAGCCAACACCCCGCGCCTCAATGAACGGTCAGCGATCCGGGTATGTCTGGTGACGTACTGTGACAGGAACGAATGCGGACCTTACCGGCGGAGGTGTGATGGCCGACGAGGCACACCGATGACGGGCCGGGCAGCCGAATTCCGGGACACCAACCTTCATGAGCTGGTGGACTGGGCCGTTGCCCACAGCCCGGTCGTCGTCGCGCTCGTCGACAAGCAGATGCGGCATCTGCGGCTGAATGCCTCGATGTGCCGCATTCTGGGCCTGCACACCGAGGCTGAGGGCCTGGGCCTGCGGCTGACCGACCTGACATCCACGCCGGCCACGGAGTCGTGCGTGGCGTGCGCACGGCAGGTGGCGCTGACCGGGGAGCCAGACGTGTGGCGGGGCATCTTCCGGCTGCCCGGCCAGCGGCGGGATCACGCGGTCGAGGTCTACCTGTCGCCGGTGAAAGACCCGGCGGGCCGGGTGCACGGCGTGCTCGTCGTCGGCTTTGACGTGACCGAGCAGTTCCGGGCCAGGCAGCGGCTGGCGCTGGTCAACGAGGCCAGCACCCGGATCGGCAGCACCCTCGACATGACCAGGACGGCCGAGGAACTGGTCGAGGTCGCCGTGCCGCAGCTCGCCGACCTCGTCATGATCGACCTGCTGGATTCCGTGGTCCGGGGCGACGAGCCGACCACCGGCCGGGTCCCGGGCACGATCCCGTTCCAGCGGCTTGCCAGCGGTTCGGTCGTGCACGGCATCCCGGAGGACGTGGTGCGGCCCGGGCGGGTCACGTTCTACGCCGAGCACTCACCGGTGGCCGAGTGCCTGGCCACCGGCCGGCCGGTGAGCTATTCCGGGACCGGGCCGGGCGTCGCCGAGTGGGCGGCGGCGGATGCCGCGCGGGCCGCCAGCATCCTCCGGCACGGGATCAAGTCCATGATGCTGGTCCCGGTGCGCGCCCGCGGCGCCACGCTCGGGGTCGCGGTCTTCGCCCGGCACAAGCGCAAGGAGCCGTTCGCTGCCGACGACGTCCTGCTGGCCGAGGAGATCGTCGCGCGCGCGGCCGTCTGCATCGACAACGCCCGCCGCTACACCCGGGAGCACGCCACCGCGCTGGCGCTGCAGCGCAGCCTGCTGCAGCAGCGCCAGCCGGTGCAGTCCGCGGTCGAGGTGGCAACCCGCTACCTCCCCTCGCACTCGGGCGTCGCGGTGGGCGGCGACTGGTTCGACGTGATCCGGCTGTCCGGCAGCCGGGTCGGCCTGGTCGTCGGCGACGTGGCCGGCCATGGCATCCACGCGGCCGCCACCATGGGCCGGATGCGCACCGCCGTGCAGACCCTCGCCGACATCGACCTGGAACCGGAAGAGCTGCTCACCAGGCTCGATGACGTGGTCGCGCGGCTCGCCGCCGAGCAGGAGCTTTCCGCCGACGCCGGTGATCTCAGCGCGACGTGCCTGTACGCGGTCTACGACCCGGTGTCGCGCCGCTGCAACCTGGCCAGGGCCGGCCATCCGGTGCCCGCGGTCGTGACGCCCGGCGGAAACGTTCAGTTTCTGGACCTGCCGGCCGGGCCTCCGCTGGGCCTGGGCGGGCTGCCGTTCGAGGAAGCCGAGGTGGAGCTGCCCGAGGGGAGCCTGCTCGTGCTGTACACCGACGGGCTGATCGAATCCCGGCAGCGGGATCTCGACGCGGGCCTGGACGCGATGCGACAGGTCCTCGCCGAGGTTCACCGCCGGCCGAACGGCTCCCCGCGCGCCCGCCCGGCGCTCGACGCCATCTGTGACAGCCTGGTCGACGCGTTGCTCCCCGGGCAGGCCGGGGATGACGCGGCGCTGCTCATCGCGCGCACCCGCGCGCTGGCGCCGGACCGCATCGCCTCCTGGGACCTGCCCACGGACCCGGCCGTCGTCGCCGACGCCCGCGCCCGTGCCGCCCGCCAGCTTGCCGCCTGGGGCCTGGAAGAGATCACGTTCACGACCGAGCTGCTGGTCAGCGAGCTTGTCACCAACGCCATCCGGCATGCCCACGAGCCCGTCCAGCTCCGGATTATCCTGGACGGCGTGCTGAGCTGCGAGGTCTTCGACGGCAGCAGCTCCGCTCCGCAGCTGCGCCGTGCCGACCGCTACGACGAGGACGGCCGCGGGCTGATGCTCGTTGCCCAGCTGGCCGAGCGCTGGGGCACCCGCCACACCGGCACCGGGAAGATCATATGGGCACAGCAGCCGCTGCCGCGTCCGCAGGTCAACTAGCACATGAAGGCAAAGAACGGGTGAACTGAGGCTTCACGCGCGGCCACCTCCGACGTAAGATCGCGCTAATCCGTCCCCATCTGGGGGGGTTAGCCGAAGCGGGTCGGGTTCGGTCGCTGCGTCCAAGGAGGCGGAGCCGTTGAGCAGCAACCAGGCCGGGCCACCCGCACCCGGGGCGGCGCCGCAGCAGCCGTTGGCCCGCGGGGCCCCGGTCGACCTGCGTGCGCTGATCGAGCTGCCGAACGCGTTCGCCAGGCGCTTCGACTTCTGGGACTCCAAATACGAGTGGCGGCGGGTCTGCTCGGAATTGCTGGGCACGTTCTTCCTGGTGCTCGTCGCCGTGGGCGGGGGCATGGTCAACGCCAGGTTCGGCGGTCACGCCGTTCCGTCCGCCGCGCTGGTGGTGGCTCCCGCGCTGATGGTGATGGCGATCATCCTGTTCATGGGCGCGGTCTCGGGCGCGCATCTGAACCCCGCGGTCAGCCTCGCGTTCGCGCTCCGCGGCAACTTTCCGTGGCGGCGGGTCCCCGGCTACATCGTCGCGCAGTTCGCCGGGGCCGTGGCGGCCACGCTGCTGCTCTGGGCGCTGATCGGCAAGCACGGCTCCGCCGGGCTGACCCTGCCGGGGCACGGCATCTCGACGTTGACCGCGGCGCTGTGGGAGCTGGTGCTGACCGTCGGCCTCGTCAGCACGATCCTCGGGACCGCATCGGGCGCGCAGCAGGTCGGGCCGTTCGCCGCGATCGGGGTCGGCAGTTACATCGCGCTGGCCGGGCTGTGGGGGTCGCCGGTCAGCGGGGCGTCGATGAACCCGGCGCGCTCGCTCGGGCCTGCCCTGGTGCTCGGCGACTGGACGTCGTGGTGGGCGTACCTGGCGGGGCCGCTGGCCGGGGCGGTCATCGCGGTCGGCATCGCGTTCATCCTGCGCGGTCCCGGCGGCGGGACGCACGGCACCGAAGCGGCGCAGGGGACGCTGGGCTCGCTGTGGCTGCCGATGCGGATCGGCCACCCGCTGGCCGCACCGGACAGTGCACCTGAGCACCAGCCCGACGGGGGAGCCGGGCATGGCTAGCGAGATCGCGATCGGCCTGCACAACTCGCGGCTCGAGCCGGCCCCGGTCAAGCTCTCCCCCGAGGACCGCGCCGTCCGGGGCAAGGCCGCCAGGAAGGCGGTGCCCAGGGACAGCCACGCGGTGTTCCGGCCCGCGGCAGGCCGGCCCGACCCGGTGGGGCTGCTCGAGCAGCAGGCGCGGGCACGGGTTCCCGAGCTGCTGCCGATCCGTTACGGCCGCATGCTGGCGTCGCCGTTCGCCTTCTTCCGCGGAGCCGCGCTGCTGATGGCCTCCGATTTGGCGCACACGCCGGTGACCGGGCTGACCGTGCAAGCCTGCGGTGATGCGCACCTGTCCAACTTCGGCATCTTTGCCTCGCCGGAACGCCGCCTGGTGTTCGACATCAACGATTTCGACGAGACCCTGCCCGGCCCGTGGGAGTGGGACGTCAAGCGGCTGGCCGCGAGCGTGGAGGTGGCCGGGCGCGGCAACGGCTTCGGCCACAAGCAGCGGCGCGAGATCGTGCTGGCCACCGTGGCGCGCTACCGCAAGACCATGCGCGGCCTGGCGGGACTGGGCGAGATCGATGCCTGGCAGTTGCCCGCCGAGGTCGATGAGCTCAGGGAGCGGTACCAGGCCATCCTGGACCGGCGCGAGCGCAGGCTGGCCGACGCCGACCTGGCCACGGCCAGGGACCGGGCCGGCCAGCATGCACTCGACAGGCTGGTGCGCATTGTCAACACCAGGCCCCGGTTCGCCGCGGACCCGCCGTTGTTAGTTCCGGTCGGCGACCTTCCCGGGGCGCAGGCCTCAGCCGGGCTCGAGGACCACCTGAACGAGATCGTGGCCAACTACCGCCGGACCCTGGAGTGGGACCGCCGGTTCCTGATCAGCAAGTACCACGTCGTGGACATGGCGCGAAAGGTGGTGGGCATCGGGAGCGTGGGCATGCGGTGCTGGATCGTCCTGCTCACCGGCCGCGACCCGGATGACCGGCTGTTCCTCCAGATCAAGGAGGCCGTGCCGTCGGTTCTGGCCGGGTTCATCGGCCCCAGCCCCTACCCCAGCCAGGGAGAGCGCGTGGTCGCGGGCCAGCGGCTCATGCAGGCAGCCGGGGACGTCTTCCTCGGCTGGCACCGGCCCAGGAACGGGCCGGGGCACGACTACTACGTCCGCCAGTTGCGCGACTGGAAGTTCTCCCTGGCCGTGGAGGACATGGAGCCGCCGGTCATGCGGGCCTACGCACAGCTGTGCGGGCAGAGCCTGGCCCGGGCGCACGCCCGGACCGGCGACCGGATCGCGATCGGCGCCTACCTCGGCAAGTCACCGGAGTTCGACCGGGCCGTCGCCGAATTCGCCGCCAGCTACGCCGGCCAGAACGAGCATGATCACGACAGCCTGGCCACCGCGGTCAAGTCCGGCCGGGTGGCCGCCGAGACCGGGATATAAGCTCCGCGCGCCCGCGCAGGCGATGCACGTGGCCGCCGCGGGCCGCGCCGCCAGCCGCTCGGCGCC
>JASHOI010000081.1 GCA_030041195.1 Streptosporangiaceae bacterium | reverse complement strand
CGCTCGCTAAGCGCGGCTCCGCTCCTGCTGGCCGTGCGGCGCGGGATATCCCGCGGGTGCGCTACCCTTATGCGCGGCGCAGAAGCAGCCGGGGCAACCGGCCAGCGCCGCGCACGCGATCCCGCGTAGCTCAATCGGCAGAGCGTCCGGCTGTTAACCGGTGTGTTATAGGTTCGAGTCCTATCGCGGGAGCCAGGTATATGGCGCGCACGACCTCTGAGGCGCCGGTCTGTAAAGGTTTGCGGGGATATAGGTCAGCGAACTTCGGTGTAGTCGCTGCGGTCCAGTTGCAGGACGTCGGGGTGATCGCTGCCCTCCGGTTCTGCGACGTCGCTGTACTGGCTGCCATCTAGCCGCACGACACGGAAGCTGTGCCCGGAGACCAGCTTGCGCAGGTGCCGCATCCCGCTCATGCCCGCGACCGCGACGGCTATCCCGGCGGCGAGGATCGAGCCGCCGAACAGCGCGAGCCCGCCGATGACGTGTCCGAGCAGCATCAAGACCACGCCGGCCAGCAGTGCCAGCGGCACGGCCGCCACCAGCAGCAGCGCGAGCAGCATCACGGCGATCACGGCCTTGGCGGACCTGTCCGGCCTGTCTGGCGTCCGCGCTGCGTACCAACTGCTCATCTTGCTCACCCCTCAGGACCCCGGGCTCTGCCGGGATCCGGCCTTACCCAAACACGATATGCCGTGTTTCTGGAAGCCAACGCATCGCCCGGTCAGAATCATCCCAAGATCCCGGTTCAGCGCTTCCTGCCGATGCCGCGGTAGCTGGTGCCGCCCCGGCCAATCGGCACCACGCCAGGATCAACCAGGTCGAGGCCGCCGAAGAACCGGGCGACCTGCTCGCGGCTGCGCGGCGTGTACGGCACCGACGACATCTCGTTGTACACCCGGCTCGACTCCGCGACCGCCTCGGCCTGGATGTCGCTGGCTCCGTGCACGATCACCAGGTAACTGCCGGACGGTATGGCATCTATCAGCCGCGCCACGATCCGGTACGGATCATCGGACTCGGGGATGAAGTGCAGAACCCCGACCAGCAAGACCGCGACCGGTTTGCTGAAGTCGAGGACACGCGCCGCGCTGGTTAAGATCGTCTCAGGATCCCGCAGGTCCGCATCCAGGTAATCAGTTACCCCCTCCGGGGTGCCGGCCAGCAGTGCCTGCGCGTGGCTGATCACGGCGGGATCGTTGTCCACGTAGACGATCCGGGACTCCGGTGCCGCCCGCTGCGCGATCTCGTGGGTGTTGTCGGCCGTGGGCAGGCCGGTCCCGATGTCCAGGAACTGCCGGATGCCGTGGCCGGCTGCGAGCTGGTGCACCGTCTCGATCAGGAACCCGCGCGTGAGCCGGGCGACCAGCATCATGTGCGGCAGCAGCTCCAGAACCATCTCCGCCGCCTCCCGGTCGGCTGCGAAGTGGTCCGTGCCGCCCACCCAGTAATTCCATATCCGCGCCGGGCTCGCCACGTCAGGGTCGAAGCCCCGCGGCTTGTTCTCTCCGTCAGGGACCGAGTCCTGCGTCACGGCGATTCCCTTCGCTGCCTGCCTTCCGGGCGCGCCACAGCTTAGCCCCGGGACTCCGGCCGGTCGCTCTATGCCGGCGCGACGTCGCGGGACAGGAAGTCCGCGTGTGTCTCCCTGCGGACCACCAGGCGTGGCACACCGTCGGCGCAGAACACCACGGGCGGGCGCATCGCGCCGTTGTAGTTGCTGGCCAGCGAGTAACAGTAGGCGCCGGTCACGGCCACGGCCACGAGGTCGCCGGGCCGCGGGTCGCGCAGCACGGCACCGCTGATCAGCCGGTCACCGGATTCGCAGTGCCGCCCGACCAGCTCGACGGCGCTTCCCCCGCCGACCCTGCTGGCCACCGTCGCCTCGAACCGCTGGCCGTACAGCGCCACCTCCATGTTGTCGGCCATCCCGCCGTCCACGGCCACGAACCGCGGCTGGTCGCCCTTTACCGACACCACCCGGTACAGGGTCACCCCGAACGGGGCGACCAGCATCCGGCCCGGCTCGATGATGAGCTGCGCGCCGCGCGGCAGGTGGCGGCGCGCGGCCTCGGTCAGCACCCCGATCCAGTCCTCGGGGCTGGGCGGGCGGTCGGAGTATGTGTAGCGGACGCCGAGGCCGCCGCCCAGGTTGTAGGTCGCGAAGTCGCCGAGCCCGGCGATGGCCTCGATCGCCCGTGCGTACGGCTCGGTCGCCAGGATCTGCGATCCGAGGTGCGCGTGCAGGCCGTCGAGGCGCAGCTTGTCGCTGTGCCGCAGCCGCGCGATCACGGCACGGGCGGCGGGTATCGGCAGCCCGAATTTAGAGCCGGCCTGGCCGGTGGCAACCGCCTCGTAGGTGTCCGGCCTGACCCCGGGGATCACCCTGACCAGCACGGACTGCTCCGAAGAGACCAGCTTCTCCAGGCGGTCGATGTCGTCGGTGTTGTCAATGACGATCAGGCCGACCCCGGCCTCTACCGCCATCCGGAGTTCGGCCGTGGTCTTGGCGTTGCCGTGCATCACGATCCGGGCCGGATCCACCCCGCCGGCCAGCGCCATGACCAGCTCGCCCGGCCCGGCCACGTCAACGCCGATGCCTTCGCCGGCCATGAGCCGGTAGACCGCGGTGCACGGGAAGGCCTTGGACGCGAAGACCATCCGCGCGCCCGGCCACCGGTCCTCGAGGGCCTGCCGGACCCGGCGTACCTGGGCGCGGACCCCAGTCTCGTCGACCACATACAGCGGGGTGCCCCAGGTCGCCGCCAGGTCGGCCAGCCGGCACCCGGCCACCATGAGCTCGCCGTCGGCGTCCACTCGCGAGCCCGGCGGGAACAACCCGAGCAGATCCGCGGCTGCGGCGGTTTCCACGGTCATCGCGGGCTTGCCTCCCGTGCGCTGGATGCTCATTAAACCGGCTCGGCGATCCCCAGCTCGAGGTCCTCCTGGTGCGCGTCGGCGACCGCCTCGAGCACGTGCGGCGCCACCCGCTCCGGGCCGAGGCGGCTGTGGATCGCGTAGTAGTAGACGGCCAGGCTGAACACCGCGACCGCGCCGATGTCCCACCAGAAGGGTAGGTGGTGGTGGATCGCGATGCCGAACACGCTCGGGTAGCCGCCGACATAGCTGCCGCCGAAGATGGAGAAGATTGTCAGGCCGATGATCCACGGCACCGAGAACGCTCCGGCCTTGAAATCGATCGGCGCCTGGTTCGGGTCCATCCTGCGGGCGATGAAGTACAGCACCAGGAAGAACAGGACGGCCAGGTCCAGCTTGACCACGTTCGAGGTTCCGCTCCAGTAGATGATCAGGCCGGACACCACGAAGCTGAACGGGGCGATGACGTTCAGCCCGGGGACCCGGTAGGGGCGCGGGCGGCCGGGGTCGCTCTTGCGCAGCGAGACCGCCGCCACCGGCGCGTAGCTGTACATGAACGACGAGGCCGCGGTGATCGCGCCGACCAGTTTGGCCCAGCCGCCGAACGGCAGGAACAGCAGGCAGCCGAACGCGCCGCCGAAGACGATGCTGAACCAGGGGACGCCCCGCCGGTCGATGCTGCTGAACACCGGCGGCAGGAAGCGGACCCGCGCGATCGAGTACGACAGCCGCGATGTGGTGGCCAGGTAGACGAGTCCGGTGCCGCCCGGCGAGATCAGCGCGTCAATGATCAGGACGACGCCGAGCCAGCCGAGGCCCACCGACGTGGCGAGCGTGTAGTAGGGCCCGAACGCGCCGGTGCTGCCGAACGGGCTGGCCCAGTTGTGCAGGACGTTGTGCGGGCTGAGCGCGCCGATGAAGCAGACCTGCAGGGCCAGGTACAGCGCGGCACCCATGAGCATCGACCCCACCACGGCCAGCGGGATGTCCCGCTTCGGGTTCCGCGCCTCGCCGGCGAGCTGGGCGGCCTGCTCGAATCCTTCCAGGGCAAAGATGACCCCGAGCGGGAGCGCCACGAACACGCCCTTCACGCCGTACGGCATGAAGCCGCCGCCTGCGGTGAAGTTGGAGCTGTGGAAGGCACGGGTCATGATCAGGATCACGGTCCCGACCGGCACCAGGATCTTCCACACCATCGCGACCGTGTTGCCCTCGGCCATCCACTTCACGCCGAGCAGGTTCAGCGCCGTGAACAGGAACATCGCCGCCACACCGACCACCAGGCCCTTGCCGGTGAGCAGCGATTGCGAGTTCTCCAGGCCGTGCCACCATTTCGCGTTCATGTACCCGATCGAGGCCTCCACCTCGATCGGGGCGATGGCAACGGCCTGCAGGTAGGAGAAGGTGCCGCAGAAGAACCCGCCGAGCGTGCCGGCGTGGATCCAGGTGAACCGGGCCGTGCCACCCGCTATCGGGTACGCGGAGCCGAGTTCGGCATAGACCAGCGCGATGCCGATCAGCAGGATTGCCCCGATGATCCAGGACACGATCGCGGCCGGGCCCGCCGCCTCGGACGCGTTCAGGGTGCCGAGAAGCCAGCCGGAACCGATCACCGATCCCGCGGAGACCATGAACAGCGGCAGCAGCCCCACGTCGCGTCGAAGTTTCGGCGGTACCTGCGAGAGGTCGCTCATCGTCATGCCCCTTCCACGAGCAGTTCCGCTGCGATCACCGGATCGCGCCTGTAGCCAGTGTGAGAGCGGGTGTTCTAGCCTTCGTTAGACAAATGGCCAGGGAATCGCCGTAACCGTTGTAGAACCAGCCAAGGGTGGTGACGTTTCCGGATGCAGGTCCCCGTCCTGGGCCAGGTCCTCGACGCGCTTGGGCCGTCGCCGCTGCACCTGGTGACCGCGCCGTCCGGTGCCGGCGCGCCGGTCTCCGGCGTGCTGATCCACGAACCCCGGGCGGCGCTGCCACCGGTGCGCCACGCGATGCTGCTGGCCGTGGGCATTCGGCCGGCCAGTGCCGAGGCGGAGGATCTGATCAGGCAAGCCTCGCGGGCCGGGCACGCGGCGCTCGTCGTCAAGGGGTACGGCGAGCCCATCGCCGGGCTCGCAACAGTTGCCGAGGAAGTACGGATCGCGCTGCTCGCCGCCGACGAGGACATGGCCTGGCACCATCTTGACGCCCTGGTCTCCGGAGCGCTCGCGGCGATCGCGCGGTCCGGCCGAGGGGGCACCGCCCCGGCCATGGGAGACCTGTTCGCCCTGGCCAACGCCGTCGCCGCGATGGTCGGCGGGGCAACGGCGATCGAAGACCCGCACCGGCGGATACTCGCCTACTCGACGCTGCCCGGGCAGCCGATCGACGAGGACCGGCGCCAGGGCATCCTCGGCCTGCAGGTGCCGGATCTCCCGGAGAACGACGCCCAGTACCGCGAGCTCGCCAGGACCGCGCAGGTGTGCAGGTTCACGGCGGGCCCCGGCAGCATGCCCAGGCTGGCCGTGGCCGTGCGAGCCGGGGCCGATCTGCTGGGCTCGATCTGGGTCGTGAACTCCGGCGGCGTGCTTGGTCCCGAGTCCGACCTGGCGCTCGCCGAGGCGGCCGACGTCGCCGCGCTGCACCTGCTGACCGCGCGCACCGCGGCCGACCTCGCCCGGCGGCAGCGCGGTGACCTGCTGCGCCGGCTGCTCGCCGACCCGGCAAGCGCCGCCATCGTGGCACCGCAGCTCGGCCTGAACGCCGACGCGCCCGTTGCCGTGGCGGCGTTCCTGATCGCCTCAGGTGACCCCGACGGCGCTGTCGCGGCGCACGCCGCGATGCGGTTCACCGACCTGGTCAGCCTGCATTGCGAGGCGCACTTCGGGCGGCACGGCTGTGCGCTGATCGACGGCACCGTCTACGCACTGCTCCCGGCCCGGCCGTCCTCCTCGCACCGGGACCTGCTCGCCGACATCGCCCGGCGCGCGCAGCAGGCCCTGCGCCTGCCGATCAGGGCCGGGCTGGGCTCCCGGGTCGCCGGGCTGCGGGCTGCGGCAGCCTCGCGTCAGGATGCCGACCTCGTGCTGCGCGTTCTTGCCGCGCAGGCGGGCGACCCCGGCAGGCCACACGTCGCCGCGATCGACGAGGTGCGGGCCAGCGCGACGCTGGCCGAACTGGCCGGGCACCTGTCCGTGATGCCCCGGCTGCGGGAAGGCGCCGGGCCGGCCATCCGCCGTCACGACGCCGAGCACGGCACCGGCTACGCCAGCACGCTGCTCGGCTACCTCGACGCCAACAGCGACATCGCGGCCACCGCGCGCCGGCTCGGCGTGCACCCCAACACCTGCCGGTACCGCCTCGCCCGTGCCAAGGAGATCTTCGGCCTCCGGCTGGCCAACCCGGACGAGCGCCTGCTGCTGTGGCTCCAGCTCCGGCTGGGCGACGAGATCGGCCTCTAGCGCCGCGTTCCGTCCCTTGGCGAGGGCGGCGATGTCTCCGCGGGCCATCGCCCCGGGCGGGTCAGTGGACCGCGATGGCCAGCAGCAGCACCGCCACCACGATGAGCCCGATCGCCCACAGCCCGCTGCGCAGGCGGGTCTTGCGGTAGTTCGATATCCGGGTGTGCGTGGTCTTGATGTCACCGTGCGCGGCGTGGGCACGGTTGGCGTGCCAGCCGAGGATGCAGCCCACAACGAGAACGATTAACGCGATCCCGATTGCTGCCGAGCTCATTGACCGTGCCCCTCCCCGGCCACCCGCCTCCCCGATCATGCCCCAAATACAGACGCCTGTACCAGCAGAAACGCCGGATGCTTTGTTGATCTTGGGGGGCCGCAAGCCGGCAAACGGTCGGCTGGCAGGATGGAGCCGATCGCTTTGACGCACCGGCAACTCGTAGGGAGAGAGCGCATGGATGGGGCGCTGATCGCGGAGACCATCAGCATCACCGGGCACGACGGGGACGAGATCGAGGCGTACCTGGCCCGGCCGCTCGGCCAGGACTCGTTCGGCAACGTCGTCGTCATCCACCACATGCCCGGGTACGACGGCGGGACCAAGGAGATCACCAGGAAGTTCGCGGCCCATGGCTACGCCGCGCTGATGCCGAACCTCTACCACCGGGACGCGCCAGGGGCCAGCCCGGACGACGCGGCCGCCGCCGCCAGGGCCAAAGGCGGGGTGCCGGACGAGCGCCTTATCGGCGACGTCGCCGGGGCAGCCGCGCACCTGCGGGCCCTGGACGGCAGCAACGGCAAGGTTGGGGTCATCGGGTACTGCTCCGGCGGACGCCAGTCGTTCCTGGCCGCGTGCAGCATGCAGCTCGACGCGGCCGTGGACTGCTACGGCGCGTTCGTTGTCGGCAACCCGCCCGAGGGAATGCCGCTGAAGGTCGGACCGATCGCGCACCTCGCACCGAACCTGTCCTGTCCGCTGCTCGGCCTGTTCGGCGCCGAGGACCAGTACCCGTCCCCCGAGCAGGTCGACGAGCTGGACAAGATCCTCACCGAGGCCGGCAAGGAGCACGAGTTCCACAGCTACGAGGGCGCCGGGCACGCGTTCTTCTCCACGGACCGGCCCGCGTACCGGGTGGAGGCGGCCAACGACGGCTGGCAGAAGATCTGGAATTTCTACGGCCGCTACGTGGCCGGCTGAGGAGGATGCCGAGATGTGCACGTATCTGACCGAGAAGATCGAGATAGCGGGCAGCGGCAAGGGCGCGCAGGGCTGGTTCACGGTCACCGACGCGACCGTGTACCTGGACCACCCGCAACACGCGCCCGCCGAGCACACGCTCAACATCGACTTCCTCAACCCGGCGAGCGGCCCCTCAGCGCGCGTGGCGGTCGAGTTGACCGCGGAATCGGCCAGGGCGCTGGTACGGGCGATCGAGTCGACGCTCGAATCGGCGCCGCCCGGGCTGGTCTGACGCCAAACCCTCCGGCGACCCGTTCTGAACTGTCGGTGGCGCATGCCAGGATCGGTTAAGAACGGGTCGTGCGGAGGCGGTGGCAATGAGGTTCCGGGTCGGGCGCGAGGTATTCGGGGAAGCGGTGGCGTGGGTTGCGCGCGCGCTGCCGTCGCGGCCGGTGGTGCCGGTGCTGTCCGGGCTGCTGATGCAGGCCGACGGCGACGGGCTGACCCTGTCCTGTTTCGACTACGAGATCTCCGCCGTGCTGCGGATCGACGCGGAGGTCAAGGAGGACGGAGCCGCCCTGGTGCCGGGCCGCCTGCTCGCCGAGATCACCCGCAGCCTTCCCGCCCTGGACGTCGAGGTCGGCACCGATGCTGACATGGTCGGCCTCACCTGTGGCAGTGCCGAGTTCGAGCTGGTCTCGCTGCCGGTGGCGGAGTACCCGGTGCTGCCGGATCCGCCGCCGGCCGCCGGGACCGTGGACGGCGGCGTGCTGGCGCTGGCCGCGGCTCAGGTCGTCCCCGCGGCGAGCCGGGACGACACGTTGCCCATGCTCACCGCGGTCTGCCTGGACATCCGCGACGACACGCTGACGCTCGCGGCCACCGACCGGTACCGGATGGCGGTCAAGGATGTCCGCTGGGAACCGGTGGTGCACGGCCTCAGGGCGGCCGCGATGGTGCCGGCCAGGACGCTCGCCGACGTGGCGCGGTCCATGACCGCCGGGGTGCCGGTGACCGTTGCGTTCGAGGCCGGTCAGTCCGGTGCCGACGCGGCGTCGGCCGCGGGCGGGGCGGCCGGGCCGGGCGGGGCGCGGGACCCGCGGCCCGCCGACGGCGTGATCAGCTTCGAGGGAGGGAACCGGAGGCTGACCGCCCGGCTCATCGGCGGCGAGTTCATCAGGTACCAGTCCAGGTTCCCAGACGGGTTCGGCTCCCGCGCCACGCTGGCCGCCGGGCCGTTCACCGAGGCGGTCAGGAGGGTATCGCTGGTCGCGGACCGGGCCAGCCCGGTCCGGCTGACGTTCGGCTCGGGGAACGTGGTTATCGAGGCGCAGACCGATGGCCGGGCCCGGGCGGCGGAGACCGTGCCAGCCGACTTCGAGGGCGACGAACGGACCATCTCGTTCAACCCGCACTATCTCCTCGACGGCCTTGGCGCGGCCGCGGCGCCCGCCGCTCCGGCACGGCAGCCCGGCGCGTCGCGCGACGGCGAGGAGGTGGCCGCTGCCGAGCCGGGGCGGATCCGGCTCGAGTTCAGCACCGCGGCCAAGCCGGCGCTGATCACGCGGGCCGACGACGAGGGGCTGGTTCCGGCGAAGGCTGCGCCCGCGTTCCGCTACCTGGTTGTCCCGCTGCGGATCCCGGTTCGGGCGTAACGGCGGCCCTCTGGCGCCGACCCGTCAGGCGCTGCGCGCTAGCGGTCAGGCGCTGCGCGCTAGCGGCCAGACGCCGGGCGCCGACGGTCAGGCGCTGCGCGCCGGCGGTCAGATACCGGGCGCCGACGGTCAGATACCGCTCCACGGGCCGCCCGAGTAACGGCCGCCCCGGGTGCGAGCGCGCCCGCGGCCACGCCCGCAGCCGCGGTAACCGCGGACCGCGCCGCGCCGGCCGATGCTGAACACGCGCCGCAGCACGCCGCGGATCACGGCGAAGATCGCCAGGAAGATCGCCAGCTTTCCCGGCCAGGGGAACGCCCGCAGGTGCAGGTCGAGGATGAGGAACCAGGTGCCGATCGCGGCGATGAGCAACGGGAAGAGAGCGAACCGCGGGCGGCCCGCGCCGGACCACTCCTGCCTGGCCCGCTCCCTGCCGCCGCCGGGAATGGTCGTGACCGGCAGCGGCGCCGAGGGCACGGTGGCGTGCGGAAGATCCTGGGTGATCCGGTTCAGCTGGCTCCGCGTGGTCGCCTTGAACGTGGCATCGAGGCGTTCATTGAACTCCTCCAGCGTGAGCCTGCCCTGTGCGTAGTGCTCGCGCAGGCTGGCTGCCGCGGCTTCGCGCTCGGCGTCCCCGATGCGAAGGTCTGGTCCTGTCGCCATCTGATCCTCCGCGGTCCGCTGGCCAGTGAATTCAATAGGAAGACGATATATCTCGAGGCCATTCGTCGGCAAGTCGTTGCACCCGTCCGGTGCGGGCGTTCCCGTCTTTACCTCAGGCCTCCGGCGGGCGGCGGTCGCAGCCGCCTACCGCGCGCAGCACCCGTGCGCCACTTCAGCAACGCTACGTCATCCCCGATAACGCCCCCGCCCCGGCCACCCCGTCCCGCGCCGCCCGTCCCCACCCCGCTGCGCGCCGCCCGTCCCCGCCCCGCCGCCGTCTTTAAAGATCTAGGAGGATCGACCGCGATC
>JASHOI010000683.1 GCA_030041195.1 Streptosporangiaceae bacterium | reverse complement strand
TCTGCGAGCCCATGCCGCGCGCGATCCTCCTAGATCATCGACGAAACCGCCCGCGGGCCGCGCCTGGCCGCCCGCGATGGCACCGATCCGTGCCAGAGCTATTCGTCGAGGGTGGTGAGGGGGTCTGGTTCGGCGGTGGTCCAGGTGACGGAGCTGGCGGAGGGTTCGAGGCTGAGCCGGCTGACGGCGGCTTCCATGGCGAGGTCGTCGCGCCCGTGGCGCTGGAGTTCGGCGGTTCCCTGGATCCGCTGTACGACGACGCGAGGGTCGGTATCGATGAAATCGATACGGTCCCGCCACCAGCACCATCGCATGGGTCTTTCCGGCTGCGGGAACCGCTCCCAGATAGACATGCAGCCGGCCGGGTTCCATGGCCGATCGTTCCTCGTCCCTCACAGCACAGCACCGAATCTGATAAATGATCCGTCCCGGGTCGGGAACGAGGCCGCGCCTTAGCGCTTTCTCTACGGGCAGCCTCAGACGGGCAGGTCGCCGATCAGCGCGTGCCGCGTCGACCGGAGCAGGCCGCCGGTCGCCCGGTACAGGCTCAGGCCTTTCATCTCGGCGCTGCTGGGCAGCGTGCCGGTCCACGCCGCCGCCACCATGTCGCCGTCGGGAACCAGCGCGTCGATCGTGTAGCGGATGGGCCCGCCGACCAGCTTGATCGCGTGCTCGTAATCGCTGCGCGCCCCGTCGGGCCCGATCCCCGGCGGATTGTGGCCGTAGTCGACATAGTCGGACGCGACGCACTTGTCGAAGTCCTCCGGACGGCTGCTGGTGTAGCAGTCGAAGAACATGCGCACGGCCTCTTCGGGACTCATTGGGGCGCCTCCCTGTCTGCCTCGCGGTGACTGACCATGCTCAGCCTTACCGGCCGCGGCTACTGGCCTACCCGCCGGCGTCGCCATCGACGCGCCGTGGGCCCGGCCAGCGCCTGGACGGGTCCTCCTCGGCCACCAGGAACCGGTGCCCGTCGGGTCCCGATATCAGGACTGCTCGCGCGCCGCCGCGCAAGATCATGGGGTCAGAGCCCGCCACCGGGGTGCCGTGGCGTTGCAGCGCGGCGGTGACGGCATCGAGCGAGGGCACCTGTACGACGCAGTGTGTGGCCGTGATGTCGCTGCTGGCGGTGTCGGGTGGGATCGGCCGGCGCGTGCCGACGTGATAGTGCAGCAGTTCCAGCCGTGGCGCGGGCAGGTCCGGCGCCATGTGGGTGACGCTGACCTGGACGTCGTCCACGTCGTCCAGGGCGTCCTGCTCGGGTCCGCGGTTCTCGGTGCGAGCTCCGACCGTGAACCCGAATACCGACCCGAAGAACCTGGTGCTGCTGGCGGTGTTGCTGATCGCGAGCGCGGTGTGATCGACGCCGAGAAAAAGGGCGGCGCCGTGGGCCGTGCGCCATTCTCCCGGGGCGCGGCCGTGCGGGAACGCGAGCAGCTCCAGCGGGTGGCCATCGTGATCACGGAACTTGAACGCGGTCACGCCGCCGGAGCTGCCGGGCAGCCGTACCGGGCCGTTGCGGCTGATCGGCCGGAATCGGCGGTTGGCCATGACCCGCTGGTGCGCCTGCTCCATATCGCTGACGATGATCGCGAAGTGCTGAAACCAAAGGTCGGTGCTCGTGCTGTCCGGTGGATACCGGCGTCTCGAGGAGTCCATGAACTCCAGCAGCTCGATCCGCTGGCCGCCCAGCCGCAACAGCGACCGCCGTCCCCGCGCCTGCGGTATCCGGAGCACGCGGGTGACCGAAGGCTCGACGTCATCACGCCGCTCGACACTGCATCCGAAGGTCCGGACGTAATCGTCTTCGGCCCCCTCCAGGTCCGACGTGATCAGGGCGACCCGGTCGATCGCCGCGCTGGGCCGGGCGGTCACATCGACATCGAATCGCTGCGGGCCGGGCGCCCGCTGTGCAGCTGCAGAGCGCTGATGACCAGGGCAAAGTGGCTGAAGGCCTGGGGGAAGTTGCCGAGCTGGCGCTGAGCGACCGGATCCCACTCCTCGCTCAGCAGCCCGACGTCGTTACGCAGGGCGAGCAGGCGCTCGAACAGGTCGACGGCCTCCCGCTGCTGCCCGGACGCGTACAGCGCGTCCACCAGCCAGAACGAGCAGGCGACGAACAAGCCCTCGCTGCCCTTGAGGCCGTCGTCGGTTGCGCTGGTCGAATAGCGGCGAACCAGGCCGCCGTCGCTGAGCTCGCGGCGGATCGCGGCGATCGTGCCCACCACCCGTGGGTCGGTGCCGGGCAGGAAGCCCACGCGCGGGATCAGCAGCAGGCTGGCGTCCAGCGCGGTGGACCCGTAGGCCTGGGTGAAGGTGTTGCGCCCGGCGTCGAACGCGCTGGTCACGACGTCATGATGGATCTGGTCGCGTAGCTGTTCCCAGCGCGCGGCCGGCCCGGGCAGGCCCTGCTCGCGGACCGATCGCGCCATCCGGTCGGCCGCCACCCAGGCCATGACCTTGGAGTGGGTGAAGTGCTGCCGGTCGCCGCGCACCTCCCAGAGCCCGTTGTCCGGTTCCTGCCAGGCCGATTCGAGGTGGTTCATCAGCGCGACCTGCAGCGCCCAGGCGTCGCGGTCGGCGGGCAGGCCAGCCTGCCGGGCCAGGAACAGCGCATCCAGGGTCTCGCCCCAGACGTCGAGCTGAAGCTGATCGGAGGCGGCGTTGCCGGTGCGGACCGGGCTGCTGCCTTCGTAGCCGGAGAGCCACGGCAGGTCTGTCTCGGGCAGCCGGCGCGTGCCGTCCAGGCTGTACAGGATCTGCAGCATCTCCGGCTGTCCAGCTATGCAGCGCAGCAGCCAGTCCCGCCACGCGCCGGCCTCGCGCCGGAACCCGGCGGCGAGCAGAGCCTGCAGGGTATAGGTGGCATCGCGCAGCCAGCAGTAGCGGTAATCCCAGTTGCGGACGCCGCCGATCTCCTCGGGCAGCGACGTTGTGGCGGCGGCGACGATCCCGCCGGTCGGCTCGTAGGTCAGGGCCTTCAGGGTGATGAGCGACCGGTGCACGGCGTCGCGGTACGGTCCGGTCTGGTACGAGGCGTGATCGCACCACTTGCCCCAGAACTCCATGGTCGCGGACAGGGCCTGCTCGGCGTCGACGTACGGCATCTCCGGCTCATGGCTGGGCGCCCAGGACATGACGAACGCGACCCGGTCACCCGCGCGCACGGTGAAGTCCGCGAGCGTTTCCCAGTCATGCCCGCGCATGGGAACCTCGGACATCAGCCGGACCCGGTCCGGTCCCGCGATCGCGTCGGCCCGGTGCCCGTGATGACGGAGCCACGGGACCACGCGCCCATAGTCGAAGCGCAGGCGCAGCGTGGTCCGCATGGCCAGCTCGCCGCTCAGCCCCACCGCGATGCGGACGACGTGCGGCGTGCCCGACCGGTGCGGCATGAAGTCGATCACCCGGACGGTGCCGTCCGCGGTGACCCAGTCGGTCTCGAGGACCAGGGTGGTGCCGGCGTACCGGCGGGCCGTGCACCGGCCGCCCGCCGCGGGCGCGAGCGTCCAGTGCCCGGCGTCGCGGTCATGCAGCAGGGCGGCGAACGCGGCGGGTGAATCGAATCGCGGCAGGCACAGCCAGTCGATGGACCCCGCGGTGCTCACCAGGGCGGCCGTGTGCAGGTCTCCCAGCAAGGCATAGTCTTCGATCTTCGGCATCGCGGGATCTTTCATGGGGTCTGCGGGCTGGTTCCGATGCGTTCGGCGATGTGATCGCCGACGCGCAGCGCGTTCGCGACGATCGTCAAGGTGGGGTTCACCGCACCGATCGAGGGCATGAAGCTGGCGTCCACCACGTAGAGGTTGTCGAGATCGTGGGCCCGGCAGTGCAGGTCGAGGACCGAGGCGGCGGGGTCGGTCCCGAAGCGGACCGTGCCGGCCTGGTGGGCCGTGGCGGCGGCGTCGAACGTCTTGTGCAGGTAGAGGCTGCGGACGAACATCGTGTTGACCATGCCGAGCTTGCGCAACGCGGCCTCGAAGGTCAGGCGGAGACGGGTGAGGCCTTCGGTGTTGTTGCCGGGCTGCAGGGCCAGCCTGATCGTGCCGTCAGGCCGGAGCGTGACCCGGCTGTCGGCCAGCGGAAGGTCCTCGCCGGACAGCCAGAAGTCGACCGAGTGCCGCGCGACATCGCCGTAGGGTGCGGTCGGAGCCCACCCGAGCCCGTGTGGCGCCGCGCCCTTGATCTGCCAGTCATCGGACTTGCCGAGCATCTGGATGTTGCCCATCGGGTAGTCCCAGTGCTCGCCGGGTCCGTAGAAGTCGTTGAGGGCCAGCGTCTTCTGGAAGACCGTCGGGTTCGGCTCACGTGAGAACGCAATCAGGGCCAGATTGTTGTGCCGCATGTAATTCCGGCCGACCTGGTCGGAGGAGTTGGCCAGGCCACCCGGATGCTTGTCGTTCGCCGACTTCAGCAGCAGGGCGGCCGACAGGATGGCCCCCGCTGAGAGCACGACGACGTCAGCACCGAACACGTGCGGGGACCCGTCGGCGAGCGTAACGGCCACTCCGGTGACGGAGCGTCCGCCGGCGTCGGTAAGCAGGCGATTGACCGTCGTCCTGGTCATCAACGTCAGGTTGGGATGCGCGGCCAGGGCTGGGCGGATCACGGCCCATTCGGCGTCGGCCTTGGCGCCGATCAGGCATGGGAACCCGTCGATGCGGTCGCACCTTATGCATCGGGAGTCAGCGGTGGCCTGGCCGTTGGCGTCCTGGGTGAGCTGCAGCCCCATCGGCAGGTGGAACGGGTGCAGGCCGAGCTCGGCCAGACCATCCGACAGCTGCTGAATGTGGGGCTCGTGCTGCACCGGCGGGTACTTGTAGTCCCGGCTGGAAGGCCCAGCGAACGGGTCCTCGCCATGCTGGCCGTGCACCCAGAACAGGTGCTCGGCGCGGGCGTAGTACGGCTCGATGTCCTGATAGGTCAGCGGCCAGGCCGGCGCGATCCCGTCGGGATGCTGGACCTCGCCGAAGTCGCTGGGCAGCAGCCGGAACAACGCCGCGCCGTACACCTTCGAGTTGCCGCCCACGTGGTAGTGCAGCTCGGGCCGGAAGGGCCGGTCGGACGCGTCGTAGAAGGTCTCGTCCGCGGTGTACTTCGCGTCGCCGAAGACCGCGTGCGAACTCCAGTTGTCACGTTCCCGCGGCAGGAAGTCACCGCGTTCGAGCAGCAGCACGCGGCGGCCCGTTTCGGCGACGCGCCCCGCGGTGGTCGCGCCGCCCGGGCCGCTGCCGATGACCAGGACGTCATAATGGTCACCGCTCATACGAATCCGCCGTTGGCGTAGACCACCTGGCCGTTGACCCACCGTCCGGCCGGCCCGACCAGGAAGGACACGACACCGGCGATGTCGTCGGGACGGCCGAGGCGGCCCAGCGGCGGCAGGGCGGCCAGTTGCTCCTGCTCCTCGGCCGAGGTGCTGGCCAGGAACGCGGCGGTGGCGGTGGGGCCCGGCGCCACCGCGTTGACCGTGATGTCGCGGCCGCGCAGCTCCTTGGCCAGGATGCGGGTCAGCACGTCGACCGCGGCCTTGGACGCCGCGTACACGCTCAGGCCCGGTGGCGCCCAGCCGACCATGCTGGTCGACACGTTGACGATCGAGCCACCGGCCCGGATCCGCCGCGCGGCCTGCTGGTTGACGACGAACGCACCCCGCACGTTGACCCGGTGAATCGCGTCGAAGTCGGCCAGGTCAAGGTCGGTCAGGGCGGCGGGGCGATTGATCCCGGCGGTGTGCACAACGACGTCGAGGTGCCCGAAGCGCTCGTCGACGGCGGCGAACAGGGCCGATACCTCCGCCTCGTCGGCGACGTCGGCCGCGAACGCCGCGCCGAGGCGGCCACGCTCCTTGATCTCGCCGACGGTCGCGTCGGCCAGGTCGACGTTGCCGGTGTACGCGATGGCCACGTCGCACCCGTCGGCGGCCAGCCGGGAGGCGATCACCCGCCCCATGCCTCCGGTTCCTCCGGTCACCAGCGCGGTCCGGGCGTGGTCTTCTCCGGCGGCACTCATCTCGGGCGTTCCTTTCTGCTGGTCACGTCGAGGCGTGCTGCTTGCTCACCGGCCACACTGACCGCCAGTACCCGGCCGCACATCGTCAGATCGGGTATCCGTTGGGGGACGGCCGGCGGAACGGGAGCTACGGCGAGTGACCGTTCCGCCGTCAGCCAGACGAGGCCGCGTTCGCTGCCAGCCGGCAGGCGACGCGTTCCGGAACCTGAACGCCATCCACGCGCGCAGCCCGGAACGCCTCCACCGCCGCGGTTTCAGTGTGGTGAAGGGACCCTTGCTGTTGCTAGAGCAACAGCGCGGGTCCCACCACACTGTTCCGCCGCAGCCCCAGGGCGGAAGCTGCCGTCCTATTGGCGTGACGGGGGGCGACACCAATGCATGCGGGCGAGCGGGTTGCGCTGGCGCCTGAAATGCCGCTTTTAGGCTGGGGGAGTGGCGGAGCCGGCCCAGCGCGGATCGGGCCGGTCCACGTTGAAGTGCCTGGTCGCCTGCGCGAGCCAGCGTTCGTTGGTGTGGCGCAGCGAGAACTGGGTGATGACCCGCTGACCGCCCTCGAAATCGCCGTAGAGCAGGTTGATCACCAGCGTTTCGCCCGTGTTGACCGCGTCGGTCACCTCTTTGAAGATGTCCGCCGTTGGGTCGCGCAAGGCGCCCAGCCACAGGCCGTTGTCGCCCGGGGCCACGTAGATGTCCAGGTTCTGGGTCGTGAACTGCTCAAGCGGCGGGTGGGACCGCTCGGTCTGCAGGCCTATCCGCACGTACCATCCATGCAGGACACCCAGGCCGGTTCCGACGTTCCGGAGCGAGACCGCCAGATAGACCACGTCGTCGGTGACCTGCAGCCCAGCCGTGCCGCCGTCCACCGCCAGCCAGATTCCCTCGGGGTACTGGATCTTCTGCTGGGGATCCTGCAGCCGCGAGTTCACCAGCAGCGGGCGCTGGCCTGCCATCAGCGACTGCTCGGCGGTGCGGGCGGCGCGCTCCGAGATCCGCGCCGAGCGGTTGGCGGACCGGATCGAGGCAAACGTCGCCAGCGCGAGCACCAAGGTTCCGCCAGCGGTCGCGAGTGAGGCGATCGTCGACCAGTCGGTCACCCACCGCAGCTTAGATCACCGATCCATGCGACCGGGCTTGGCGGCTCCGGGGCCTCGGGCCGCTAAAACTTATCCGGATGCGTGAGGGCGATGAACAGGTAGATGACGACGGCGACGCCGGCGATCAGGCCAATGAGGTTGTCGACGCTGATCATGAGGTTCTCCACTGGGCGAAGCGGGCCCGAGATTCTTCGGCGGGCGCCCGCCGGGCTATGCGGCGGTGCCCCGGTCGCGCAGGGCCTGGCTCACGGTCAGGTCCCGGTGACGCAGCGCCCATGCACCCGGGCCGAGGCCTAGCTGCCGGGCAGTAGCGGGGTGGGGGACGGCGAGGACCGGGCAACGGGCGTGCGCAAGGCAGTAGCGGCTTACCTTGCCGCGCCACATCCGCGACAGCACGCCGCGCCGTCCCGCGCCGACGATCAGCAGGTCGCCGGCCGAGTCCGCGGCCTGGACGAGCGCCGGGCCCGGCTCACCGCGGATGACAGACAGCCGGATATCAAGGTCGCGCGGCAGGCCGGCGCAGGCGGCGCCGAACGCGTCCAGCAGCCGCTGTCCCGCGGCGTCCGCCCACACCTTTCGCAGGGCGGCGCTGGAGCAGCGGCGCTCGGCGAGATCGCCGCCGGGCGGAATCCAGGCCGTCAGCGCCATGAGCTGCAGACCGTTGCGGCGTGCCAGATCCAGGGCATATCTCAGGGCGCCAAGGCTGCCTGGCGAGCCGCTAACTCCGACGATCAGCCGTGTGGTGCCCGATCCGGCACTGAACATGATGAACTCCGGTGCGCGAGAACCAATGTGGACTTCGCGCCGACCAGAGCTTCCCGGCTCACCTGCAGTTAATCTAGTCCGCACCGACCACCAGCGCGACGACACGGCCGTACGTTTTCCGTATGATCCGCGGCACCGCACGTTCCGGCCCTCGGCAGCCGACCGGCCGCTGAAAAGTCGTCGAGGCGGAGCTGTCAGTGCCCACCCGGCCGGGGATCATGGTTCCGGTCGGCCGCGGCCGGCGGAGCGCCGCGCCGCAGCACCGACGAGCCGAGCCAGCGGCTTGCCTGGAGCGCCAGCTCCACGTTCTGGCGGTTATCGCCCACCGGCCGTCCGAGACTCTCCTCCGCCTTGCGGATCCGGTACTGGACCGTGTTCTTGTGCAGCATGAGCTGCTCGGCTGTCGTCTTGTAGCTGCCCCCGGTTTGCAGGAACACCAGCAGGGTCTCGCGCAGGCGAGCGTGGTGCTCGTCGTCGGTGGCCAGGCCGGCCAGGGTGCTGAGCACCCACGCTCGCAGCAGGCCGGAGGCCCCGAGCATCATCGCTACGGGCGCGACCTCGCTGAACACCACCGTCCGCGGCGCGGGAGATCCTTTCGCGAGCACGACCGCCTGGGCGGCCAGGGCCTCCTGGTGGGTGACGCAAAACCCGGCCGCGTTCTTCGCCGCGTCGCCGAACGCGAAATGGATGTCGCCGTCGAGGTCCGCCGTGATCGCCCCCGTGCAAGCGAACGTGTCCCGGATCCCCAGCGGCAGCCACGCCCACGCGCTCGATTCGTCATGGGGCAGGAAGAACGGCTCGCCGGCGCAGGCCGCCTGCGTCGCGACGTGGCCGACCGCTCGCTCCAGCCGGGTCATCTCGTCGGCGGCGGCCGCGCCGTCGCCCGCCCAGCAGACCAGGCCCACATGATATTGGCGCAGCCGGTAACCGAGGACGGCCTCCGCGGCGGCCACGTCGACCCGGTCACCCTCCAGAAGCTGCCGGATCCGGGCGGCCCGCGCGGCGTTCCGGTTCCGCAGCCAGTTCTCCCTTTCGTCCGTGTAGGCAGAGACCATCTCCTCGGACGTCTGGTCGATGTAGCCAGCGACAATCTTGGACATGCACAGCGTGGTGGCGCTGATCATCTGCGCGTCATCGCTCTGCCGGGCCAGCTCGGTGAGCAGCCACTCGGAGAAGCACGAGTGCCCGACCCGGTAGGCGCGCAGCAGCGCGCTCAGCGGCGCATCGCGCTGAGCCAGCCGGCGCGCGTACTCCACCGCCGCGGCCGGAGCTCTCACGGCGGCGAGGTCGATCCGGTGCTGCATTATCTGCAGACACGTGTTGACATTGGCGTCGACGCTGGAGGCAAGCAGGCCGAGCGTTGGCTTGTCGTCGCGCAGCTGCGGGATCTCGCGCACGATCACGTTGTAGACATCCTTGGACACCGCAACGGCACGAGTACTCACTGCCGCCGCAACATCCGCCATCAGCTCGGCGACCACGGGACGACCTGCCTCCACTCGCAGATCTTTACGCATTCCGGCGAGCGTGTCGACAGGCAGATGCCCGAGCGTCTCGACGGGCACATGCCGGCGCGTGTCTACGGCGCGGCGGCCATTCAAGGCCTCGTCACCTCTTGCGGTTCAGCCTGCGCGTGCGATCCGATGAACCCGGTCGCACCGGTAAGTGCCAGCTTCATGACGGACCGCCTCCCGTCCGATGTCGCGTGCTTTTAACTTGTGCATTCAAGTCGAACCTAGAGCACATGACTTGAGTGGTCAAGCCTTGAAGTCGCCCTCATCCCGGCAAGTTTGCGCCGGATTCCCTGATCTTCGCTGATCATGCTGCAAGATCTTACTTGAGAGTTCAATCTCTAGTGCTCCAACGGCCGATGACGCCCTGAGCTGCGCTGCTAGCCGCGATCTATGCCCCTATAGGCGGGAGATGTTGGCCAGAATCCCCAGCCGCCGTGTCTGCTGGACGCCAGAAGTACCAGATGCAGTGGTGCGGCCGAGGCAAAGCGGAAGGAATGCCCGTCATGTTCAAGTCGACATCCACCTCGTTGATCTTGCTCGGCATCTTGGCCGTCGTCGTCGGGATCTTCGCCATCGCCTGGCCAGGCGTCACGATTCTCGCGCTGGTTATCCTGTTCGCGATCTACGCGTTCATGGACGCGGGGCTGCAGGCCACCCGGGCTTTCGGCAGCCGGAGCGCCGGCCCGGTCCTCGGTCATCTGCTGCTCGGGCTGGTCGACCTGGCGGCGGGCGTGGTCGCCCTGGCCTGGCCCGCGCCTACCGCGTTCGTCCTGGTCATCGTCGTGGCGGCGTGGGCGCTGGTCGGCGGCGTCGCGGAGTTCTTCGGCGGTTTCCAGAGCGGGGAGAGCGCGGGCACGCGCGCGCTGTTCATCGTGTCCGGGCTGGTGTCGGTCGCGTTCGGCGTGCTGCTGTTCGCGCGTCCCGGAGTCGGCGCGGTCACCCTCGCGCTGCTGTTCGGCCTGTACGCGCTTATCTACGGGTTCTCGCAGATCACCGCCGGGATCCAGGTCCGCCACCTCGGCGGCGACCTGAGGTCGCTGCCGAAACTTCGCGACGCTGCCTGAGCTGGATGGCCGACGGCGCCGGTCAGGCCGGGTGAAGGGAAGTCCGCCCGATCCGTAAATCCCTAGTGAAGGCGTCGGTTGTGCGCGCGGCACAACCGCCATGCGCAACCTCGTCTCGCTCGCCCGATGCCGGGCACCGGGGGCGGCGCTAGCGTCAGACGCCTGATCAAGGAGAAGGATGAAGGCCGCCCACTCGGACCGCCAGCCGGAACCGGTGAACCAGCCGGAGCCGGTGCAACTGCCCACCCCCGCAGCGGCGCCGCTGGCCATTGAGCTACGGCACCTGCGTTACTTCGTGGCGCTCGCCGACGCGCGGAGCTTCACCCGGGCCGCGGAGCGGATGTTTGTCGCCCAGCCGACCCTGAGCCAGCAGATCCGGCGGCTGGAAGAGATCGTCGGTGCGCCGTTGCTGCAGCGTCGCCGCGACGGCGTGCGGCTCACCGAGGCGGGCGCGGTGCTGCTGGACGCATCCCGCGCCGTGCTGTCGCTGCTGGACCTGGAGGTGAACCGGACCCGGCAGGCGGCTGGGCTGGGACGCCAGCGTCTGCGCGTGGCCGTGCCGCCCGAATTGCCGGACGCCTTCGCGGTTGAGGCCGCCTCGACGCTGAAATCGGCGGCGGCCGCCGCGAACGTGGAGATCGTCTGGCTGGAATCCCCGCTGGACGCCGAGTTCTCCATGATCGGGCAGCGCCGGGCCGACGCCGGCCTGGGCTGGCTGACGGCCGGCTCGACGGCGGTGCCCCCGCCGCTCGACGTGATGGGCCTCACGGAATTCGAACCCGACGTCTGGATCCCTTCGTCGCACGTGGCGGCGCGCCGCGGGACGATCAGCCTGGCCGAGATGGCCGGCATGGACGTCATCTACGGGCCGCGCCGCGCGGAACCGGGGACCTACGACGCCTGGACGCGGGTCATCCGGAGCGTGGATCCGCGCTTCGAATTCACCGATCCGCCGCTGCGGCACTCGCTGCGGATGAACCTGGCCTTCGCCGCGACCGCGGACCGGCCCACCGCGGTGCTCACCGGCCCCAGCGTCATCGCCGGGAGCCGGCCCAGGCTGATCCGGCTGGCCCGGCCCGCGGTCGGCTACGAGATGGTGCGGGTGGGTCTCGAGCACCGTCCGCTGGCGGCGACGGCGGCCCTGGTGTGGAGCGGCGACCTGCCCCGAACCCTCCAGCAGGTCCTCTTCGACGCCGCGCAGAGCCTCAGCTTTCCCGGGGCGGCCCGGCAGGCCGAGCCGGAGCTGACGGCGATGTGCTTATCGGCCGCGCATCCTGGCTGAGGATCGGCCAGTGAGCGCTGTGCGTAATCCGGTGCCGCAGCTGGTCACGCTCCGCTCCGGTGACGTCGTACGGATAAGGCAGGTACGGCCCGGTGATGCGCCGGCCCTGGCCCGGGCCTACGCGAATCTGGGGGAGCAGTCCCGTTACCGGCGGTTCTTCACGGCCATGCCCGAGCTTCCCGAGGCCACCCTCAGGGCAGCGGTCGAGGTGGATCACGCTGACCACGAGGCGCTGGTCGCCCTGCCGCTGCTGTCGGCCGAGATCGTGGGGGAGTGCCGGTTCATCCGGCTGCCGGACCAGCCCGATACCGCGGAGATCGGCGTGACCGTGGTCGACGCCTGGCAGGGGCGCGGGCTCGGCTCCGCGCTGTTGGCGCGCCTGAGCGAGCGCGGCCTCAACGCCGGGATCGAGTACTTCAGCGCCGAAGTCCTCGCCGAGAACCGGACCATGCTCGCGCTGCTGCCCGGCCTGGGCGAGGTGGAGACCGAATCGCGCGGCCCGGTGGTCACCGCGCGCGTGGAACTCGCCGAACCGTCCCGCCAAGACGGCCCGGACTTCGTTGGTCTGCTGGCCGCGGCGGCGCGAGGCGAGATCGTGGTTCTTCCCGTCCTGCTCCGCCGGCTGATCAGGGTGCCGGAAGGATTGGCTCATATCGTGCGGTGGCCGGTACGCACCGTGCTCAGGACCCGGCGGCCCGGCCCGCGGACTCCCGCCGCCCCGGACAACCCGTGACCGGCCGCTGTGCCAGCCGCCTGTGCCCGCGGGACCATGCCCGGCTCCCGGTTCGTGACGAGCGACCAATGGAAGAACGCGCCGCGCAGCTTACGCTCGGCTGGTAATGAGCGCCGATACCGACACGACCGGGCCAGCAGCCTCGGATGCCGCTGCGGCACCACTGGACCTGCTGCTCACCGATGCGGCCATCGGCATGTTGCGCCGCGTGAACCCGGGCGGTTCCGGGCTGCGCCTGGCCGCCGCGCTGGCCAGCAGGCCCGGGATGGTCGCCGGGCGGGGGCGTCAGCTGGCCGGCGAACTGGCCCGCATCGCCGTGGGCACATCGCAGGTGCAGCCGTCCCGGCGGGACCGCCGGTTCGCCGACCCCGGGTGGGCGGGCAACCCGCTGCTGCGCCGCACGATGCAGGCGTACCTGGCCGCGGCCGAGTCCGCCGAGGGCCTGGTGGCGGAGGCCGGGCTGGACCGGGCGGACTCCGAGCGCGTGGGGTTCGTGCTGACCAACCTGATCGACGCGCTGGCCCCGAGCAATAACCCGCTGCTGAACCCGGCGGCGGCCAAGGCGGCCCTCGACACCGGCGGCGGCAGCATACTGGCCGGGCTGCGGCATTTCCTCTCCGACATGGCGGCCCCGCCGCGGGTGCCGTCGATGGTCGAGCCGGACGCGTTCGAGGTGGGGGTCGACCTGGCCGTCACGCCGGGGTCGGTGGTCTTGCGGACCCCGGTGTTCGAGCTGATTCAGTACCGGCCGGCCACGGCAGCGGTCCGCCAGGTCCCGCTGGTGATCGTGCCGCCGACGATCAACAAGTTCTACGTGATGGACCTGGCGCCCGGGCGGAGCCTGGTGGAGTACCTGGTCGGCAGCGGCCTGCAGGTGTTCATGATCTCCTGGCGCAACCCGGACGCCCGGCACGCAAAGTGGGACTTCAATACCTACGGGCAGGCCGTACTGGACGCCATGGACGCGGCGGCGCGGATCACCGGAAGCGAGCAGACCGCGCTGGCCGGGGCGTGCTCGGGCGGCATCATCTCGGCCATGCTGGCCGCGCACCTGGCGCACACCGGCCAGCAGCACCGGCTCGCCGCACTCACCCTCCTGGTCACCGTGCTCGACGAGTCGCAAGCGGGCCTGGCCAGCGCGGTCATCGACGAGCGGACCGCCCGGCTGGCCGCGGCCACGTCCAGGGCTCGCGGCTACCTGGACGGCCGATCGCTGGCCGAGGTGTTCGCCTGGCTGCGGCCGAACGATCTGATCTGGAACTACTGGGTCAACAACTACCTGCTTGGACGCCAGCCGCCGCCGTTCGACATCCTGTTCTGGAACGCGGACACCACCCGGATGACCGCGGGCCTGCACCGCGACTTCCTCCAGATGGGCGTCACGAACGCACTGGTCCGGCCGGGCGGCGCGACCATGCTCGGCTCACCGGTGGACCTGGCTCTGATCGACCGCGACAGCTACATGATCGCCGGGATCACCGACCACATCTGCCCCTGGCAAAGCTGCTACCGGTCCACCCAGCTGCTTGCCGGCCACAATAGGTTCGTGCTGTCCACCAGCGGGCACATCGCCGCGATGGTCAATCCACCCGGAAACGACAAGGCGAGATACCAGGTGGCCAAGAAGTGCCCAGAGGATCCGCAGGACTGGCTGCAGCGCGCAGAGACCTGCCACGGCTCCTGGTGGCCGGACTACTCGGGCTGGCTGGCCGAGCGCTGCGGTGCGGAGAGGGCGGCCCCCGACGAGCTCGGCGGTGGCGGGCTGGTGCCGATCTGCGACGCCCCGGGGACGTACGTCTATGACCATTGACATCTCCCATCCCGCGTGGAAAGACCGCCTGGGATCTGGCCTTGCCCGGGCCCTGCGAACCCGGCTGCGGCGGCCCGGGCCGCCGGAGCGGATGAGGATCCTGAGGATCGGCGGGCGTGCGATACGGGTATCGGTGCGGGAGGGGACGCCGGGCTGGCCGCCGCTGCTGCTGTGCAACGGCATCGGGGTGAGCCTGGAGCTGTTCCAGCCGTTCGTCGACGCGCTGGATCCGAGGCGGACGGTCATCCGGTTCGACATGCCGGGCGTCGGCGGCTCGCCGGCCCCGGTCATCCCATACCACCTGGCCACGTCCGGCTCACTGCTGAGCGGCCTGCTCGACCAGCTCGGCCATCAGCGGGCCGATGTCCTCGGCATTTCCTGGGGAGGCGCGCTGGCGCAGCAGTTCGCGGTCAGCCGCCCGGACCAGGTGCGGCGGCTGGTGCTGGTGGCGACCGGGCCGGGCGCGCTGATGGTTCCCGCGCACCCGCGCGTCCTGCTGCGGATGCTCACACCGCGACGTCACCGGGACCCGGGATACGCCGCCCGCGTCGCCGGCGAGCTGTATGGGGGGGCCGTGCGGAATGACCCGGCCCTGGCCCGTGACCTGCTGCACGCCACGACGCGACTGGGACCGCGCAGGGGCTACTACTACCAGCTCCTTGCCGGTCTGGGCTGGACCAGCCTGCCGCGGCTGCCAGCGCTGCGGCAGCCCACCCTGATCCTGGCCGGCGACGACGACCCGATCATCCCGCTGGTCAATGCGCGGATCATGCACCGGCTGATACCACGCAGCGAGCTGCACGTCTATCACGGCGGCCACCTCGAGCTGGCCGCAGACGCGGAACGCCTGGCTCCGGTCGTGGAGGCGTTCCTCGGTCCAGAAGGAGCCGATGATGTCCCAGGTGGCTAGCGAGCATCTCGGCGAGTCCCTCGGAACGGACTTCTTTTCCGTCCGCGAGCAGTTCACCGACGAGCAATGGTCACACTTCATCTCGGTGCGGAGGTTCGTCAACGAGGAGGTCGTGCCGGTCATCGGCCCGTACTGGGAACGGGCCGAGATCCCCTGGCCGCTGGTCAAGCGGCTGCCCGAGCTCAGCATCGTCGGCGAGGACATCCAGGGATACGGGTGCGCCGGGATGAGCCCGATGGCATGCGGGCTGGTCACGATGGAACTGCACCGCGGCGACGGAAGCCTCGGCGTGTTCCTCGGCGTGCACGCGGGCCTGGCCATGCTGTCGATCGCGATATGCGGCTCGGAGGAGCAGAAGCAGCGCTGGCTGCCCGACATGGCGCGGATGGACAAGCTCGGGGCGTTCGCGCTGACCGAGCCGGACCATGGCTCGGACTCGGTTGCGCTGGAAACCTCGGCCCGCCCGGACGGGCACCTCTGGGTGCTGAACGGCCGCAAAAGATGGATCGGCCTGGGCACGATCGCCGACCTGGTCGTGGTGTGGGCCCGGAACACCGAGGACGGGCAGGTCAACGGGTTCGTGGTGGAGAAGGGGACACCGGGGTACCAGGCACGGGTGATCGAGGGAAAGGTGTCGCTGCGCTCGGTGTGGCAGGCCGACATCGCGCTGGACGAGGTGCGGGTGCCGGCCGAAAACCGGCTGCCCTTGGCGCGCTCGTTCAGGGATACCACCCGGGTGCTGGCCACCACGCGGAGCACCTGCGCCTGGGCGGCGCTGGGCCACGCCACCGCCGCCTACGACACCGCCCTGCAGTACGCGCTGCAGCGCCGCCAGTTCGGTGAATCGCTGGCCAGTTTCCAGATCATCCAGCAGCGGCTGGTGTCGATGCTGGCGGACCTGACCGCGATGCAGCTGTACTGCCTGCAGATCGGCCGCCTGGCCGAGGCCGGCCGGCTGACGCCCACGGTGGCCGGGCTGGCCAAGATGCACAACACCCGCAAGGCCCGCGCGATCGCCGCCGACGCACGCGACATGCTCGGCGGCAACGGCATCCTGCTCGACTACCAGGTCATGCGGCACATGGTCGACCTCGAGGCGATCCATACCTTCGAGGGCACCGAAACCATGCAGACGCTCATTGTCGGCCGCGAAATCACCGGCATCGGGGCTTTCAAGTAGCTAAAGAATGCCCAATTCGGTCAGCATGGCGCGGTTTTCTGCAAACCACCGCTCTTCCTGGCCGAGCGCCGGGAAGAGCAAGCCGGCCTCCATCACGTTTTCCGGGCACGAACAACAAACGACAGGCACCGGGTTGATATGCGGAAGATGCTCACGCGCCGCGCCGAATCGACCCCGGCGCGTGAGCGGGCCGCGCTGATGATCGCCCGGCGGTGGGCGGCCGCGGAAAAGCTGGCCCGGGTGGCCGTCGGCGCCTCGGACATCATCCAGCGCACGATCGGGACCTCGCGAGACGGCGCCGCCGCGGCGTACTTCCCCGCCTGCATCAACCGCATCTTCGGGCGGGACCCGGGTCGCCGCAGGAGCCGGTCGCTGCCGCAGACGCTGGTCGACGTGTCGGCGCGGGCCGGCAAGCCGTTGTGGATTCCGGGCGACGTCGCGGGCAAGTGCTGCTCCACGCCGTGGAGCAGCAAGGGTTACAACCGCGGGCACCGGTGGATGGCCGCCGCCACCTGCGACGCGCTCTGGGAGTGGAGCGGGCACGGCACGCTGCCGGTGGTCATCGACGCGGCCTCCTGCACCAACGGGCTGCTCGACGACGTCAGGAACTACCTCGACCCGACCCGCCTCGCCCGCCTCGAGACGATCACCCTGCTGGACTCCATCGCCTGGTGCGAGAGCCTGCTCCCGGCGCTGACTATCACCCACCGCCTGGAACGCGCCGCCGTCCACCCCACCTGCTCCACCACGCACATCGGGCTGACCAGGACCCTTGAGGCCTGGCTGGCCGTCTCGCCGACGAGGTCATCGTGCCGGTGGGCACGACCTGCTGCGGCACCGCTGGTGACCGCGGGCTGCTGCATCCCGAGCTGGTCATCTCGGCCACCCGCGACGAGAAGGCCGGGCTCGACGAGGTGCCCGCCCAGGCATATCTGTCGGCCAACCGAACCTGCGAAATGGGACTTCGCCAGGCGACCGGCCGCCCGTACGAGTCCTTCGTTTTCCTGCTGGAGGAACTGACCCGATGACCGAGACATCCACGGTCCGGAGCGTGACCCACGACCTGCTGCGAACCCTCGGGCTTACCACGGTCTTCGGCAATCCCGGCTCGACCGAGCAGAGGAATTCCCCGACGACTTCGGCTACGTGCTGGCGATGCAGGAGGCGTCCGCGATCGCGATGGCCGACACCTTCGCCCAGGTCACCGGGCGCCCGGCGCTGGTCAACCTGCACTCCTCGGCCGGGGTGGGGAACGCGATGGGCAATCTGGTCGCGGCCTACCACGGGAACACACCGCTGATCGTCACGTCGGGGCAGCAGCACCGGCAGCTGCTGATCGGGGAGCCGTACCTGTCCAACCGCGAGGCGACCACGATGCCGAAGCCGTGGGTGAAGTGGTCGTACGAGCCCGCCCGGGCGCAGGACGTGCCCGAGGCGTTCATGCGCGCCTACGCGATGGCGCTGCAGCCGCCGGCCGGGCCGGTGTACCTGTCGATTCCGCTGGACGACTGGAACCAGCCGCTGGCCGGCTTCACGCGCGTGCGGACGGTGAGCCGCCGGGTGGCACCAGACGCGGGGCGGCTGGGGCTGTTCGCCGAGCGCATCTCCGCCAGCCGGCGCCCCGCGCTGGTGTTCGGGCCGGAAGTGGACCGCGCCGGCGGCTGGGACGCCGCTATCGCCCTGGCCGAGCGGCTGCGGGCCTCGGCGTACGGAGCCCCGCTGCTCGACCGTGCCTCGTTCCCGGAGGATCACCCCTTCTTCTGCGGGCCGCTCGGGATGTCGGTGCAGACCATCAGCGACCGCCTGGCCGGGCACGACCTGGCCGTCGTGATCGGCGCCGAGGCCTTCCGGTATTACCCGTACGTTCCCGGCGACTACCTCCCGGCGGGCACCGAGCTGCTGCAGATCACCGCCAGCCCCGAGGTGGCCGCTGACGCGCGGGTGGGCGACAGCCTGCTGGGCGACCCCAAGATCGCGATCGACCTGCTCCTGGACTTGGTCGAGGACGGATCCGGGCGAGCCGTCCCCGAGCCGATGGCGCGCCCGCGCGTGCTCCCGCAGGCACCGAGCAGCCCGCTGACCCCGCCGGAGGTCTACGCCGCGCTGAGCCGGGTCAGGCCGCCGGATGCGGTCATCGTCAACGAGTCGACCTCCACCATGGCCCAGCAGATCGAGTGGCTTCCGACGGTCCGGACCGGGTCGTTCTTCGCCACGGCCAGCGGGGGCATCGGCTGGGGCGTGCCGGCGGCGGTCGGGGTAGCCCTCGGCGACCGCGACCAGGGCGTCCGCCGGCCGGTCGTCGGGTTGATCGGCGACGGCTCGTTCCAGTACTCCGTTCAGGCCCTGTGGACCGCGGCCCAGCACGAGCTGCCGATCGTGTGCGTGGTCATGCGCAACGGCGAGTACTCCATCCTCAAGTCGTTCGCCGTGCTCGAGGAGACGCCAGGGGTTCCCGGGCTTGACCTGCCCGGGCTCGGCATCGCCGAAGTGGCCCGCGGATTCGGCTGCCGCGGCGTCGACGTCCAGACCACCGGTGAACTGGAGCAGGAATTCAAGGCGGCGCTGAGCGCGGGCACCCCGACGGTCATCGTGGTGCGCACCCAGCCCCAGCAGGCGATGCTCTAGCAGACGGGGCTGGTCAGACATGGTCGACGAACAGGTCGGCCGCCGGCTTGGCGCCCGGCTGGTAGGCGTACCGGTCGAAGTCGGTGACGCCCTCGGCGGCCAGCACGTCCTCGCACAGGAAGGCGTTCCCGGTGCAGTCCCGGCTGGGCTTGGTGATCACCGCGTGCGCCGCGTCGGCGTACAGCTCGGGCTTGCGCGCCTGGGCCATCGCCTCGTCGCCGCCGAGCAGGTTCTGTACCGCGGCGGTGGCGATCAGCGTCCGCGGCCACAGCGCGTTGGAGGCGATGCCGTCGCCGACGAACTCGGCGGCGAACCCCAGGGCGCACAGGGTCATCCCGTACTTGGCGATCGTGTAGCCGACGTGCGGGGCGAGCCACCGAGGCTCCAGGCTGACCGGCGGGGACAGGGTCAGAATGTGCGGGTTCGCCGACCGCTTCAGGTACGGGATGCAGGCCCTGCTGACCACGAACGTGCCGCGGGTGTTGATCGACTGCATCAGGTCGTAGCGCTTGATCTCCAGGGCCTCGGTGCCGGACAGGTTGATCGCCGAGGCGTTGTTGACGCAGACATCGATCCCGCCGAATCGCTCGGCAGCCTGCGCCACGGCGCGCTCGACCTGGGCCTCGTCGCGAATGTCACCGACGATCGGCAGCGCGCGCCCGCCCGCCTCCTCGATCTGCTCGGCCGCGGTGAACACCGTCCCCTCCAGCTTCGGGTGCGCCTCGGCCGTCTTGGCGATCAGTGCGACGCTCGCGCCGTCCCGCGCCGCCCGGATCGCGATCGCCAGGCCGATGCCACGGCTGCCGCCGGAGATGAACAACGTCTTGCCCGCGAGCGTCATCGATGATCTGGCTCCCCGGTCTCCCGCAGCCGCCGCCGCGACGCCTCGACCTCGGCCTCGGCGGCGACGCGGTCGGCCCATGACTGACCCTCGACGTGCTTGCCCGGCTCCAGCTGCTTGTAGATCAGGAAGAAGTGCTCGATCTCGAGCCGGTCGAACGGCGGCACGTCGTGCACGTCGCTCAGGTGTGCCAGACGCGGGTCGCCTGCCGGCACGCAGAGGATCTTGTCGTCGGGGCCGTTTTCGTCGGTCATCCGGAACATGCCGATCGGGCGGCTGCGGATCAGGCAGCCGGGGAACGCCGGTTCCAGCACCAGCACCAGCGCGTCGGGCGGATCGCCGTCCTCGGCCAGGGTGTCCGGCACGAAGCCGTAGTCGGCCGGGTACTGCGTCGCGGTGAACAGCGTCCTGTCCAGGCGGATCTGGCCGCTGACGTGGTCGACCTCGTACTTGTTCCTGCTCCACCTCGGGATCTCGATCAGGACGCCGAACGTGATGAAGGGCTACTGGCACCGCCCCGAGGCGACCGCCGAGGCACTCCGCGACGGCTGGTTCCACACCGGTGACCTGGCCCGGTCGACGAGGACGGCTACTTCTACATCGTGGACCGGAAGAAGGACCTGATCATCCGCGGCGGCTACAACGTCTACCCGCGGGAGATCGAGGAGGTGCTCTACGAGCATCCCGCGGTCGCGGAGGCGGCCGTCATCGGCCTGCCGCACCCGTCCCTCGGCGAGGAGGTCGCGGCCGCGGTCGCTCTCAAGCCCGGTGTTTCCGCGACACCCGAGGAGCTGCGGGACTACGTCAAGGGCCAGGTCGCGGCGTATAAGTACCCGCGGCACGTGTGGATCGTCGACGCGCTGCCCAAGGGCGGCACCGGCAAGATCGTCAAGCGGGACATCGTCATCCCCGACGGGCTGACCGCTTCGTGAGGCTGCTGCTGCTCGCCCCGCCCGGCGCCGGCAAGGGGACGCAGGGCGAGCGGCTCGCGGCCTGGTCCGGGGCCCGGCACATCCCGGCCGGTGACCTGCTGCGTTCTGTCGTGCTTGGCGGGGGCCCGGCTGGCGCCGAGATCGCGGCCTACCAGAACCGCGGCGACCTGGTGCCGGACCAGATCGTGATCGACGCGCTGACGCCGGTCGTGGTCGAGGCGGCCGCGCACGGCGGGTACATCCTGGACGGGTTCCCGCGGACGCTGCCGCAGGCTCACGCCGCGGCCTCGCTCGCGCTCCGGCTCGGGGTGCGGCTGGACGCGGCGATCTACCTGCACGCGCCGGACGAGGTGCTGACGCGGCGGCTGCTGGCCCGGGCCGGGCAGGGCGGCCGCACCGACGACACGGCCGACGTGATCGGGCACCGGCTCCGGGTGTTCGCCTCGACGACCGGGCCGCTGGTGCCGTACTACACCGAGCGCGGCATCCTGGTCGCGGTGGACGCCGACCGGCCGGTCGATTCCGTCACCGCCGACATCCAGGCGCGGCTTTCCGCGCTCTTGCCCGGCCGCCTCGGCACATGATGCCCCTGGCAAGCTGCTGCTCTTGCACGC
>JASHOI010000080.1 GCA_030041195.1 Streptosporangiaceae bacterium | reverse complement strand
CTGGCCTGCGTCGGCGGCGCGCTGCTGCTCGGCGCGCTGTTCCCGTCGCTGCGCCGCGCCACGCTGGCCGGCCCGGGTGGCGACAGGGTACTGAGCGAGGCGCCGGTCGCCGAGGCCACCGACTGACCCCGCGCCCCCGCTCCCTCGTGCCCCGCGCGCCACCGTCAAGATCAAAGATCTAGGAGGATCCCGCGCGGTATGTGCTCGCAGCGAAATAACCCGTTGCTTTCTGTTGCAGCGTCCTGGCGCATGGTATGCACGGCGCGCGGAGCGCTTTGGCTCGAATCTGCGTTTGACTTGCTGGCGTCAGACAGCGGTTTTCCATGATCGCGGTGGATTTGTTGTCGTATCTGCGAAAAACCCACCGCGATCATGGAAACGGGCCTGGCGCCAAGATCAAACCGGCGTGTTGATGATCTGCGAGCACTATTTGCCCTGGATCCTCCTGATCTTTTGGATCTTGAACGCTGCGGGCGGCGGGCCGAGATCGGCCAGGTCGCGGTCGCGCGCGGCGGCCAGGTGCGGGGCGGCCGCGGCGTCTGCGGCTACCTCCTCGATCCGGGCTTCCAGCGCGGCCACGCGAACCTCGAGGTCGGACGGCTGCGTCATACCGGCACGTAGCGGGAGCGCGGCCAAAGCGGGGCCGGGCTGGCGGCCGCCCGGCTCCGCTCGGCGGCAGTGTTAATTCGGCGGCACTGTTAAATGGTCCACAGCGCCTCGGTCGGGGACAGGCGGGCGGCCCGCAGCGCGGGGAGCAGACCGGCGACGGCGCCGATGAGCAGCGCGGCGGCGAGCCCGCCGGCCCAGGCCAGGGTGGGGATGACGACCGTCCAGCCCTTGGCGTTGGCGTAAAGGGCGGTCGCAAGGGTCCCCGCCCCGACGCCGACCGCACCGCCGAGAAGGGCGAGCAGGATGGCCTCGGACAGGAACTGGATCCGGATGTGCCCCCTCGTGGCGCCCAGCGCACGGCGCAGCCCGATCTCGCTGCGCCGTTCCAGCACGGAGATCACCATGATGTTGGCCACCCCGATGGCGCCGACCAGCAGGGCGACCGCGCCGAGGCCGAGGAACAGGTCGTCGAACGCGCCCTGGGCGTCCGCCTGGGCCACCAGCGCGGCCGATGGCTGGGAGACGTCGACCTGCGAGGGGTTCTGCGGGTTGGCCTGGTCGGCGAGGAGGCTGTCCACGGTGTTCACCTGGCTGGTCTGGGCCCGCACGTAGATCGTGGTGGGATGCCCGTCGAAGCCGAGATACTTCTGCGCGGCGGGGAACCCGACCAGGACCGAGCTGTCGATATCCGGATCCAGCACGACCGGGTTCAGGATCCCGGCCACGTAGAACCACTGGCCGCCGAGCCAGATCCGCTCCCCGGCGAAGACCCGGTCGATGCCCAGCCGCTGCGCGGCGGCCGCGCCGAGCACGGCGACGGGCTCGCGCGCGGTGGCGGCGTTCAGGTAGTGGCCCTCGTAGACGCTGGTGGCCAGCGCGGACGGCAGGCCGAGGCTGGCCGCCTGCACCGACAGCGCGTTGGTCTGGATCGACGGGATCAGCGGGCTGCGGTAGACGTCCACGTCGACCGTGCCGGTGTCCTGGACGGCGGTCACCGCTGCCATCCGGCCGATCATCGCGGGCGCGGCATCCGGCAGTTCGGCCGTCTGGCCTTCGAAGTTCTGGCCCTGGGTCACCGTCAGCAGGTTCGTTCCGAGCCTGCTGATCTCCGCCAGCAGGCCGGCCGATGATGACGCCGACAGGCCGAGCACGGCCACGATCGCGGCCACCCCGATCGAGATCCCGAGCGCGGACAGGGACGCCCGCAGCTTGCGGGTGCGCAGGCCGACGCTGGCCAGGCGGGCCAGGTCAACGGCCCGCAGCCGGCCGACGGCCGGCATCGTGGTGCTGGTCATGGCGTCCCTCCCGGTTCACGAGGCAGCGCCGCGGAGACTTCGGCGCGTGCGGTGTCGGCGACGATCCGGCCGTCGAGCATGTCGATCTGGCGGGGCATCCGCCCCGCGATCGCCTGGTCGTGGGTGATCACGATGATCGTCGTTCCGGCTTCGTTCAGCTCCTCCAGCAGGGCCAGCAGCGACGCGCCGGCAGCCGAGTCGAGGTTGCCGGTCGGCTCGTCGGCGAGCACGATCGCTGGCGAACCCACCAGGGCCCGGGCGATCGCCACCCGCTGCCGCTGGCCGCCGGACAGCTGCGTCGGGCGGGCGTACGGGCGCGCAGCGAGGCCGACCATGCGGAGCGCGGCCAGCGCCTGTTCCCGCCGCTCGGCCAGGCCGACGCCCGCGTACAGCAGCCCGTCGGCGACGTTGTCCAGCGCGGTGGCGTGCTCGTTCAGGAAGAACTGCTGAAACACGAAGCCGATCGACGCCGCACGCAGCGCGGCCAGGCCCCGGTCCGGCAGCACCGCGGTGTCCAGCCCGGTGACCCGGACGATCCCGCCGCTTGGCCGGTCCAGCGTGCCCATCAGGTGCAGCAGCGTCGTCTTGCCCGACCCGGACGGGCCGACGACCGCGGCCAACTCCCCGGGGCAGACCGTCAGGCTCACCCCGCGCAGCGCGGTGACGGGCGGCTGGCTGGGATAGATCTTGCTCACCGACTCCAGTTCCAGCACCGGAACGGCGGCCGGCTCGCCGGCCGGGTAGGGTGCCGCGCTCATAGCGAGGGCACCACGACGCGCTGCCCAGCGGCCAGGCCGGAGCCGGTGACCTGGACCATCCCGTCGGCGTCGTCGAAAAGTCCGAGGGATACCGGAACCAGCCTGCGGCCGCCATGCGCCGTGGCCTCCTCGACCGCGTAGCTGCCGCCTGGCTCGGCGAGCAGCGCGTCGACGGGCACGACCAGGGCGCCCGCCACGCTGGCGGTGGTGACCGACACCTCGACCGGGGCCTGGTCCAGGCTGCCGGTTGCCGACGGGTCGGACGGGATGACCTCGACGGTAATCGTCGGGGTTCCGCCCCCGGACGGCGTGCTGGCGACCGTGCCGACCGAGGAGACGACACCGGGCGTGTTCTGGCCGTCGGGCAAGGTGATCACGACCTTGTCGCCGGCCTGAACGCTCGACTGCTCGGTCGCATCGAGGTCCACGGTGACGATCCGCCGGGTCGAGCTGGCCTGCAGCACCGCCCCGCCCGCCGGGCCGCCCAGGCTTCCCGTCACGGCCGTGACCCGGATCGCCGACGGCAGGAACACCGCCTGGCTCTGCGACAGGCTCCCGGTCTGGTTCAGGCCCAGGTGCGCCTGCAGGAGTTCCAGCGCGTACGCGGTCTGTCCGCTGAAGTAGTCCGAGTCCGGATCCAGCTCGGACCTGCTCGCGTAGCCGAGCGCCACCAGGTCGCGATTGAGCTGCCGGACGTCCTGGCCGGTCAGCCCCTCCGACAGGGTCCGCCACATCGGCAC
>JASHOI010000682.1 GCA_030041195.1 Streptosporangiaceae bacterium | reverse complement strand
GCGATAATCGACTCGATCATGTCCGGATCACTCATCCGGGCCACCCCACCCTGCGCCCGGATATCAGCCGGCACCCGCTCCAGCGCCATCACCGCCACCGCACCAGCATCCTCAGCGACCCGCGCCTGATCCGGCGTGACCACATCCATGATCACACCACCCTTCAGCATGTCCGCCATACCACGCTTCACACGCTGGGTCCCGGTCTGGGACGCGGAGCCGGTGGAGTGATCCGGATCTGGAACTAGGAGTGACACGGGTACCTCGCTCGATCGTCAGCAGTCGATCTCTCCATGGTAGGCGCTGGAAAAGACCGCTAATCGGCCGCTGACCTGGCCGGGCGGCCGGCAGCACAACGACCGCCCGGATAACGATTCGCTTACGCCGTCGCGATCGTCGGCCCGATCATGGACAAATGCCACTTAAGTATGTTTCCGGTCTTTCCGAAGATAGGGAGCAATCACATGGAAATGCCTGACTGGCGGGGGCGCCGCGTACTGTCGGCCACCGTCCTGTCCGCCGCGGTCGCGGCGGGCGTGACGGCGTGCGGGACGACGAGTAGCTCCACCCCTGCCGCCCCACTCTCCGGGCTCTCCGCCGACCAGATCGCCACGCGGGCCATCGCCAACCTGAAGACGGCCGCCACGGTCCGGGTGACCGGCGACGTGTCGAGCTCGGGCCAGACCTACGAACTGGACCTCACGCTGGTGCGCGCCCAGGGCTGCGCGGGCACCATGGCAGAGGTGGGCACCGGATCGTTCAAGATGGTCGCGATCGGCGACAAGGTCTGGATCAAGCCGAACCGGGAGTTCTGGAAGAAGGCCGGGGGCGCCGACGGCGCCGTTCTGAAGCTGCTGTCCGGCAAGTACCTGAAGGTCACGGCGAGCTCGCAGCTCGGCAGCCTCAGCGGGTTCTGTGGCACCAGCCAGCTTGCTGGCAGCTTCGGTACCAGCCTGGGCGGTCTGGTCAAGGGGAAGACGACAACGATCTCGGGCCAGGCCGCGCTGCAGATCAAGGACAGCGGGGACTCGGACAGCGTCTTCGTCTCAGACACCGCTAAGCCAGAGCTCCTGCAGATCTCAGCCGGATCCCAGGGAATCCTGGACTTCACCGATTACAACAGCCCCGTGACGCTCACGGCGCCGCGCGCCAGCGAGACGCTCGACGGCGCCAAGTACGGGTTCTGATTGGGGTGAGCCGGGGCCAGTCAGGGCAGCCGACGCCGGCCGGGTCAGCGGGGGCCGGCCGGGGCCGGCGGGGGGCCGAGCGGAACCGAACGGGACCGGCGGCTCAGCCGGTTAGGTGCGGCATGTCGGCGCCCTGGCCGGCCTCACCGGTGCTCACCAGCGAATCCTCGATCTCGAAGAACTCCGGCAGCGGGGCGCCGCCGGCCAGACGCAGCAGGCGCACCAGCGGGCTGCGGCGGGCGGCCCTGGTGGCCGCGACCGCGTCGTTGTAGAACTTCCTGGCCAGGAAGACCTGGTGAGCCGCGCCTTCCAGCTCGGTCAGCAGCTCGTCGGCGCCGTCCGTGCCGTTCAGCGAGGCGCGGAACCCCGGCTGGGCAAAGACCGCGCGCAGCGCCCTGGTCAGGTCGCTCTCCGGCAGCTCCTGGCCCTTCTGCCCGTCCTCCGGGCGTTCCCCGTCCTGCCGCCCTTCGCCGTCCTGCCGCCCTTCCCCGTCCTCCCGCCGTCGCCCGTCGTGCCAAACTTGCCCGTTCTGGGCCGACCGCGCGTCGTGCGCCACACTGGCCAGCAGCAGGCTGGTCGCCGGGTCCAGCAGGCCCGACGACGCGAACTCGAGCGCGACCGAGCTGCGCCGCACCAGCGCGGCGTCCAGGGCGGCGCGGCGCGCCTCGAGCCTGGCGTGCAGCCGGTCCAGCCTGCCCGCGCGCCAGGACACGTAGACGCCGAGCATCGCCACCACGACCACGACGACGATGGCGGCGATCATCGCGGCAGCACCGCCACGCGCCCGGCCGCTGGCACCACGGCCTCATAGACCCGCACCACGTCCCTGGCCACCACCGGCCAGTCGTAGGCGCGTACCGCCGCTGATGCGGCGGCGGACAGGCCGGCCCGCAGCTCGGGCTGGTCCAGCAGCCGCGCGGCCGCAGCGGCCAGTTCCGCAGCGTTCCCGGTCGGGAACAGCTCCCCCGCCTCGCCGCGGCGCAGCACGTGGCGGAAGGCGTCCAGGTCGCTCGCCACGATCGGAGCCCCCGCCGCCATCGCCTCGGCGAGCACGATGCCGAAGCTCTCGCCGCCGGTGTTGGGCGCGCAGAACACGTCGACGGAGTGGTAGACCCGGACCTTGTCGGCGTCGCTGACCTGTCCGAGCATCACGATCCGGTCCCGCAGCGCGGCCGGGGTCCTGGCCAGCGCCTCGTCGGCGTCGCCGTGGCCGGCCACGAGCAGCCGCAGCCCGGGCCGCTCCGCCGCCAGCATCTCGAACGCCCGCAGCAGGATCGCGAAGCCCTTGCGCGGCTCGTCCATCCGGCCGAGGAATCCGAGCGCGCCGCCCGGGCCCGGCCAGCCGGGCAGCGGATCGGCCTTCTCGAACTTCCGCACCGGGACACCGTTCGGGATCAGCACCGCGTCGCCGCCGAAGTGCTCTACCAGCGTGGTCCGCGCGGCCTCGGACACCGCGATCCGGCCGCTGATCTTCTCCAGCGCCGACTGCAGGATCGGCTCGGCGGCGTGCATCGCGCGCGACCGCGGGATCGCGGTGTGCACGGTGGCCACGATCGGCCCGTCAGCCACCCAGCAGGCGAGCAGCGACAGGCTCGGCGCGGCGGGCTCGTGCACGTGCAGGACGTCGAAGCCGCCCTCCTTGAGCCAGCGTTTCACCCGGCTCGCGGACAGGAAGCCGAACGCCAGCCTGGCCACGGAGCCGTTGTAGGGCACCGGGACCGCGCGCCCGGCCGGGACCACGTAGCTGGGCAGCGGCGCGAGGTCGTCGGCCGGAGAGATGACCGAGACCTGATGACCAAGGTCGATCAGCGCCTCGGCGAGACCCATGATGTGCTCCTGCACCCCGCCGGGAACGTCCCAGGTGTACGGGCACACCAGGCCCACTTTCACCCGGCTCGCCCTCCCTCGGCGGCCCGCCCTTCGGGCCCCGGCTCGCCGAGCGGGTCGGCGGGGGCCCTGGCGTCGGCGGCGGCCAGCCGCTCCGGGTCCAGGTCGGCGACGAAGACCCGCTGCAGCATGTGCCAGTCCGACGGGTGCGCCCTGATGCCGGTCTCGAAGGCGCGCGCGAGTTCCTGGGTCATCGCCGCCACCTTCCACTTCCTGTCGCCCTCGGCGGGCACCGGGATCTCCTTATCGACGTAAATTCCCCAGAGATCACCCTCGTACCACAGGATCGCAGGAAAGAGCGCCGCGCCGGTGCGCTCGGCCAGTGCCGCTGAGCCGCCCATCATCCGCGCCTTCTCGCCGAAGAACTCAACCTCCGTGCCGGTGCCGGTGACGTCGCGGTCGGCCAGCAGGCAGACCAGCTTCCCGTCGCGCAGCCGCTGGGACAGTATCCCGAACGCGCTGACCATGCCGCCGCTGGCCGGCAGAATCTCAAAGCCGAGCTCCTCGCGGAACGCGACGAATCTGTCGTACAGCGATTCGGGTTTCAGCCGCTCCATCACGGTAGTGAACGAGGGCACCCCCTGCGCGATGATCCACGCCCCCGCCTGGTCCCAGTTTCCCATGTGCGACAGTGCGAAGATCACGCCGCGGCCGGCCGCCAGGCAGTCGAGCGCCTCCTGGAAGTGCTGCCCGACGACGACCGTGTTCGCGTCGAGCTTCTCCTTCGTGGTCTCCGGCAGCCGGAACGCCTCCAGCCAGTACCGCGCGTAGGAGCGCATCGACTCCCTGGACAGCGCCCGCAATTCGGCCCCGGTCGCGTCCGGCCCGAGCACCCGTCGCAGGTTTCCCTCCAGGATCTGGACCTGCGGCCCCTGGCGCCGCCACGCGATGTCAGCGACCGCCCGGAACGCTGACGCCGACCACGACTCGGGCAGGCGGCCCACGACCGACCAGCCGAGTTCATAACCAGCCGAAATCAGCCGGTCCTTTATCCCGGTCATTCGCCACCTTCTCCCGGATTGGCCACCGGGACCGCAGCCGTGGCAGCGGCTTCCTTGTGCACGACAAGGACCCGCTGCCCAAACGTGATCGCGCTCAACGCAGCCAGCGCCCATAGCCCTATGGCAAGGACATACGGTACGCCCAGCCCGGCCAGGCCCGCGGCCACCAGGCCGATCAGCAGCCGCTCGGTGCGCTCGGCCAGCCCAACGTCGCAGCGCAGGCCCAGGCCCTCGGCGCGCGCCTTGGCGTACGACACCAGCGCACCGGCCACCAGGCAGAACAGCGCGACCCCGGCCATCAGCCTGCTGTGCCCGCCGAGCACGAAGTACGCGGCGAGCCCGCCGAATACGGCCGCGTCGGCGACCCGGTCCAGGGTGGAATCCAGGAACGCCCCGAAAACGCCGGTCGTGCCCTTGACCCGTGCCAGGGCCCCGTCAAGCATGTCCGCCATAACGAAAAACCAGCAGACCATAGTCCCCGCGAACAGGTGACCTGTCGGGAACAGCGAGAGCGCCCCGGCCGCCACCCCCACGGTGCCGATTATCGTTAGCGCATTCGGCGTGATCGGGGTGCGCGCAAGAGCGCTAGCCACCGGGTTCAGCAGCCGGGCTAGCAGCGGGCGCAGCATTTTGAGCATGGCCGTCTGATCTTACTGACCTGCGGGTGATTCCCCGCCAGGGCTTGTGATCCGCAACCAGCAGGTAAAGGCTGGTCGTGCAGCAGCCGAACGGAGCTAATCAGGAGGCGATCGGATGGTGGAGAAGACGGGCACATCGGGCGCCGCGGGCAGGGCAGCCGCGGCCGGCCAGCCCGACAGCGTACGGAACGTCGTGCTTGTCGGCCACTCGGGCGCGGGGAAGACGACTCTGGTCGAGGCCCTGCTCGTCAGCACCGGCGCGATCCAGCGTGCCGGGCGGGTCGAGGACGGGACGACCGTGAGCGACTTCGACGAGGTCGAGGTCAGGCAGCAGCGCTCGGTCAACCTGACGCTGGCGCCGGTGACGCAAAACGGGATCAAGGTGAACCTGCTCGACACACCAGGTTACGCCGACTTCACCGGTGACCTCCGGGCCGGCCTGCGCGCCGCTGACGCAGCCCTCTTCACCGTCTCGGCCGCCGAAGGCGTGGACGGCCTGACCCGGATGCTCTGGGAGGAGTGCGCGGCCACCGGGACGCCGCGCGCCGTCGTCATCACCAAGATCGACCACCAGCGGGGGGACTTCGGCGAGGCTCTGGCCGCGTGCCGGGAGGCGTTCGGCGACTCGGTGGCCCCGCTGTACCTGCCGGTCGGCAACGGGCAGACCGGTGTCCGCGGGCTGATCGGGCTGCTCTCCGAGCGCTTCTACGACTACTCGGGCGGATCCAGGCAGGAACAGGATCCCGAGCCGGGCGACGCGGACCGGATCGAGGAGTCCCGCAGCGCCCTGATCGAGGCGATCATCCAGGAGAGCGAGGATGAGAGCCTCATGGACCGGTACCTGTCCGGCGAGGACATCGACGCCAAGGTGCTGATCGAGGACCTGGAGAAGGCCGTGGCACGCGGCAGCTTCTACCCCGTCATTCCCGCGGCGGCGCCGCAGGGCATCGGCATGCCCGAGCTCCTCGAGGTGATGACGCAGGCCTTCCCCTCGCCGGTGGAGCATCCGCTGCCCGCGGTGACCTCACCCGACGGAAAGCCGGTCAGCGGGCTGTCCTGCGACCCGAACGGGCCGCTGCTCGCCGAGGTCGTGAAGACCACCTCCGACCCGTACGTCGGCCGGATCAGCCTGGTCCGGGTCTTCTCCGGCACGCTGCGGCCGGACGCCACCGTGCACGTCTCCGGTCACGGCCGGGCCGACCAGGGCCACGCGGACCACGACGAGGACGAGCGGATCGGCGCGCTGACCTCGCCGCTCGGCAAGCAGCAGCGCACGATCTCGCAGTGCATCGCCGGGGACATCTGCGCCGTGGCGAAGCTCGCCAGCGCGGAGACCGGCGACACCCTGTCGGACAAGGAGCGCCCGCTGGTGATGGAGGCGTGGGCCAACCCGGAGCCGCTGCTGCCGGTCGCGATCACGGCCAAGTCCAAGGCGGACGAGGACAAGATGTCGCAGGCGCTCGCCCGGCTCGTGGCCGAAGACCCGACGCTGCGCCTCGAGAACAACTCGGAGACCCGCCAGCTCGTGCTCTGGACGATGGGCGAGGCGCACACCGGCCTGATGCTCGACCGGCTGTCCAGCCGCTACGGCGTCGCCGTGGAGACCACCGAACTGCGCGTCCCGCTGCGCGAGACGCTCGCCGGCAAGGCCCAGGGCCTGGGCCGCAACGTGAAGCAGACCGGCGGCCACGGCGAGTACGCGATCTGCCACATCGAGGCCGAGCCGGTGCCGTCCGGCGAGGGGTTCCAGTTCGTCGACAAGATCGTTGGCGGCGTGGTGCCACGGCAGTTCATCCCGTCGGTGGAGAAGGGCGTCCGCGCCCAGATGGAGCAGGGCGTGGTGGCCGGCTACCCGATGGTCGACGTCCGGGTCACGCTGTTCGACGGCAAGGCACACTCGGTGGACTCCTCGGACATGGCGTTCCAGAAGGCAGGCCGGGCGGCCCTGCGCGATGCGGCGGAGAAGGCCGGCGTGCTGCTGCTCGAGCCGGTCGACGAGCTGTCCGTGCTCGTGCCGGACGCCTACGTCGGCGCGGTGATGTCCGACCTGTCCTCCCGCCGCGGCCGCGTGCTCGGCACCGAGCCGGTCCCCGGCGGCCGGACCCTGGTCAAGGCCGAGGTGCCGCAGCTGGAGATCACCCGCTACGCGATCGACCTGAGGTCGATGTCGCAGGGCACCGGCTCGTTCACGCGCAGCTACCTGCGGTATGAACCGCTGCCGCCGCACCTGGCGGACAAGGTGGTGAGTGCCTCCAAGAAGGACAGCTGACCCTCCAAGAAGGACAGCTGACCCTCCAGGAAGGGGAGCCGACCCTCGGCAAAGGAGAGCTGACCGGAGAGCCAGGAACGTCATCGGCATGCTCGGGCCGTGGTCCGGAATGTGGCGATTCGCCAATATCTCTGCTGAAACGCTCCGGCACGGCTAGTCTTGGCGCGTTCCGTCATCATCGCGGGTGATATGTCGCCTGTTCGGCACTTGATGCTGCCCGCTGACGGGAGCCCGACAAGACCGAAAGCCGAAGGATTCCTGATGACTACTCCCAGCCCCGAGTATCAGGCCCCGACCCCGAGAGCAGGCGCCACCCAGCGGTCCAAGGACCGCACCGCCGGCCGGGCGCAGGCCGTGATCGCGCCGCACCTCGAGCCGGGCGAGCAGCCGTTAGTGGGGGCGCGCGTGCACACCGGCCCGAGCGACTGGTGGCGGCTGATCCCGCGGGTCGGCGCGTTCGTGCGGTTCTTCCAGCGGCACTACTTCGTGGTGCACACCGACCGCCGGCTGATCTTCTGCGGCCTCTCCTACTGGACCGCCAGGCCGAAGAACGTCAAGATCGTTGTGCCGAACGAGCACGCACGGGTGACCGACTACCGGCCCGGCAAGCTGCATGGGTCGTTCCGGTTCAGCCACCCGGAGCGCAAGAGGCCGATGACGGTCCGGCTGGGCCGCGTCTGGCGGCCGGAGGTCGAGCGGCTGCTCGGCAGCCTCGGCGTCGGCGAGGCCGGGCAGCCAGCCCCGGCCTACCAGCAGCCGGGGGGCCTGCCGTACCCCCCGCCGCCGGGATACCAGCCACAGCCTGGCTACCAGCAGGCGCCGGGGTACCAGGCGCCGCCCCGGTAGTCACTGACCCGGCCACGCCTCAGCGAGCAGCGTCCGGGTGTCCGCCAGCAGCTGCGGCAGCACCCGCGTCTGCCCGATGACCGGCATGAAGTTGTTGTCACCGCCCCACCGCGGCACCACGTGCTGGTGCAGGTGTGAGGCGATGCCCGCGCCGGCCACCGGGCCCATGTTCATGCCGATGTTGAAGCCGTGCGCCCCGGACGCGGCCCGGAGCGCGGTCATGGCCCGCTTGGTGAAGCTGGCCAGCTCCGCGGTCTCGTCCGGGTCCAGCTCGGTGTAGTCGGCCACGTGCCGGTACGGGACGACCATCAGGTGCCCGGCGTTGTACGGGTACTTGTTGAGCACCGCGTAGACCAGCGTGCCGCGCGCGACGATCAGGCCGTCGGCGTCGCTGAGCTTGGGTATCCGGTCGAACGGGCAGTCGTCACCGTCATCGGTTTCCGGCTTGCCCTCGCCCTTGATGTAGGCCAGCCGGTGCGGCATCCACAGTCGCTGGAATCCATCCGGTATTCCGACGCCGTCCTGCGGGGCGTCCGGCGTGGGTTCCTGGCGTCCGGCGTTGGCTCCTGGCATGGAAGCAGCATATGGGGGCCGGGTGGACGGCCACGCCGGGACCGGGGCGGACGGCTACGCCCCCGGGCCGGGGGTCGGCGTCGGGCTGGCCGGGCTGCCCGAGGGGCTGACGGTCGGGGTCGGGCACGCCGTTGAGCCGGTGCTGGGACTGGACGTCGGGGTCGGGGTCGGTGACGGGCTCGGGCAGGGCGAGGAACTGGGAGTCGGCGTCGGGCTCG
>JASHOI010000681.1 GCA_030041195.1 Streptosporangiaceae bacterium | reverse complement strand
GCCCCGAGCAGCAGATCCACGTCCGGCCGCACCGGCCGGTACGCCAGCCGGACCCCGGGCGCCAGGCGGAAGATCTCGCCCTGGTAACCGGTGTCGTCACCGCGCATCAGGCGGCGGACCACGTCCACGGCCTCGCGCAGCCTGCGCACCGGCCGGTCCTGGCTGACCCCGACGGCGTCCAGCCACGCCCCGCGGGCCAGCCCGAGATAGGCCCGGCCGCCGGAGACGCTGTCCAGCATGTGCAGCTGATTCGCGATCTCCACCGGGTGCAGCAGGTACGGGTTCAGGCACGCGGGGCCGAGCCGGATCCGCCGCGTGGCCTGGGCGGCGATGATCAGCGGCAGCAGCGGCGACGGGTAGCCCAGGTCGGCGTAGACCGAGATCGCCGCGAAGCCGAGTTCCTCGATCCGCGGCGCCAGGCTGGCGTAGGTCCCCAGGTCCTCGTCGGACTGCAGCGCGATGCTGAGCTCGCCGGTCACGTCAGGTCACGTCATGGAGTTCGATCACGGAGCGCCCTGTGCGCTCGATCCGCATGATCAGCCGCTCGTCCGGGTCCGGGCAGGCGACCAGGCTGTCGCTCTCCAGCCAGTCACCGGGGCTGAGCTCGCGCTGCTTCGCTGCGAGCAGCGGCAGCACCGCGGCGAGCGCGTACACGCAGAAGAACCGGCCCGGGCAGGTGCGCAGGTGGCTGCTCTCGGTGAGCTCGAACCAGTCGCCGGCCCGCATGCCGCACACCGATCGCCCCTCGATCCGGTCCACGACCACCCGCAGGTCGTACAGCGAGACCGAGTCCGCGCCGCCAGTCAGGTCAGCCATGAGTCGTCCCGGTAGACGCGCCCGTCCTTCATCACCCAGTGCAGCGTCCGCAGCGCGGCCACGGTCGCCGTCGGGTCTTCCCGCATCGCGATCAGGTCCGCCCGCTTGCCCGGTTCCACCGAACCTACCTGCTCGTCGATGCCGAGCCAGGCGGCCGGCACCCGGGTGGCGGCCAGCAGCGCGTCCCGGGGCGGCAGGCCGAACGCCTCCATGTGCTCCAGCTCGCGCACGGTGGCCGACGTTCCGTCGGTCGGCCAGAACGGCGGAATGTCGCTGCCCAGCATCACCGAAACCCCGGCCGCGAGGGCCAGGCGGTAGGACCGCTCGTGCTCGGCCGCCGCGCCGAGGGACCGCTGCTGCATCCAGGCCGGCACGCCCAGCGAGTCGAAGAAATCCTTGCACCTGGTCACCGACAGCGTCGGCACCAGCGCGACCCCGCGGTCGTGCATCTGCTCCGCCACCGCGCCGGTGAGCTGGTATCCGTGCTCGACGCAGTCCAGGCCCGCCTCGACCGCAGGGCCGATGATGCGCGCCGGGCCCGCGTGCGCGGTAACTTTGCGCCCCCAGGCGTGCGCGGTGAAGATCACCGCGGACAGCTCCTCCGGGCTCAGCGGGACCGTGTCCATGGTCTCGTTGACCCCGGCGATGCCGCCGGAGATCATGACCTTGATCAGGTCGGCGCCGGCCTTGATCTGCGCCCGGGTGCCGTGGGTGAACCCGTCCGGGCCGTCGCACTCGAGCGTGCTCGACGATTCGTGCCCGTGCCCGCCGGTGCACACCAGCGCCCGCCCGGCGGTCAGGATGCGCGGCCCCTCGGCGCGGCCGCCCGCGATCGCCGAGCGCAGCGCGAACTCCACGTGGTCGCTTTCGCCGACGCAGCGGACCGTGGTCACCCCGCACCGCAGCGTCCGCCGTGCGCCGTCCGCGACGTAGAGCGCGAGCTCGTGCGGTGACATGGCACCGACCGACTCGGCCAGCGCCCCCGGCAGCGCGAGCGAGAAATGCGTGTGCATGTTGAACAGGCCGGCCATCAGATACGAGCCCTGCAGATCGACGGTGGTCGCGCCGTCCGGTGCCGGCGCCGATTCCGGCGGCCCGATCTCGGCGATCTCGCCGTCGCGTACCAGGACGTAGCGATCCGGCAGCACACCCGGGCCGCGGCCGTCGAACACGTTGCAGTTCACCAGGACTTTCGTGTCAGGCACCGCCGCTTCCCTCCATCATCCGGCCCGGATCGTGGACCGGCCTGCCGCCCGCGGCGGTGGCCAGGACCTCGACATCCGGCAATTCCCCGGCCGGGCAGGACAGCGGATCCGCGGAGAACACGACCAGGTCGGCATCCATGCCCGGCCACAGTCGTCCGCGGCGCGTTCCGGCCCCGAGCAGGGCCGCTCCGCAGCGAGTGTAGAGATCGAACGCGACGCTGGCGGGCACGGCCTGGCCAGCGCCGATCGGCCCGCCGGACCTGGCCGACCTGGTCACCATGAACGAGACGCCGCGCAGCGGGTCGAACGGCGGCACGTCCCCGTCGCTGCCGGCCGCGACCTGGACGCCGGCCGCGACCATCTCGCGCACCGGGGCGGCGCGCGCCGCGCGTTCCGCGCCCCAGTACCGCCGCACGTCGTCGGCGAACTCGTACACGATGCCCGGGTGCACCGACACGCCGACGCCGGACGCGGCCAGGCGGCCTATCGTCTCCGGCGTGCAGCCCAGCGCGTGCTCGACCACCAGGCGGCGCGGGTCCGTGGCCAGGCCGGCCGCCAGCGCCCGCTGGTAGGCGTCGAGCACCGTCCGCACGGCCGCGTCGCCCACCGCGTGGCAGCCCATCCCCGCCGACCGGCGCAGCGCGTCCTCGACGATCACTTGCAGGTCCGGGGGAGCGATCCGGAGCTGATCCGCGTCCGCGATGCGCCCGTCAACGAACGCCTTGACGCCGGTCAGCCGCAGCCACGGATCGCCGGCCGGGCCGACCGGCGGCATCGCGGTGATCCGCTGCCGCGCGGCGCCGGCGTCGCTGCCCTCAGGGATGCGCCACAGCAGGTCACACCGCAGCGGCAGCCGGCCATGGTCGCGCAGCGCCCGGAACAGCTCGAGTTCCGCGCCGTCGACCCCGGCCTCCCTGATCGTCGTGATACCCCGGGCGGCGAACCGGTACAGGGCCGCGGCGAGGTCGTCGCGGCGCTGCCGCGTGGTGGGCTCCCCGGCGAGGTCGAGGGCCCGCGCGAGCAGCGGGCCGGCGTCGATATGCCCGGTCTGTTCGGCGCCGCCCGGCAGCGACGCCGTCCCCAGCAGCGCGATCGCGCGCGAGTTGACAACGCCGAGATGGCTGCCGCGCCGCACCAGGACCGGCCCGGGAAGGCCGAGCGCGTCGAGTTCGGCCCGGGTTGGCAGCCGGCCCTCGCGCAGCCCCGACTCGTGCCAGTTGCGGCCGGATACGGTCCACTCACCGGGCTGGCGGCCGAGCCCTGCCTCGCGCACCGCCGCCAGCAGGCCGTCCATGGTGGTCGCGTCGCGCAGGCTGACCAGGCGGACGTCGGCCGCGGCCTGCAGGGCGTGGATGTGGGTGTCGATGAAGCCGGGCCCGATGCACGCGTCGCCCAGGTCCGCCCAGCGCGCCGAAGGCCCGGCCGCCCGCTGCGCCTCATCCGCGGTTTTCGCGTGGGCCATCACCTTGCCGTCGCTGATGACCAGGTACCTGAACGAAACGCCCGAGACGTAGTCCGGCCGGATCGTCCTGGCCGCGAGCACGGTCGCAGGCTGGTGCTCACTGGCCAACAAAGCCTCCCCCCTCGGGCCCGCCGTGCCCCGTCCGGCACGGGCCCTCCCGCATGATCACTATGCCCTGCTGGGGGTGGTTCCGGCATCCCGGCCTGCCGTCGTCTGCCGTGCTACGGTGCGGCGCATGAATAGCTCACGGATTGTCATCTCTTCAATACGTAAAGTGGCAGCAGGGGCCTGCGCGGTCGTGCTGCCACTGTCCGTGAGCTGGGGCGTCGCGTCCGCCAGCCCCGCAGCGGGCGGGACGATCAAGCACTGGGGCGCGTTCTTCGGCGGCCCGATTCTGCCGTTCCCCTACGACCTGCAGCGGTCGCCGGTCGCGCTGGGCCTTCCCGGCCGCATCGCGGAGATCGCGACGTCCAACTCGACCCAGTACGCGCTGCTGGCCAACGGGTCCGTGTACGCGTGGGGTCTCGGCAACCGCGGTCAGCTCGGCGACGGCAGCACCGAGAACTCGTTCACCAGGCCGGTGCGGGTGCGCTTCCCGGCCGGGGTGAAGATCGCCTCGATTCCCATCGACGTGATGCCGTACAACACCGCGCTGGCCGTCGATACCACCGGCCGGGTGTGGGGCTGGGGCTACAACAACGTCGGTGAGCTGTGCCTCGGCAACCGCACCGAGTACAACACCCCGGTCCGGCTGCCGCTCAGCGACGTGACGGCGTTCGCCGGCGCGGGCGGCCATTCGCTGTTCGACTCCCGCGGAAGGGTCTACGCCTGCGGCAACAACACCTACGGAGAACTTGGCAACGGCAGCAGGCGGTCAAGCAAGGTCCCGGTGCGGGTCACCGGGCTCGGCCGCGGCCAGGTCACCACGCTGGTCGCCGCGTTCGCCAACTCCGGTGCGGTGCTCGCCAACGGCAGCTACTACGACTGGGGCTACAACCGCCAGGGCCAGGTCGGCAACGGGAGCGCCGGCCGGGCGGCCGACGTGCCGTTCCGGGTGCCGCTTCCTGCCGCGGTCAGTCAGCTCGCTCAGGGCGGCTCGGCGCAGGGCAACGGGCAGACGATCACCCTGCTCAGCAACGGCTCGCTGTTCGCGTGGGGCGCGGGCAGCACCTACCAGCTCGGCACCGGGACAACCGCGAACCAGCCGTCCCCGGTACGGATCTTCGCGCCGCGCGGCGTGCGGTACCGGCTGCTGGCGACCGGCGGCAACACCTCGTACGCCATATCCACGACCGGGAGCGTCTACGCCTGGGGCGGCAACACGTTCGGTGAGGTCGGCAACGGCGGCATAAGGAACGTCAAGTACCCGGTGCGGGTCGCGTCCCACGCCACGTCCGTCTCGGCGACCGCCGCCGACGTGATGATCAGCGTGCGCTAGCGCGCGGCGCGCGCGACGCCGGCTCAGCAGCCCAGGACGTCGGCGAGCGCGACCAGGCTGTCGGTGTCGATCAGGCCGTCCAGGTCCGGCGGCTGTTCCGGCGCCGTGTCGGGGCCCCACTCGAGCGGCCGGCGTATGAACATCGGGCGGATCCCGAGCGCGGCGGCAGCCTGCAGGTCGCCCGCGTGCGCGGCGACCATCCCGGCGTCCCCGGGGTCGCACTCCAGCAGTTCCAGCGCGGTCAGGTACACCACGGGGTCGGGCTTGTAGCTGGCGGCCAGCTGCGCGGACAGCACCGCGTCGAACCGGAGGTCGCCGAACTTGAGCAGGTCGGCGAGCAGCGCGACGTGGCCGTTCGACAGCGTCGCCGTGACGTGCCCGCGGCGCAGCCGGGCGAGCCCGTCGCGGCTGTCCGGCCAGGGCCGCAGCCGCCGCCAGCCGCGCACCAGGGTCTCCCGGTCGTCCGCCGAGAGGGGGGTGGCGTGGCGTTCAAGGCACTGATCGAGGGTGTCCCGCTGCACGGCATCGAGATCACGCCAGGCGGTGTCCTGGCGGGCCATTTCCAGTGCCGGGCGGTAGGCGCGGCGCCAGTCGTCGATGATGGCCGGCCAGTCGGCCGGGACGCCGGTCGCCTCGGCGATGTCGATCAGGCTGGACCGCCAGTCGACGACCGTCCCGAAAATGTCGAAGAGAAGAACGCGCACCGGGCTCATGAACGGTCAGTATGCCAATGCCGGGGGCATTGCTTTTCGCGGCGCGCTCCGAGATGCTTTGGCGGGCGGGACGACATCACGGGAGCAAAGATGGCCGATCGGCCTGCAACGACCGTAGCCGGGACGGCCGAGGTTCCCAGCGCCGGGCTCGAGGCCGACGCGATCGGGCCCGCACAGGACACGGTCATCGGAATGGCCAACGCCGCTCCCGCGGTCTCGGTCGGGCTGACGTTAGCCGCGCTCGCCGCCGCGGCCGCTTACGCGGTCGGGCCGGTCATCGTGCTGACCGCGATACCGATGCTGATCATCGCCAACGCCTACCGCCGGCTGAACCTGTGGAAGGCGCAGTGCGGCGCCTCGTTCGAGTGGGTGGGCCGGTCGATCAGCCCGTACGTCGGCTTCCTCACCGGCTGGCTGATGATCACCGGCACGCTGGTCGGGGCGGTCTCCGGCGTCGTGGTCCTGGCCCCGTCGGTGCTGGCCATCTTCGGTTCCAGTTCCACCAGCACGTGGCCGGACATCCTGATCAGCACCGCGATCATCCTGATCATGATGGTGATCGCGATCGTCGGCATCCGGCTCACCGCGCGCACCCAGGTCGGCATGGGGCTGATCGAGTACGTGATCCTGGTCGGCTTCGCGATCGCCGGCCTGGTGCTGGTGCTCAGCCACCATCACGGCACGTTCCCGATCACCAAGGGCTGGTTCACGATCAGCGGGATCGGCGGCAAGGGCAGCCTCGCGGCCGGCTTCCTGATCGCGGTGTTCATGTACACCGGCTGGGACGCGACCGTGTACGTCAACGAGGAGACCACGCGGCGGAGCATCAACCCCGGCCGTGCCGCGGTCCTGGCGGTGCTGTTCCTGGCCATCATCTTCACGATCTCCGAGGTGGGCCTGCAGGGCGTGGTGTCACCGGCCAAACTTCAGGCGAACTCGTCGTCGGCCCTGGTCTACGTGGCGGAGGCGATGGGCGGCGGCGGGTGGGCCAAGGTGATGGCGCTCTCCCTGGCGCTGTCGGTGATCGCCTCCACCGGCACCGGGATCGTGGCTCTGGGCCGGATGACGTACGGGATGGCGCGGCGGCGGGTGCTGCCGCCGCTGCTGGCCGCGATCCACCCGCGGTTCTCCACCCCGGCCGTGGCCACCCTGATCATCGGGGCGATCCTGGTCGTGGTCACCTGGATCTACCTGCTGTCCACCTCGGTCGCGAACGCGTTCACCCAGGTGATCGACGTGACCGGGCTGCTGTACGCCGGGTTCTACGTGCTCACCGCGATAGGCGCGATGGTCTACTTCCGGCAGCGCATCCTCAGCAACGCGGCTGACCTGGTGCTCGTCGGCATCCTCCCGCTGGCGGCCGCCGCGTTCCTGGTCTGGCTGATCGTCAAGTCGCTGCTCACCGCGCCGGCGCCGCAACTGTGGTCCGTGGTCGGCGTGGTCGTCGTGGGCATAGCCCTGATGTTCGTGGCGCGTTACGTGCTGCGCTCGTCGTTCTTCCAGGTCCCGCTGGAGAGCGCGCCGCGGGAAGGCTGACCAGCCGGGTGGGGGCAGCCCGATGACCGACCGCTTCACCGATGAGCTCTGGCGGGGCTCGGCGGACATCTACGACGCGATCCTGGCGCACCCGTTCCTGGCCGGGCTGACCGACGGCAGCCTGCCGGAGGACGCATTCGTGTTCTACGTGGTGCAGGATGCGCTGTACCTGCACGGCTACGCGCAGGCGCTCGCGGCGGTCGGCAGCCGCGCGCCGGACGCGGCCGGGATCGAGACGTTCTCCCGCGACGCCGCCGACATCGTGGCCGTGGAGCGGGCCCTGCATGACTCGCTCCTGGGTGACCTCGGCATCGACCCCGCGTCGATCGAGGCGGCCGAGCCAGCGCCCACCACGCTGGCCTACGTCAGCTACCTGCTCGCTGCCGTCCGCGGCGGGTCATACGCCGAGGGCGTCGGTGCGGTGCTCCCGTGCTACTGGATCTACTGGGAGGTCGGCAAGGAGCTGCTGCTGCGCGGCTCGCCCAACCCGCGCTACCAGAAGTGGATCGACACCTACGGCGGCGAGGACTTCGGTGCCACGGTCCGCAAGGTGCTGGCGGTGGCCGATGCCCTGGGGCCCGGCCTGGCGCCGGCCGAGCGCGCGCTGGTGCACCGGCACTTCCGGGCGACCAGCCGTTACGAGTGGATGTTCTGGGACATGGGCTACCGGAAGGAAGCCTGGCCGGTGGGTCATTTGGGGCCAAAGTAGATTCAGCCCGAAAAGTGTGCTTAGTTCCCGGGAAGCACGTCTGCGGTCGCGGTAACGTGTGCCGGTAACCGCGAGGGGGATAGTTCGCGTGGCTGAGCATATTGATTCGCATTCCTGCGTCTTATTCACTGGCAACGGGCACGGCCGAATTCTGACTGGCCTTTCAGTCAACGAGGACGGACAGCCGCCGGCGGCCCCCGCTGTCGCTTCAGGGCGGCTGCCGCCGCGGACTGGCCGGTCCTGGGGGCGCGATGGCTGATGGCGACCCCGGCCCTGTCGGGTACCTGGGCGGCTTCTCCGCCGGTTCGCGGATCGCCGGCTACCGGCTCGTGAAGCAGATTGGCCACGGGGGAATGGCCGTTGTATTCCGGGCCCAGGATGAACGGCTTGAGCGGCAGGTGGCGCTGAAGATCCTGGCGCCGGCCCTGGCAGCGGATGACACTTTCCGCAGCCGGTTCATCCGCGAATCCCGGTCTGCTGCCGCGGCGGATGATCCGCACATCATTCCGGTGTTCGAGGCCGGTGACGCGGACGGGGTGCTGTTCATCGCGATGCGGTACGTGCCGGGCGGAGACGTCGGCGCACTCGTGAGGCAGATGGGACCGCTGCCGGTCGAGCGCGCGGCGGCGATCATCTCCGGTGTGGCCTCGGCCCTGGACACCGCGCACGCGGCGGGGCTGGTGCACCGTGATGTCAAGCCGAGCAACATGCTCCTGGACGCGCGGGCCGGGCGGCCCGACCACGTGTACCTGTCGGACTTCGGCCTGAGCAAGGGCGCGCTCTCGTCGGCCGACCTGACCGGCTCCGACCGCTTCATGGGCACGCTCAATTACTGCGCGCCGGAGCAGATCCAGGGTCGGCGGGTCGAGGCGCGCACGGATGAGTACTCGCTCGCGTGCACGGCGTTCGAGCTGCTGTCGGGACACCCGCCGTTTTCCCGCGATGAGGACATGGCGGTGCTGTACGCGCAGGTGTCGGAGCGGCCGCCGCTGCTGGCGGCCCGGCGGCCCGACCTTCCGGCCAGCGTCGATGACGTCCTGCTCCGAGCGCTGGCGAAGGCTCCGGGAGATCGGTACGCGAGTTGCGGGGAGTTCGCCGACGCGCTGCGCATGGCGCTCGGGCTGCAGCGATACGCGCCCGATGTGGCCACCGTGCTGCACCAGCGGACCCTGGCCGACCAGCAGCACGGCCTGGGGACGGACGCGCCGGCCGCTCAGGCGAGCCCGGCCGCAGCCGTCCAGGAGGCCGCGAGCTGGGATGACTCGCTCGCGCAGCACCGGCGCATCCTGGCCGATCAGGTGGAAGCGCTGGGGCCGGATCACCCGGAGGCGCTGGCCACACGGCTCAGCATGGCCAGGGAGATGGCGGCTGCTGGCGATCACGCCGGCGCTGAGGACGAGTTGCGGCACGTCTTTACCTGGCAGCAGGAACTGGGCGTGGATCACCGGGACACGCTGGCCACCAGGTTCAGCATCGCGCAGGAGATGGCCGCGCAGGCGGATCATGCCGGGGCGGAGGAGGAGTTCCGCCGCGTGTACCGGGGCCGGCAGCGGACGCTGGGCGCGGATCATCCGGACACCCTGCTGGCCTGGTTCGGCGTTGCCCAGGAGATGGCCGCGCGCGGTGACCACGCCCGGGCGGAGACAGAATTCCGCAGGATGCTGCCCCATCTGCAGCGTGGCCTGGGCCGGGATCACCCGGACACGCTGGCTACCCGGTGCAGCATCGCCAGGGAGATGGCGGCGCGCGGCGATCACGCCGGGGCGGAGGAAGAGTTCCGGGATGTGCTGGCTTATCTGCAGCGGCAGCCGGGCCTGGACCACCCGGTCACGGTCATCCTCTGGGTCAACGTCGCCAGGGAGATGGTCGCGCGCGGCGATCACGCCGGGGCGGAGGAAGAGTTCCGGGATCTGCTCCCGCACCTCAAACTGACGCTGGGCCGCGATCACCCGGACACGCTCGCGGCCCTTGAGTGGATCGATTACCTGCAAGGCAAGAAGGCGGACCGGCCCGGGCCGGCGGGACTTGCCGGCGTCAGCCGGAAAGAGCCTCACGGGCGGCGCGGATCGAGGATCGCCTCGCCGAGTCCAGGTACTCCTCGATCCGGGTGATGTGCCCGTCGCGCACCTGCAGGTACATGGCGGCGTGCAGCTCGACCTCGGTCCCGTCCGGCAGCGAGCCGCGCAGCACGTGCTGCTGCAGCACACCATCGGGGGCCGGCACCCGCCGGACGATGTCATAGCGCAGGCCGGACACCGCCCGGTGCAGGCCCTGCAGCACCTTCAGGTTCTCGTCGACCGGCTGCTCGGCCAGGTCATCGTTGTGCCAGATCACTGCGTCCGGTGCGTAGATCTCGCGCAGTGTGCCGATGTCGCCCGCCTCGAGCGCGGTGAAGAATCGGATCACGAGTTCCTCGCTGATCGCGCTGCCTCCTTGCCTGTTCTGCCTGGCCCGAAGGAGGCGATGGCCTCCTCGTAGCCCCAGTCACCGCCGACCGGCATCGGGAACACGACCGGCAGGTCCACGCCCGCGGCCCGGTACTCCGCCAGCCGCCGGCCGCAGGTGCCCGCGTCCCCGTGCGCCACGAACCCGTCGGCCACCGGCTGCGGGACCCGCGCCGTCGCGCCGGCCCGGTCCCCGGCCAGCAGCAGTTCACGGACCGGCCGCAGATCGGTGGCCGGGCCGTCCTCGCCGAACAGCCGGGGCACCGCGGGATGCAGCACATAACGGGGAACGACGTCGCGGGCGGCGGCCGCGGCCGCGTCGGCGTCATCGGACAGGCAGCAGTGCACGACGCAGACGATCTCCACCGAGGCCGGGTCCCGCCCGGCGGCCGCGGCGGCCGTGCGCACCAGGCTGGCCGCCACGCCGGCCTGGACCGGCGACACCAGGTTCAGCACGACGCCGTCGGCGATCCGCCCGGCGACCTCGAGCATCCGTGGCCCGAGCGCGCCCAGGTAGACCGGCAGGTCCGGGCGGACCGGCGGGCTGTCCAGCGGCACCATGCCGGTGCGGAACAGCCGGCCGTGGTGGCCGGCCGGGCGGCCGGCCAGCACCGCGCGGACCACGGCCACGTATTCCTCGATCATCGGCAGCGGCGGGAACGGATCGACGCCGAACCTGCCGTTCATGATCGGGTTCCCCACGCCGAGGCCGAGGACGAACCGCCCCTCCGCCGCCTGGTCCAGCTGCGCGGCGGTCTTCGCGGCCAGCACCGGCGGCCGCAGCGCCGCGTTCGCGACCGCGGTGCCGACCCGGACCCGGCGGGTCGCCGCGGCCACCGGATGGCACAGCGAGAGCGCGTCGCCGTGCCCCTCGGCGACAAAGACCGAGCCGAACCCGGCCCGCTCGGCGGCCGCGGCCAGCTCACCGATCCTGGCCGGCGGCAGCCCGCTGTGCGACGCGATCGACAGCCCGATCGCGCCGCCCGGGCCCGCGGAGCCGCCGCCCGGAGGGACCCCGGGAGGGCCGATGCTCATCGATGTACCTCCGGGCTTGTTCTATCCAGCCCATCGGTACATCCATTGGCCGCGGCGGCGCCGTCGGCCGCGGCGGCGCCCTCGCGGGCCAGCCGGGCGCGCAGTTCGCGCTTGAGCACCTTGCCGGTGGTCGTGCGCGGCAGCGAGCCGGCGAACTCGACGGTCTTGGGGCACTTGAAGTGGGCCAGCCGCTCCCGGCACCAGGAAATGATCTCGTCAGCCGAGGCATCGGCGCCGGCCACGGGGATCACCACCGCGTGCACGGCCTCGCCCCACACCGGGTCCGGCCGCCCCACGACCGCGACCTCGGCCACCGCCGGGTGATCGGCGAGCACCGCCTCGACCTCAGCGGGGTAGATGTTCTCGCCGCCGCTGATGATCATGTCCTTGGCCCGGTCCATGATGTAGAGGTAGCCGTCCGCGGTCAGCCGGCCGATGTCCCCGGTCCGGTACCAGCCGCCCTCAGCGAACGCGGCCGCGGTGGCCTCCGGGTCGCGCCAGTACCCGGAGAACAGGCACTCGCCGCGGATCAGCAGCTCCCCGGCGGTGTCCGCGGGCAGGTCACGGCCGTCGGGATCGACGATCCGCACCTCCCAGCCGAACGAGATCCGGCCCGCGCTGGCCAGCCGCGGGTGGCCGGGCTGGTGATCCTCGGGCGCGAGCAGGCTGATCATGCTCTGGCTCTCGGTGTTGCCGTAGATCTGCCGGAACCGGCAGCCGAACGCATCGAGCGCGGCCGCCAGCGACGACGGGGTGATCGGCGCCGTGCCGTAGGCGATCTCCCGCAGGCTGCTGAGGTCGGCGCCGCCGCGGCGGCGGATCTCGGCCACCAGCATGTCGATCAGCGACGGGCCGGCGGTGAAGAACTCGATCCGGTCCCGCTCGATCGCGTCGATGACCGCCGCCGGGTCGAAGGCGCTGTGGATGTAGACCGTGCCCGCGGTCAGCAGCGCCTGCATGCACTGGCCGAAGCCGCCCAGGTGGAACAGCGGCAGGATCTGCAGGTGGTGCGAGCCAGCGACCTGGTCGCCGATCTCGATCGCGAAGTCGGCGACGCTCATCATCAGCGCGCCGTGCCGCAGCGGGATCGCCTTGGCCTTGCCCGTGGTGCCGCTGGTGTGCACCAGCGCCAGGACCGTGTCGCCGCCCAAGGCGGGCCGCGGCGGGACCGCCCCCGTGAGGGCCCCGCCGTCCAGCCACCCGGCGGGCACCGGCCCGCCCCCTCCGATGGCCACCCGCAGCCCTGGCCGGCCCGGCACCGCGTCGACCAGGGCGGTGAACTCGGCGTCCGCGGCCACCGCGGTCGGCTCGACCAGCGCCAGCACCTCGGCCAGCTCCCGCGGCGACAGCCGCCAGTTGACGAACGCGGGCGTGGCCCCGGCCCGCATCACCGCGAACGCGTGCACCAGGAACTCCGCGCTGCTGCGGGCCACGATCGCGACCGTGTCACCGCTGCCGACGCCAAGCCCCGCCCAGCCGCCGGCCCGGCGCTCGAACTCGGTGCGCAGCGCGGCGTAGCTGAATTCCCCGCCCCGGTCATCGACCAGCGCGATCACCTCGGGCCGCACCGTGGCGCGCCACTCGAGGACGTGAATCCAGCTCTGCATCGGCCGCGTTCCTTCCGTCCGCAGGTTCGTAATCGTTGCAGAAACGACTTCTGGAAGACAGAGCGCGCGGCGAGGAAATCAGGTGGCGTGCGGCAGCGCGGCAGCCAGCCGGGCCGCCTCGTCGAGCAGCCGCGCACCGATCGCGCGCGCGGTCTCGCCGCTCATCCGCGACACCGGCGCCGACACCACCAGCGCGGCCACCGGCACGTTCCGCGGCCCCGGCACCGCCACCCCGACCGACGCGACGCCGTCCTCGCTCTCCTCGCGGTTGAGCGCGAAGCCCCGGTCCCGCGCGGCACGCAACTCTGTCAGGAGCCTGGAACGTGTAGTGATCGACTTGGTCGTGAGCGCAACCAGGCTCGCGTCGTCGGGGAACAACGCGGCGACCTCATCCTCCGGCAGCGCGGCGAGCAGCGCCTTCCCCGACGCGGTGCAGCTCGCCGTCAGCGCCGAGCCGGTCCGGGCGGCCACCCGCAACGCGTGCGGGCTCTCCACGGCGTCGAGATAGCGGACGTTGCCGCCCTCGAGCACGGCCAGGTGCACGGTCTCGCCCAGGTCGGCGGCGAGGCCCTCGAGCACGGGCCGTGCGTACATCCGGATGTCGAGCTGCCGGACGGCGGCCAGGCCGATCTCGACCAGCGCCGGGCCCGCGACGTAACCGCGCGTGTCCGGATCCTGCTGGACGAACCCGTGGTAGGCCAGCATCGCCATCAGCCGGTGCGCGGTGGACAGCGCAACCCCCAGGTGCTCGCTGGCCTCCGACAGCCGGACCCGCGGCTGGCCGCGGAACAGCATCAGCAGCCGCAGCGCATTGTCCACCGACGCGATCGGGTAAGCGGGCCGCTGCCCGGCGGCCTCGTCGCCACGCTTCTGCACAGCAGAAGGCTAATCAGTCAGTGGCTGGCCATCCAGGCCGCTACCAGGTCCGCGGCCCGCTCCCGTGAGCCGGCCGGCTCCTGCAGGTAGTGGTCGGCCCTGAGGAACTCCAGCTTCTTGTCACCAGCGGCGAGCGCGTCGTAGAGCGCGCGGGCGTCGCTCTCGTACACGCACGCGTCCGCCGTCGCGTGGACGACCAGCGAGGGCACGGTGATCCGGGCCAGGTGCGGCGCGGCGATGCACTGCGAGGTGCGCAGGCTCCACATGGACAGCCAGCCGCGCAGCGTGCTCACCGTGCCCACGCCGAACACCCCGTAGTTGGCCTTCATCGGGTCGCCGAGGTAGCACCAGTTCGGCCGGCGGTCCGACGGCTCGATCGACGGGTCGATCATCCGCAGGTCGGCCCAGCTGCGGCAGACGGTGAACAGCCGGTCCCTGGCCCGCGTCCCGCGCAGCGCGTCGAGCTGGCCCAGCGCCCAGTCGGTGATGCGCTCGTTGCGGTCCCACTGCGCGGCCCGGTAACGGCGCCGGAACTGCTCGCTGAACGGCGGCCCGTTGTCGGCGTTGAACGGGTCCAGCGCGGGATCGGCGGCCACCGGGTCGCCCTCGTCGGTGACCGATGGGTCGAGCCAGTTCGTGAGCACCTCGGGCCGGCCCGAGTGCGCGGCGAGCGCGATGAACGCGTCGCCGGGCGGCAGGTCCTCGATCGCGGGCAGCGGCCGCATCCCGGCGACCGGCCGGACGTTGGGCTGCACCGCCTGGGACTGGTACGCCGCCATCAGCGATCCGCCGCCCGAGTTGCCCAGCAGCACCACCCGCTCGACGCCGGCCTGCTCGCGCAGCCACCGCACCCCAACGCCGATCTCGGCCAGCGCGTGGTCGAGCAGGAAGTGTGCCTCGTTGCCGCGGAACCGGGTGTTCCAGCCCAGGAACCCGAACCCGCGCTCGGCCATGAAGCTGGCCAGGTAGTGCTCGGAGAAGTCCACGTTGTAGTGCGTGGCGATGAACGCGGTCGCCGGCCGCGCGCCGGCCGGCCGGTGGTAGAGGCCCTGGCACGGATGCCCGCCCGCGCCCGCCCGCCCCACCACCGGCGACGGCAGCCCGACGAACTCCCGCACGATCTCGCTCACCACTCACTCCGATCCGCTCGCATCGCCTGAGCCCGCCGCGGGCGAGTATTTTTCATGATCGTGGTTGATAACGACCGAATGAGCGGCGTTTGCCACCACGATCATGGAACCAGCCGCCGCACGACCCGCCGACCGCCGACCCCCGCGGCTCTGGTGCGGCCCCTCGGCCCCGCGGCTCTGGCGCGGAAGTGAAACTGAGTTTAGGTTTAGTTCTGATGGACCGCCAGACCCGAGGAGGCCTTCATGGAGTGGCGGAACGAGGAGTTCGACCTCGGTGGGGTCAACCACCTGGCCCTGGTCTGCTCGGACATGAAGCGGACCGTCGAGTTCTACACGCAGGTGCTCGGCATGCGGCTGATCAAGACGCTGAACCTGCCGGGCAACTCGGGCCAGCACTTCTTCTTCGACATGGGCGGCGGCAACGCGCTGGCGTTCTTCTGGTTCCCGGACGCACCGGACGGGGTTCCTGGGGTATCCGCGCCGGTGACCGTGCCCGGCATCGGCGAGTGGACCAGCGCCGTCGGCTCGATGAACCACGTGGCGTTCAACGTGCCCGAGGAGCGCTTCCTCGAGTACCGGGCCAAGCTCAAGGCCAAGGGTGTGCGGGTCAGCCCGATCCTGGACCACGACGACAGCGAGTTCGGCGTGGCCAGGGAACTGCACGACGGCGTGTTCGTGCGCTCGTTCTACTTCCAGGACCCGGACGGGATCCTGCTGGAGTTCGCCTGCTGGCGGCGGGCCATGGGGCAGCCGGGCGACGTCAGGCACCAGCCGAAGACCGCCGCCGACCGAACCGGCGTGCGGGCCTGAGCGGGTGCTGTCCTGGGTCCATGTGCTGGAGTGGCGGGCGGCGGTCACCCCGGACGCGCTGGCCCTCACCGACGACCGCGGCGGCGAGCTGACCTACGCCGCGCTGGCGGCGGCCATGGAGCGGGAGGCGGCGGGCTACGCGGCCGCCGGGGTCCGGCCGGGCGACGTCACGGCGATCATCGCCCGCAACCAGGTCGGCTGGGTCACCGCGATGTTCGGCCTGGTCCGGGTCGGCGCGCTGCCCGCCGCGGTGAACTGGCGGCTGGCCGCGCCCGAGGTGACCGCGCTGCTCGGGCTGATGCG
>JASHOI010000079.1 GCA_030041195.1 Streptosporangiaceae bacterium | reverse complement strand
CGCGGGGCCGCGCCCTGGGGAGCAGCCGCGAAAATGAGCAACCTAGTTGCATGTTTTTATAATGCGGGAGTTATGACTGCGGAGTCAACTCCCACGTACCGGTTCGGCGACCTCGTCGCCCTGGCCAGGCTGAGCTGGGTCGGCCAGATGACCAGCCGCCTGGAAGGGCTCGGGTATGCCGGCTTCCGGCGCGGCGACGCGGCCGTGATGCGGATGCTGTGGCGGGGGCCGCTGCCGGTCGGTCGGCTCGGCGCGGGCCTGGGCGTGACCCGGCAGGCGGCAAGGAAGATCGCCGACGCGCTGGAGCAGAGGGGATACGCCACGACCGAGCGGGATTCGCGCGATGGCAGGCAGCTGAACATCACCCTCACCCCGGTCGGCCGCGACTACGCCCGTGCGGTCATCGCCGTCACCGAGGAGCTCAACCGGGAGGTCGCCGTGCGGGTCAGCCCGGCCCAGCTCGCCGCGGCGGACACGGTGCTGCGCGCCGCCCTGTTCGATGACAGCGCCAGGCAGCGAGCCAGCCAGCTGCCCCCGCCTCCGCGGCAACCTTCCGGCTAAGACCTCTCGCACCGGGGCGGGCCGCGCGTGCCCGGTAATGTCGGCGGGCCGTGCCAGGATGGAATGTGTGGAGCAGCTTGGCTTCGAGGGCATGCCGCAGCGGTTGTATGCGTGCACGCCGACCAGGCTGAGCACCTGGCTGGACTGCCCGCGCCGGTACCGGATGACGTACCTGGACCGGCCGCCGCCGGGGAAGGGCCCACCGTGGGCGCACAACAGCCTCGGCGCGAGCGTGCACAACGCGCTGGCCGGGTGGTGGCGCCTGCCGCGTGCCAGGCGGACCGTGGAAGCCGCCGGTGACCTGCTCGATGAGGGCTGGATCGGGGAAGGCTTCGCCGACCCGCTGCAGTCCGCGCGGTACCGCCATTGGGCCAGGGGACTGGTGGAGGCCTACGTGACCGGCCTGGATCCGGCCAGCGAGCCGATCGGGGTGGAGCGCACGGTGGCGACCCGCACCGACCTGATCGCCGTGTCCGGCCGGATCGACCGGCTGGATGACCGCCGCGGCCCGGACGGCCGCGGTGAGCTCGTCGTGGTTGACTACAAGACCGGCCGGCACCTGCTCACGGTGGACGACGCGCGGACGTCGCTGCCGCTGGCGCTCTACGCGGCTGCGGCCGAGCGGGTGATGCGCCGGCCCTGCCGCCGGGTCGAGCTGCACCATCTGCCGACCGGACGCGTGCTCGCCTGGGAGCACACCTCCGAGTCACTGGCCCGTCAGCTGCGCCGGGCCGAGGACATCGCGGCGGAATGCGCGGCAGCGGACGAGCAGTTCCGTGCCGTACAGAACGGCGGGCACGAGCCTGGGCTGGAGGGCTTGTTCCCGCCACGATCGGGCCCGTGGTGCGGATGGTGCGACTACCGGACGAGCTGCCCGGAGGGCAGCGCGGCGTCCGAGCCCCGCCGGCCATGGGACGGGCTCGGGACCGCCGAGACCCCGTCCGGCGCCGCTCAGGCCGACGTTGCCGGTCAGGCCGATGTCTTTGGCGCGGTCACGGGCGCTGCCGTGCCGGACTGAGCGCCGCCAGCCGCCCGCTGCACCGCCCGCCGTTCGCCGTCCTCGGCCTCACGCCAGAAGGCCGTGAGCGTGCTCGCCGTGGTCTCCGGAGCCTCGACGGCGGGCGAGTGCCCGGCTCCCGGTATGCAGACCCGCTGCGCGCCGAGCCGCCTGGCCATGCGTTCCTGGACGGCCGGCCGCCAGGCGTCGTCGTTCTCCCCGTAGAGAACCAGGATCGGCGGCCCGCCGAGGTTCGCGAGCTCTGCCGTGCGGTCCGGGCAGGTAAGCAGATACCGGCCCATGGCCATCAGCCCGGCCGGACTGTTGCCCATCATCCGCTCCCGCAGGAAGGCGATCACGTGCTCGGGCGTCCCTTCGGCCCTGGCCTCGGGCGCCAGGTGCTCCTGCCAGATCTGCTCGACCGTGGCCCGCAGCCCGGCGCTGCCGGCCGAGTCCATCATGGCCAGCATGCCGCGCAGCATCTCGGCGCGCTGGCTGGTGATGCGGCCCGGGCCGGAGCTGAGCAGGGTGAGCGAGGTGATCCGTGCCGTTCCCGCCAGGGCCGTCTCCCTGGCGATCAGCCCGCCGAGGGAATGCCCGACCAGATGCAGGCCCTGGCCGCCGCCGGTGGATTCGGCGATCGCCGCGATGTCGGCGGCGAGTTCATCCGGCGTGTAGCCGTCGGCATCCGGTGCACCCCGGCTCTGGTACTGCCCGCGCATGTCGATCGCGACCACCCGGCGGCCCGCCGAAGCCAGCGGCTGCAGGACCGGGATGAAGTCTTCCTTGCTGCCGGTGAAACCGGGAATGAGCAGCGCCGGCCTTCGCTCGCACACGCCCATGGTCGGTTCGGCCTCGAGCGCCGCGAAGCAGCCGCGGCGGCTCTCGATGGTCACCCGCCGGACGCGTTCGGGCAGATCGAGGATTTTAGGTGTGCTCACGGCCTGGCAGCCTACCCAGCGTTGATTGCATCGCGATCCGGTGCGAATCTAGCCCCGCGGCTTTGCAGGCAGATGACGCCGGTGTGACGGCCCAGTTAGACGACCGGGCCGGGGCGGTCGCACCCTCGGTCAGGCCTCGCTGCCCGATGGCTCCGCCGGGCCGGCCCCGCTGGCCTGGCCGACGGCCCGGCCACCGCGTCGCCGGGAGGGCCTGCGCCGCCTGCGGG